>NZ_JBITRX010000008.1:0-342725 GCF_044540325.1 Streptomyces sp. NPDC086023
CTTCGTTTCCGACTCTATCAGATCTTTCCGACCCGATTTCCTCGGCGCTTTCCGGTTCCAGCGGCGTTTCCGTCGCTTTCCCTTTCGGCGTTTCCCACACTATCAGCGCTTTTCGCTCTCTCCGACCACCCGGACCGCAAGCATGCGGAACGAGCCGAAAGATCGAGATCTGATCAGCGAAGTGATGAAGTGGGTTGCCCGCCCTCCGTCGATCACGTGGAACCACGCGGGCGGTCGGGCAGGACTTAAGACAGTACCTCTCGCCCGGTGACGAAGCAAATCGCTCGGGCTATGGTGGTCTAGTCCACCGGTCTAGTCCACTAGTCTCCAGGACCGAAGGGCCAGCCCAGGTGGGGACCAACACCGGGCGAACCCGGACTTCTTATGTCTTACCCTTCTAAAAAGTACGCCGGACACATACGCATAGTGACGGCGACACGACGAAGCCCCACCCCTGGGAGGCCCTCCATGACCACCGTGACGTCCCCTCTTGCCGGGCGTGCCATCGGACTCGCGGCAGTGCCCGATCCGGTGTTCTCCGGCGCGATGGTGGGTCCCGGTACCGCCATTGATCCTGTGCGCGAGCCTTCGGAGGCGGTGGCCCCCGTCGACGGCGTGGTCGTCTCCCTCCACCCGCACGCGTTCGTCGTCGTGGACTCCGAGGGCCACGGCGTCCTCACCCACCTGGGCATCGACACTGTCCAGCTCAACGGCGAGGGCTTCGAGCTGCTCGTCAACAAGGGCGACACCGTCACGCGCGGCCAGGCCGTCGTGAAGTGGAACCCGGCCGCCGTCGAGGCCGCCGGCAAGTCCCCCATCTGCCCGATCGTGGCCCTGGAGGCCACCGCCGACGCGCTCTCTGACGTCGTCGAGGGTGACGTGAAGGCCGGAGACAGCCTCTTCAGCTGGGCCTGACGTGCCCTTCGCCGCCCAGGCGAGTCGGACATCCATCGCGGCGGGCGGGTCCGCCGCACTATCGGAGACGGGTGAAATGGAGACAACGCTGCGAGGCGTCGGCGTGAGCCACGGAGTGGCGATCGGCGAGGTACGGCACATGGGCACGGCGGTACTCGAACCGCCGGCCAGGCAGATCCCCGCGGAGGACGCGGAGCGCGAACAGGGGCGCGCCCGCAAGGCCGTGGAAGCCGTGGCTGCCGACCTCATCGCGCGTGGCCAGCTGGCCGGTGGCGAGGCCCAGCACGTGCTGGAGGCCCAGGCCATGATCGCGCAGGACCCGGAGCTCATGGCGGACGTGGACCGGCGGATCGCCGTCGGCAGCACGGCGGAGCGCGGGGTGTACGACGCCTTCGCCTCGTACCGCGAGCTGCTCGCCGGGGCCGGCGAGTACATGGCCGGCCGGGTGGCCGACCTCGACGACGTGCGCAATCGCATCGTGGCCCGCCTGCTGGGCGTGCCGATGCCGGGCGTGCCGGACAGCGACGAGCCGTACGTGCTGATCGCCCGGGACCTGGCACCCGCCGACACGGCGCTGCTGGACCCCGCGCTGGTGCTCGGCTTCGTGACCGAGGAGGGCGGGCCGACCAGCCACAGCGCCATCCTGGCCCGGGCGCTGGGCGTCCCGGCCGTCGTGGCGCTGCCGGGCGCGGGCGAGCTGGCGGAGGGCACGGTGATCGCCGTCGACGGCAGCACGGGCGACATCTTCGTCGACCCGAGCCCGGAGAAGCGGGCCGAGCTGGAGGCCGCCGCGGCGGAGCGCAAGGCGGCGCTGGCCGCCTCCTCCGGTCCGGGCGCCACCTCCGACGGGCACAAGGTGCCGCTGCTCGCCAACGTCGGCGGTCCGGCGGACGTGCCGGCGGCCGTGGAGGCGGGGGCCGAGGGTGTCGGTCTCTTCCGCACGGAGTTCCTCTTCCTGGACGACAGCAAGAAGGCGCCGTCCGAGGAGAAGCAGATCGAGTCGTACCGCAAGGTGCTGGAGGCCTTCCCGGAGGGCCGGGTGGTGGTGCGCGTGCTCGACGCGGGTGCCGACAAGCCGCTGGACTTCCTGACCCCGGCGGACGAGCCGAACCCGGCGCTGGGCGTGCGCGGTCTGCGGAGCCTGCTGGACCACCCGGAGGTGCTGCGCACCCAGCTGACCGCCCTGGCGAAGGCGGCCGAGGGGCTGCCGGTGTACCTGGAGGTCATGGCCCCGATGGTGGCCGACCGGACGGACGCGAAGGCCTTCGCGGACGCCTGCCGCGAGGCGGGTCTCCAGGCGAAGTTCGGCGCGATGGTCGAGATCCCGTCGGCCGCGCTGCGCGCCCGCTCGATCCTCCAGGAGGTCGAGTTCCTGTCGCTGGGCACGAACGACCTGGCGCAGTACGCCTTCGCCGCCGACCGCCAGGTGGGTGCGGTGTCCCGCCTCCAGGACCCGTGGCAGCCGGCGCTGCTCGACCTGATCGCCATGTCCGCCGAGGCGGCCAGGGCCGAGGGCAAGAGCTGTGGTGTCTGTGGCGAGGCCGCGTCGGACCCGCTGCTCGCCTGTGTGCTGACGGGTCTGGGTGTGACCAGTCTGTCCATGGGTGCCGCCTCCATTCCGTACGTGCGGGCGACGCTGGCGAAGTACACGCTGGCTCAGTGCGAGCGTGCGGCAGCCGCGGCCCGTGCCGCGGATTCCGCCGACGAGGCGCGGGTGGCCGCGCAGGCGGTGCTGTCCGGCGAGTGAGCCGGTGACGCGCCGAGGTGCGTCGTGTGAGAGAGGGGAGGGGTTCCTGTCGAGAGGCGGGAGCCCCTCTCCTTCTTCGCTTCCGTGGGGTCTACTCGCGCGGGTGGTGCGGGACCTCGTGGTCGACGGGGTACCCGGCGCGGTGCTCGACGCCGGGCTCGGGCGGGACGAGTTCGCCGGTCTCCGCGTCGGTGCAGTAGGCGTTGAACACCTCGCCCGCGGTCAGGGGGCGGACGGCGCCGTGGTCCAGGCGCCAGGCGTGGACGCGGTCGGGAAGGTCCGGGGTGGTGCTGCGCAGGACCACTCCCCCGGGTCCGCGGAGCGCGAGTCCGGCGGCGAGGACGGTGACGAAGTCGAGCGCCTCGCGGCTGTCGAGCCGGGCCGGTCCGGTGTCCGCGGTGGCGTCGGCGTGCAGGACGGTGGTCAGCTGCTCCTCGTCGGCGGGGATGCTGCAGACCAGGTGGTGGCGGCCGGGGCCGGCGCCGTCGACGAGGTGCTTCAGGAGGCGGGTGGCGCGGTCGAAGGAGGCCTGTCCGATGTCCTCGCCGCAGTGGGCGCAGGGGCCGAGGCCGGCCAGGAGGAGCGTGGCGTACTCCCAGGTGGCCTGGCGGACGGTCTCGTCGATGACGAGCGTGGCCAGCTCGCCGATGGACTGGCCGGTGTAGGGGACGCCGGCGCCGGTGCCGGCGACCTCGGCGGTGAAGCGGGTGCGGGCGGCGGCGGAGTCCGGCGCGAGCCGCTGGTCGCGGCAGTAGTCGGCGTAGTCCTCCGGATCGAAGAGGGCGACGGTCGTGTGGATGCCCTGGGCGGCGAGTGATCTGAGGAGTCCTTCGACCTGCCGGAGGTAGGCGGGATGGTCCTCGAAGGGGAAGCTTTCGTACCGTGCCATGGCCGCGAAGTCCTCGGGGTCGGCGAGGAGGCCGACGGTGCTCGGGGCTTCGCGGCGCAGGCTGCGGCGCAGGTTTCCGGTGTGCTTGGCGTACGACGCCATGGTGTCCCCCCACTGCGGTGGCTGTCAGTGCTCACCCAAAGTAACCGTGGGCACTGACAACGCCACCGTGAGTGAGGTTCAGCGGCGGGTGCGGGCGAGCTCCTCGTAGAAGCGGAGGAGGTCGAGGTTGTCGACGGAGCCGGGGTTGACGGCCTTGGCGAGCGGGGTGCCCTGGAGCAGGCGCTTGACGGGGACCTCGATCCGCTTGCCGGTCAGGGTGTGCGGGATCGCGGGGACCTCGATGATCTCGTCGGGGACGTGGCGCGGGGAGAGCTGCTCGCGGATGGTCGCCTTGATGCGGGCGCGGAGGTCGTCGTCGAGGGCGGCGCCGGGGGCGAGGTGCACGAAGAGCGGCATCCAGTAGCCGCCGTTGGCCTCCTCCAGGCCGATGACCAGGGATTCCTTGATCTCGGGGAGGCGTTCGACGGCCTCGTAGATGTCGGCGGAGCCCATCCGGACGCCCTGGCGGTTGAGCGTGGAGTCGGACCGGCCGTGGATGATCACGGAGCCGTGGTCGGTGATCGTGATCCAGTCCCCGTGGCGCCAGGCGCCGGGGTACATCTCGAAGTAGCTGTCGCGGTAGCGGCTGCCGTCGGGGTCGTTCCAGAAGTGGATCGGCATGGACGGCATGGGGTTGGTGACGACCAGCTCGCCGACCTCGCCGACGAGGGGCTTGCCGGCGGGGTCCCAGGACTGGAGGTCGGTGCCGAGGCAGGGGGCCTGGAGTTCGCCGATGTGGACGGGGAGGGTGGGGACGGCCCCGGCGAAGCAGCTGCACACGTCGGTGCCGCCGCTGACGGAGGCGATCCAGAGGTCGTCCGCGACTTCGTCGTGGAGCCAGCGGAAGCCGTCGGGCGGCAGGGGCGAGCCGGTGGTGGCGACGCACTTCACGGCGGAGAGGTCGTGGTCGCGGGCGGGGTGGACGTCCGCCTTGCCGCAGGCCATGACGTAGGCGGCCGAGGTGCCGAAGAGGGTGGCCCGGGTGCGCTCGGCGATCCGCCACTGGGCACCGGTCTCGGGGTAGCCGGGGCTGCCGTCGTACAGGACGACGGTGGTGCCGGTGAGCAGGCCGGAGACGAGGAAGTTCCACATCATCCAGCCGGTGGAGGTGTACCAGAAGAAGCGGTCCTCGGGGCCGAGGTCGCAGTGCAGGCCGAGCTGCTTGAGGTGCTCCAGGAGGATGCCGCCCTGGGACTGGACGATGGCCTTGGGGAGGCCGGTGGTGCCGGAGGAGTACAGCACCCAGAGGGGGTGGTCGAAGGGGACGGCCTCGAAGACGGGCTCGTCGGTGCCGGCGGTCAGCTCGTCCCAGGACAGGGCGCCCTCGGGGGTCCCGGTGCCCAGGAGCGGGATGTGCACGACGGCGCGCAGGGAGGGGAGCTCGGCGCGGAGTTCGGTGACGGTGTCGCGGCGGTCGTGCTCCTTGCCGCCGTAGCGGTAGCCGTCGACGGTGAAGAGGACGACCGGCTCGACCTGCTGGAAGCGGTCGAGGACGCTGCGGGCGCCGAAGTCGGGGGCACAGGAGGTCCATACGGCGCCGACGGCGGCGGTGGCGAGGAGCGCGGTGACGGCCTGCGGGATGTTGGGGACGTAGCCGCTGACGCGGTCGCCGGGGCGGACGCCGAGTTCGCGGAGCCGGGCGGCCAGGGCGCCGACCTGGCGGCGCAGCTCGGCCCAGGTGACGGGCTCGGGGTCGTGGGTCTCGTCGACGTACAGCAGGGCGGCGTCCCCGGCGCGGGCCGGGTCCTCCGCGGCGCGCAGGGCGTGCTCGGCGTAGTTGAGGGTGGCCTCGGGGAACCATTCGGCGCCGGGCATGGCGCGGTCGCCGAGGACGCGCTCGTACGGGGTGGTGAAGCGGACGTCGAACCAGTCGGCGACGGCGCGCCAGAAGGTGTCGAGCTCGTCGACGGACCAGCGGTGGAGCGCGGCGTAGCCGCCGTCGGCGGGCGCCCCGTACCGCTCGGCGGCCCAGCTCTGGAAGGCCGTGATCCGGGCGGCGGCGATCCGCTCGGGGCTCGGCTGCCAGAGGGGTGCGGGCTGCGGAGTGGCTGAGGTCATGGGTCTTCGGCTCCCGGTGTTCGGCGGCTCTGCGCGGGGTCTGCGTACGGTGCCGGCGCGCGGGGGGTGGTGCGCGTCAGGCTCAGAGGGACCATGCCACGTGATCGACATCCGCACCAGAGCGGGTGGCCACAGGTCGGCGGGGTCCCGGATGTGGGTGAACGCCAGTTGAACGGAGCCCGCGCGGCCGGGGGCGGGTGGCAGGGTGATCGGCATGGACGCTCGTGATCTCGTACGGACGGTGAAGGACGCCGGATCGGCCCGTGGCCTGCGCGCTTTGCGTACGGCCTGGCGGCACGACCGGGCGGACGCGGCGGCGCTGCCTCGGCGGGGTGCGGAGCGGGCGCGGGTGCCGGGGGCGCTGACGGGTGCCGAGCCCCGGCCGGGTGGCGGAGTGCTGAGGTTCGCCCGTTCGCAGCTGCGGGTGATGGTCGCGGTGGGCGGCGCGGTGTTCTGGGGGTGGGACGGTGCGGGGTGTACGCCGTCGTACGCGCTGGCGGGCGGCGGGCCGGAGCCCGATGCACGGGCGGTTCTGGAGCCGGACACGGACGGCGGCTGGCGGGTGGTGTCGGAGCGGGTGACCGTGGTGGTGTCGCGGACCGGGGCGGTGGAGGTGCGGACGCCGGGGGGCGCGATGTTGCGGCGGGAGCTGCCGCCGCGCTGGTGGGAGCCGGTGGGGGAGGCTGCGGACGGGAGTCCGCGGGCCGGGGCGGCGCGGGCCGGTGGCGGGGAGGCGGGCACCGGGGTCGACGGGGTGCCCGTCGGGGCTGCGGGGCGCGCGGTGGGCGGGGCGCGGTGGCTGGCGCGGGCCGAGGTGCCCGCGGACGCGCGGTTCTTCGGGCTGGGAGGGCGGGCGTCGGGGCCCCGGCTGCGGGACGGCACGTACCGGCTGTGGAACACGGACCCGCGGGGCGGTTTCGGCCCGGAGGACGATCCGCTGTACATCACGATGCCGGTGCAGGTGGTGGTGTCGGACGCGGGGACTCACCTGATGTTCCACGACAGCACGTGGGACGGGCGCGTGACGCTGCGCGAGGGCGAGGAGGGCGCGGGGTCGGGTCAGGACCGGCCCGGCGTGTCCGAGCTGCGCATGGAGGGCGGCCCGCTGCGGGTCTGGGTGCTGGTGGGGACGCCGGCGCGGGTGCTGCGCGGGTGGGCCGGGCTGACGGGGGCTGCCGCGGTCCCGCCGTCCTGGGCACTGGGGTACCAGCACGCCCGGTGGGGGTTCGGCAGCGAGCGCGAGGTTCGCCGGGTGGTGGCGGGGTACCGGGAGCGGGGGCTGCCGCTGGCGGCCGTGCACCTGGACATCGACCACTACGACGGGCACCGGGTGTTCACCGTGGACCGGGAGCGGTTCCCGGATCTTCCGGCGCTGGCCGGGGAGTTGCGGGAGCAGGGCGTGCGGCTGGTGTCGATCGTGGACCCGGCGGTGAAGGCGGAGCCGGGGGACGCGGTCTACGAAGGGGGGCGCGCGGCGGGGGCGTTCGTGCGGGACGGGCGCGGGCGGGAGGTCCGCGGGGAGGTGTGGCCGGGTGAGTGCGTGTATCCGGACTTCACGGATCCGGCGGCGCGGGAGTGGTGGGGCGGGCTGTACGCGGAGCGGCTGGGCCAGGGCTTCTCGGGGGTGTGGCACGACATGAACGAGCCGGTGTCGTTCCGGCCGTTCGGGGACATGACGCTGCCTCGGTCGGCGCGGCACGCGCTGGAGGGGGCGGGCGGCGACCACCGCGCCGCGCACAACGTGTACGGGCTGGCCATGGCGCGGGCGGGGTACGAGGCGCTGGTGCGGCTGCGCCCGGCGGAGCGGCCGTTCCTGTTCTCGCGGTCGGGGTGGGCGGGGATGCAGCGGTACGGGGGCACGTGGTCGGGTGACGTGGAGACGGGCTGGCCGGGGCTGCGGGCGTCGCTGGCGCTGGTGCTGGGGCTGGGGCTGTGCGGGGTGCCGTACTCGGGTCCCGACGTGGGCGGGTTCGGCGGTTCGCCGTCGCCGGAGCTGTACCTGCGGTGGTTCCAGCTGGGGGCGTACCTGCCGCTGTTCCGCACCCATGCCGCGATCTGGGCGGGGCGCCGGGAGCCGTGGGAGTTCGGGGCGGAGGTGCTGGAGCACGCGCGGGCGGCGCTGGCGGAACGGGAGCGGCTGCGGCCGTACTTCGTGACGCTGGCGCAGCTGGCCCACCGGACCGGGGCGCCGTACGTGCGGCCGGTGTGGTGGGGGGCTCCGGAGGACCGGGCGCTGCGGGACTGCGAGGACGCCTTCCTGCTGGGGGACGCGCTGCTGGTGGCTCCGGTGCTGGAACCGGGTGCGGACCGGCGGGCGGTGCGGCTGCCGCGGGGGCGGTGGTACGACACGGCCACCGGGGCCGCGTACGAGGGTCCGGGGCAGGTGCTGCTGGACGCGCCGGCGGGGCGGGTGCCGGTGCTGGCGCGGGCGGGTGCGGTGGTGCCGGTGCGGGGCGCGGAGGGTCTGGAGCTGGAGGTGTGGGCGCCGGCGCTCGGCCGGACGGGAGGCGGTCTGCTCGTACGGGACGAGGGGGACGGCTTCGCGCTGCCGGAGGTGGAGCGGTTCGTCTCGCGTTGGGCTGGCGGCCAGGTGTGGGTGGAGCGCGAGGACGGCTCGCAGCCGGGACTGCCTGTCCGGGTGCGGGGGGTGTGACGGGGCTTCGGTGCCGTGGCTGTCAGTGGTGGGGGCGAGCATGGGGTGGTGAGGGAACTCGAAATCATCGCCGGGGACGCGACCGTCCCGCAGGCCAGGGGGCCGAAGATCATCACGCATGTCTGCAACGACCTGGGCGGCTGGGGCAAGGGCTTCGTCCTCGCCCTCTCGCGCCGGTGGCGGGCGGGCCACGACTTCGGGCTGGGCGCGGTACGGCTCGTCCGCGTCGGGGAGGACACGTGGGTGGCCAACATGGTCGGCCAGCGGGGCATCAGGACCGGCAGCGGGGGGCCGCCGATCCGGTACGACGCCGTGGCGCGGTGCCTGCGCGCGCTCGCCGGGCACGCGACGGAGCTGGGGGCTTCCGTGCACATGCCGCGGATCGGGTGCGGGCTGGCCGGCGGGAAGTGGGACCGGATCGAGCCGCTGGTCACGGAGGAGCTGTGCGCGCGGGACATAGCGGTGACCGTGTACGACCGTTAGCCGTGCGGATGCGGCGGGCGGGTCAGGCAGGGCCGCGGGTGGAGGGGGTGTAGCGGCCGGCGAACCAGGCGGACGCGGCCCGGGTGTGGAGGGGGAAGGCCAGGGGGGCGGGGGTGCGGAGGGTGTGCCAGCCGGTGGTCTCGGCGGTGGGGACCGGGGGCGGGAGCTCGGTGCGCGGGCGGGGCGGGAGGAGGCCGAAGAGGAGCAGGTGGCCGGCCGGGGAGCTGAGTGCGTCGGCGAGCTCGACCTGGTCCGCGGGGGCCTCGATGCCCGTCTCCTCGCGGAGTTCGCGGACGACGGCGGTCCGCCAGTCCTCGCCGTGGTCGATGAAGCCGCCGGGGAGTGCGGTGCCGCCGCGGGCGGGTTCGATGGTGCGGGTGATGACCACCAGGCCGGTGCCCTCGTCGTCCACGACGGGGAGCAGGGCCACCGCGACGGGCAGCGGGTTGCGGTACGCCACGGTCGCGCAGGCGGGGCAGGTGCGGGGCCACGTCGCGGCGGGCGGGTAGGGGGCTCCGCAGGCGGAGCAGTGCGAGTCCTTCACCGGTGCTGACACGGTGGGGATGGTAGAGCAAGGGCCATGCGATGGATGCCTGTCGGGGGATTTCGGGTCCGGTTGGTGGGGCTCGTGTGCACGGTGCTGCTCGTGGGGGCGGGGGGTGCCGGGGCCTCGGGTGGGGGGCCCGCCGGGCTCGTGGCGTTGCGGGACGTGGATCCGAGCGTGGCCGAGGACATGCGGTACGCCACGGAGCACAACCTCCTGGGCGTGCGGGTGGACGGGTACGAGGAGGGGGTCTGCCTGCTCTCCCGGGAGGCGGCCCGGGCTCTGGCGCGGGCGCAGCGGGCTCTGCTGGCCCGGGGGTTCGGGCTGAAGGTGTACGACTGCTACCGGCCGCGCCGGGCGGTGGCGCACTTCGTGCGGTGGGCGCGGGACCCGGCGGACCAGCGGACGAAGGCGGAGTTCTACCCGCGCGTCGAGAAGGGCCGGCTCTTCGAGCTGGGGTACATCGCCGAGCGGTCCGCGCACAGCCGGGGCAGCACGGTGGACGTGACGCTGGTGCGGCTGCCGGGCCAGGGCACCGGCGGCGCGGCCGGGGTTGGGGCCAGGGGCGGCCACGAGGTCGACATGGGCGGGGCGTTCGACCTCTTCGACCCCCTCTCCCACACCGAAGACCGGCGGGTGACGGCGGAGCAGCGGGCGGGGCGGATGCGGCTGAAGGGGGCCCTGGAGGCCGTGGGGTTCGTCAACCTGCCCGAGGAGTGGTGGCACTTCACGCTCAGGACCGAGCCGTTCCCCGAAACCTCCTTCGACGTACCGGTCACGTTGTCGGCGGGCCGCAGTACCGTCGGGACATGGCAGCAGAGCGCTCTTTCGAGTCGTACGAGGAATTCTGGCCCTACTACGTCGCCATGCACTCCCGCGCCGCCACCCGCTGGGTGCACCTGGCGGGGACGCTGACCGGGCTGGCCGTCACGGTGTACGGGCTGGCCCGGGGGCGGAAGCGGTACGCCGCCGCTCTCCCCCTCATCGGGTACGGCACGGCCTGGCCCGCGCACTTCCTGATCGAGGGGAACAACCCGGCGACCTTCGGGCATCCCGCGTGGTCGCTGCGCGGTGACGCCCAGATGATACGGATGATGCTGGCCGGGCGGGACGCCGAGCTGGCCGAGACAGCGGAGAAGTGGCTGGCGGAGAACCGCTGACCCGCGGGCCCGCCCCGTGGCAGACTTCTGACGTATCGTCAGATCAGATGCCGGGGAGGGGTCTTGGCGCGCACACGCACACCGGTCGTGGCCGGTTGGTTCACCCACGTCACGCTCGCGTCGGGCGAGGAGGAGTTCCGCCTGCTGGGCACCCGGTGCACGGCCTGTGCCTCGGTGTTCTTCCCTCGGGAGGACTCCTTCTGCCGCAACCCGGCCTGCGCCGGCGGTGAGCTGGCGGAGGTGCCCCTGTCGCGGCGCGGCCGCGTCTGGTCGTACACCGACGGCAGGTACCGCCCGCCGGCGCCGTACGTCTCCGATCCGGACGCGCCCTGGGAGCCGTACACGCTGCTCGCCGTGGAGCTGGAGGCGGAGCGGATGGTGGTGCTGGGGCAGGCCGAGACCGGTGTGACCACGGCCGACCTGGAGGTCGGGACGACCGTGGAGGTGGTGCCGGGCGTGCTCAACGAGGACGCGGACACCGTTTGGACCACGTGGCGGTTCCGGCCCGTGGAGGTGCGGTCGTGAGCGGCGACGTGGCGGTGCTCGGTGCGGGCATGCACCCCTGGGGCAAGTGGGGCCGAAGCTTCGTCGAGTACGGGACGGCGGCCGCGCGGGCCGCGCTGGCCGACGCGGGCCTGGAGTGGTCCGACGTGGACTCGGTGGTGGGCGCGGACACGGTGCGCGGCGGGTACCCGGGCTACGTCGCCGGGGCCACCTTCGCGCGGGCGCTCGGCTGGCAGGGGGCGCGGGTGACCAGCGTGTACGCGGCCTGCGCCTCGGGGGCACAGGCGGTGGGCGCGGCGCGGGCACAGATCCTCGCGGGGCTCGCCGACGTGGTGCTCGTGGTGGGTGCGGACTCGGCACCCAAGGGGTTCTTCGCCCCGGCGGGCGGGGACCGGCCGGACGACCCGGACTGGGTGCGGTTCCGCGTACTGGGCGCGACCAACCCGGCGTACTTCGGGCTGTACGCGCGCCGTCGGATGGCCGTGTACGGCGACACCCCCGAGGACTTCGCGCTGGTCAAGGTGAAGAACGCCGCGGCCGGGGCGCTCAACCCGAACGCCCGGTACCGCAAGCCCGTCACGGCCGAGGAGGTCGCGGCCTCGGCAGTGGTGGCCGATCCGCTGCGGCTGCTGGACATCTGCGCCACCTCGGACGGGGCCGCGGCCCTGGTGCTGACCGGCATGGACTTCGCCCGCTCGCGCGGGGTGGCCGATCCGGTGCGGATCCGGGCGGTGTCGACGGTGACCCCGACCTACCCGCGCACGGTGCTCGACCTCCCCGACATCGGCACCGACTCCGCTGTGGCGGTCGAGCCCGCGCCGGGGAGCTTCCGCTCCTCCATCGCGGCCGCCGCCTACGAGGAGGCGGGGCTGGGTCCCGGGGACCTGTCCCTGGCCGAGGTGTACGACCTGTCCACCGCGCTGGAGCTGGAGTGGTACGAGGACATCGGCCTGTGCGCGGAGGGCGAGGGCGCCAAGCTCGTGCGCGAGGGGGCGACGGCGCTGGGCGGGCGGATCCCGGTGAACGCCAGCGGGGGGCTGGCCTCCTTCGGCGAGGCCGTGCCGGCCCAGGCGATCGCCCAGGTGTGCGAGCTGACCTGGCAGCTGCGCGGCACGGCGGGCGACCGGCAGGTCCCCGGGGCGCGGGCCGGGATCACCGCGAACCAGGGCCTCTTCGGGCACGGCTCGGCCATCGTGGCGGTCCGGTGACCCGTCCGATGCGCGTGTCGGTGAGAGGTCCGCGGCCGGCGGCCGGTGAGCGGTCCCGCCGGCGGCCGGCGCGCAGCCCGGCGATCGGCCGGTGAGCGGTCCGCGCCGTCCGCTCCGCGGGGAGCGCCGCCCGGCCCCGGTGGCTCCCCGGAGTGATCCCGGCACGGACTGCAGCGAGGGTGCTTGACGGGCCCCCGCAGCGGGAGAACACTCCTTGGACACCGCACGCGGCCCGTACCCCAGTCGGCGGGGGTACGGGCCGCGTTGCCGTGCGTACGGGCTGCCGCCGCGCGGTCGGTCAGGCGCGGGCGGGCGCCCGGTGGGCGCGGGCCAGGTCGAGGGCGTGCTCCACGACCGCGGCCAGCACCTCCTTCGCGGACGAGCGCTGCCGGGCGTCGCAGAGCAGCACCGGCACGTCGGGGTCCAGGTCGAGGGCCTGGCGCACCGTGTCGGCGGGGTGCCGGTCGGCACCGTCGAAGCAGTTCACGGCGACCACGAAGGCGATGCCGCGCCGCTCGAAGTAGTCCACGGCGGCGAAGCAGTCCTGCAGGCGCCGGGTGTCGGCGAGCACCACCGCGCCGAGCGCGCCCTGTGCCAGCTCGTCCCAGAGGAACCAGAAGCGGTCCTGCCCGGGCGTTCCGAACAGGTACAGCACGAGGTCGTCGCGCAGGGTGATCCGCCCGAAGTCCATCGCGACGGTGGTGGTGCTCTTGCCCTCCACCCCCACCGTGTCGTCGACCGGCCGGCCCGCCTCCGAGAGGGACTCCTCGGTGCGCAGCGGCCGGATCTCGCTCACGGAGCTGACCAGGGTGGTCTTGCCCACCCCGAAGCCTCCCGCGACGAGGATCTTCAGGGTCAGCGGCTCCACCGGGGCGGGACCGCCCGCTCCGGTGTGCGTGGCGGTGCCGGCGGGCCGGCTAGAGCGCCCGAAGGCCATCGATCACCTCACGGAGAATGGATTCGTCAGGCAGTTCGGCCGGCGGGACCGGCCGGGTGACGTGCACCAGCCGGTCGTCGACGAGGTCGCCGATGAGGACGCGGACCACCCCGACCGGCAGGTCGAGTTCGGCCGCGAGCTCGGCGACGGACTGGGGCCTGGTCCGGCACAGGCCGAGGATGTCGGCGTGCTCCGGGGAGAGGGTCTGCTCCCACTCCGGGTCCTCGCCGGGCTCCGCGACGACGAGGGCGATGAGGTCGAGCCTGAGGCGGCCGGCGCTGCTGGTCCGGCCGCGGGTCATCGCGTACGGACGGACCACCGGGCCGGCCTCGTCGTCGAACCAGTGCGCGGGGTCCTCGCGGTACTCCCCCGCGGACGCGCCCACGGGCTCCTGGCCCGGGGCCGGGTAGGCGTCGGCGGCGGAGGGCTCCTGCGCGGCGAACGCGTCCGCCGGGTGAGGACCGGACGGGTCGGACGCCGGGTACGGGTCGGACACCGGGAACGCGTCCTCCGGGGCCGCGTCCGGGTGCCGGAGGCCGTCGGGGCCCTCCGGCTCCTGGAACGCGTCCGCGGAGTCCTCCGGGTGGTACGGGGTGGGGATCGGACCTGTGGCCGTCATGCGGTCCGCCTCACCCTCCGGCTGGGGCCCCGCCGCGCGGCGCGGTCGCCAGGTGGGCGCCCACTCGCTTGACCATCAGGGTCATCTCGTACGCGACCTGGCCGACGTCGGAGTCCGCATCGGACAGGACGGCCAGGCAGCTGCCGTCACCCGCGGCCGTGACGAAGAGGAAGGCCTCGTCGAGCTCGACCACGGTCTGGCGGACCTGGCCCGCCTCGAAGTGGCGGCCGACGCCCTTGGCCAGGCTGTGGAAGCCCGAGGCGACCGCGGCCAGGTGCTCGCTGTCCTCGCGGGTGAGGTCCTTGGAGCGGCCGGTCGGCAGTCCGTCCCCGGAGAGGACCAGCGCTTTGCGGATGCTGCCGACCCGGTCGACCAACTCGTCGAGGAGCCAGTTCAGCTGGCCGTCGCCCCGGCTGCCGGATTCGTGCGCTGCGGTCTGCGGTGCGGTCATCGACCGTCCCCCTCCGATGTGCTGCTTGCGTTGCGTGGGTCGTTCAGGGCTGGACCGGGCGGCTGCCCGGCGTTGTGCCGTCGGCCCGCCGACCAGCCGCGCTGGAGGGCGGACATCCTGCTGCGCACTTCCTCCGCGTCCCGGTCGTCGGCCGGTCCGGTCGGCGCCGGTGCCGGCGGCGCGTCCTTGAGCTGGGGAGCCAGGCTGGCCTGCCGGATGCGGCGGGGCAGTCCGCCGGGCCCGGTGGGCGGTTCGCCGCCGGTGGCCGGCTCCCTGCCTGCGGGTCGACCGGCCAGGGCGGCGCGGTCCGGGCCCGTCGGGCCGTGGGGGCCTGCGTCCCGGGTGGCCGGGCGTGCGGTCCGCCCCGCGGGGCCGCCCTCGCGGACGGGTGCGGGCTCGGCAGGGGCCGGCTGGGGCACGACCGACACCGGGCGGGTGTCGACGCGGCGCCCGTGGTCGGCGACCAGCGTGGGCGTGCGGCGCCGGCGCGGCAGCGGCACGGGGCCGCCGGAGACGGGGCGTGCGGAGTCGGCGCGGGCGGCCTCCAGGCGCGGGCCCTCGGTCCGGCCGCCGTCGCCGGGTACGCCGTCCAGGCGGGCGCTCTCCAGTCGTACGGGTCCGCCGGCGTGACGTTCCTGCGCCGCGGTGCCGGGCCGGGCGCCGCCGAGCAGGCCGCCGCGGGAGGGGGCGTCGTCGATGCCCGGGATGCCGTCCAGCACCTCGGCGTCGTCCAGGCCCAGCACGCTGATCGGGGCCTCCAGCTCCACCGGGCCGTCCAGCACCATCGAGGGGCCGGCCTGCACGGGTACGCCCGCCAGGCCGGGCCGCCGCGGTGCGCCGGGCAGGCCGGGCGCACCGCCGGTGCGGCCGGGGCCGACCGCCCTGCGTTCGTCGCGGTCGGGCTTGTCGAGGCGGAATCCGGTGCCGTTGGTCTCGGGTGCCTCGGTGAGCAGGGGCGCCGGGATGAACACGACGGCGGTGGTGCCGCCGTACGGGGACGTCTGGAGCGAGACGCGGACGGAGTGGCGCTGGGCGAGCCGGCTGACCACGAAGAGGCCGAGCCGGTCGGTGTCGGAGAGTTCGAACTCGGGGGTTTCGGCGAGCCGGAGGTTCGCGTCGAGCAGGGCCTCGGGCGCCATGCCCAGGCCGCGGTCGTGGATCTCCAGGGTGAAGCCGTTCGCCACGCGCTCGCCGAGCACCTGCACGGCGGTGTGCGGGGGCGAGAACACGGTGGCGTTCTCGATGAGTTCGGCGATCAGGTGGGTGAGGTCGGCCACGGCGGGGCCGGCGATGCCGAGCCGGGGCAGCCGCCGGACCTCGATGCGCTCGTAGTCCTCGACCTCGGCGACCGCGGCCCGTACCACGTCCATCAGCTGGACCGGCTTGCGCCACTGGCGGGAGGGCGCGGCGCCGGAGAGGATCACCAGGCCCTCGGCGTGGCGGCGCATGCGGGTGGTCATGTGGTCGAGCCGGAAGAGGTCGGCGAGCTCCTCGGAGTCCTCGGTACGCCGCTCCATGGCGTCCAGCAGGGTGAGCTGGCGGTGCAGCAGCACCTGGTTGCGGCGGGCGAGGTTGACGAACACCTCGGAGACGCCGCGGCGGAGTTCGGCCTGCTTGACGGCGGCCTCGACGGCAGCGCGCTGGAGGGTGTTGAGGGCCTTGCCGACCTGGCCGATCTCGTCCTTGTCGTACTCCAGGCGGGGCGCCTCGGTCTCGACGTCGACCTGCTCGCCGGCCGCGAGGCGGCGCATCACGCTCGGCAGGCGGACGCCGGACACCTCGTGGGCCTCCTTGCGCAGCCGGGAGAGGTCACGGACCAGGTCGCGGCCGATGCGCACGGAGAGCAGGACGGACACCAGCAGGGCGAGGAAGCCGAGGAAGCCGGCGATGGCGGCCTTGAGGAGCACGAGGTGGGCCTGGGGCTCGACGCGCTGCTGGTAGCGGTCGCCGGCCTGGGTGCCCATCTCGCCGAGCTTGTCGAGGACCTGGCCGGTCGCCTCCTTCCACTCGGCGGCGGTCACGGCGCGCGGGCGCTTGGTGGGGCCCTGCGCGATGAAGCCCTCCTCGGCGTCGCGGAGCGGGCGCGTCTCGGGGCTCAGCCAGAACTTCTCGAAGCGCTCGCGCTCCTCGCCAGGCAGGACCTCGAGGTTGAACGCGTAGAGCAGGCGGCGGTTGGCGATGAGGTCGGAGACGGTCCGGGTGTCCTGGGCGGTGACGCGGCGGGCGGCCAGCGCGGCGGCGATCACGGCGTCCTCGCGCGACAGGGTCTCGCGGGCACGGGTGATGCCGACCAGCGCGCGACCCTGCTTGTCCATCTCCACGTTGTCGAGGCCGTGGAGGTTCATCAGGAACGTGTAGCAGGGGTCGACCAGCCGGTTGTAGAGCTCCAGCGCCTGGTCGGGATCGAGTTCGGTGCGGTCGACGGAGCGGCGCAGCGCCTCGATCTCCTCGAACGCGTCGAGGATGGAGTTCAGCCGGCTGGAGGTGTCCGAGGACAGCTCCTCCTGGACGTCCGGGTCGAGGGCGTCGCGGCGGATCTTCGCGACCACCTTGTCGGTGGCGGTGCGGCGGCGCGCCAGCTCGGCGAGTTCCTGGGAGGCGCGCGGGTCGCCGAGGAGCACGAGGCTCTGGCGGCGCTCCTTCTGGATGACCCGGACCACGTCCTCGACGGGGTAGCCGACCTTCTCGATCACGAAGGCCACGTCGAGGAGTTGGGCGGCCTCGCGGCCCGTGATGACGGTGGCGAAGCCCCACATGGCCGTCAGGGAGACGAGCGGCACAAGCAGCAGCGCCACGATCTTCCGGCGGATGGTTCCCCCGCGAAAGCGCATGGCCTCCCCCAGCTCAACCCCCGCGTGCGGGGTAGGTGTTCCGTCAATAAACGGCGTGAGCCTACTACTGCCCCGCAGGCAACTCGAAGGCATGTCCGGACGTTTTCGGCCGGAGCCCTGGACGAAGATCACCAGTTGTCCGATACTTCCGGTCAGGAGCGGCCCGAAATGTGGCACATGACACCTGGTGAGGCGTCAGTTCGCCCATCGCGGCGGTTGGCTGGAATCTTTCGTTCCGTCATGCTCCGGCGGGAATCACGAGCGGGTGTGAATCGTCTTTCTGTTCAGAGCGGCATGGGGAGCCGTGTGGTGGGGAGTGAGCGGACCATGGGCAGGGAGCAGTACGAAGCGGTGCGCACGGCCGGGACCGGCCGCGGGACCGCGTACGCGACGCAGGAAGAGGACTACGGCTACCGCTCCGGCGTGGCCTTCGGTTACGGCTACCGCTCGGGGCCCGGTGTCCCGAGGCAGCGCGGGCTGTGGGTCGAGGAACCCGTCGGACGGCGCAGACTGCCGGATCCGGTGCGCACCTCCGCCGTGCGGGCCGTGCTGCTGGTGTCGCTCACGCTGATCCAGGCCTCGGTGGCCTTCCTCCTGACGGTCACCGGGTCCTGGCTGGCCTTCCCGATGGTTCTGGGCGCGATCGCCGGCACCGTCGTCGCCACCTGGGGCGTGCTGGACGTGTGGGTGACCCGGCAGATGTGGAACCAGCGGAACGGCGTGGTCTCGGTGCCGAGCAGCACGGCCCGGCGACTCCGCCGCGAGCGGCGGCGGGAACGCCGGCGGGCGCGCAAGGCGGCCCGGATACGGCAGCGCGGCGGCCGGCTGAAGGAAGCCTGACCGCCGCGCCGCGGGGCTGTGTACGGCCGCACGCCGCGGGGCGTGCGCCCGCCCCGCGGCGCCCGGCTGAGCCCGCCGGGTGCGCCGGGGGCGGGGGGCGCCGGCGGGGCGGGGGCGCCGGCTACTCCGCCGGCGTCTGGCTGCGCCGGAACATGCGTGTCGCCGTGATCTCGCCGTGCACCTGCTCGCCCTCCGGGTCGGGCACCGGCAGGCCCGGCCGCAGGTGCTCCTCCACGCTGATGTACTTCAGGCCCGCCCGCAGGTCCGCGTCGTTGCGCAGCCGGATGACCAACGGGAACTCCGCGAGGGCCGTCGTGTCGAACAGACCCGTGGTGTAGAGCAGCTGCACGCCGAGCGCGTCCGAAACGGCGCGCTGGAGCTCCAGCAGGTACGTGGCGTTGGCGCGGCCGATGGGGTTGTCGAGGAACAGCGTGCCCGCATGGCGGTGCCGGTCGCGGCCGCGGTCGTTGCTGCGCAGCGCGGCCATCGTGCAGTACAGCGCGATGGCGGCGGTGAGCAGCTGGCCGCCGGAGAACACGTCGCCCATCTGGCCCACCGGCACGCGCTCGGCGCGCAGCACGGCGTCCGGCTTGAGGATCTCCACGGAGATGCCGCGCGGCTGCAGCGCCGCGTGGACACCGCGCAGCAGCAGGGACATGCCGTCGCGGCGGCCCTCGCCGAAGGAGGCGTTCTTCCTGACTGCCGAGCGGGTGGCCTCGTCGATCACCTCGCCCAGCCGCTCGGTGAGCGTGGCCTGGTCGGGCTCCTCGAAGCGGATCCGCAGGAACTCCTGGCCCGACCACTCCCCCAGGCCCTCCGGCAGCTGGGACAGCCGCTGGGCGGAGCGCAGCGTGGCCAGCGCGGACTCCACGAGTCCGCGGAGCCGGTCCACGATGCTGTCGCGGTTGCGCTCCAGCTGCTCCAGCTCGTCGGTCAGGACGCGCAGGCGCGGGGCGAACGCGGCGGCCCAGGAAGCCGCGTGCTCCGGCAGCGCGGCCGCCGGGAGCTCCCGGATCTGCTGGCGCGCGGGGGTGCGCACCTGCTCGTACCGGGTGGAGTTGGCGTGCCGTACGAGGACGTCGCTCGCCTCGCGCACGGCCGCCTCGGCGGCCGAGAGGTCGGCGGAGCAGCCGCGCAGCGAGCGGCGGGCCTCGGCCGCGGAGTGCCGGGCCTCCTCCAGGCTGCCCGGGTACGGGCCGGTCTCCTGGTCCTCGTCCTCGGCGGGGTGGTGGTCACGCAACAGGTCGCGCAGGAGGGCGGCGGTCTCGTCGAAGCCGCCGACGGCGTCCTCGGCGGCCCGGTGCGCGGCCAGCAGCTCGGTGTGCGCGGCACGGGCGCTGTCCACCGCCCCGGTGTGGGCGGCGAGCTGGGCGCTCGCGGCGCGGAGCATGGCCTGGGCCCGCTCCACGTCGGCCGGGATCTGCTCCTCGGCCAGCTCGACGTGCGCCTCGCCGTCGGTGGGGGCGAGGCGCTCGGCCTCGCCGCGCAGGCGGCCAAGCTGCTCGCTGGCCGCGGAGGCGCGCGACTCCAGCATCTGGACCAGCGACTCGGCGCGGGCTGCCGCGGCCTGGCGGGACGGGCCGTCGGCGCCGTCGGTGCCCTCAAGGAGCTGGGCGGCGCGGGTGCGGACCTTGTTGGTGAGCCGGTCGAGCTCGGCCAGGGCCGCGCTCTCGTCGCTCTCGGCGCGGGCCTGTTCGGCACGCAGGTCGGCGCCGACGCCGACCTTCTCGTACAGCTGGGAGGCGGCGCGGTAGGCCTCTCGGAGGGCCGGGAGGGAGACCCGCGGCCGCTCTTCGCCGGCGTCCGGGGAGGGGAGGTGGTCGGGGTTCTCGGCGGCCGGGTCCGGGGCGCCGGCGATCTCCGCACGCTCGGCGCGCAGGGCGCGGGCGGTGCGGCGGGCGTCGTCGGCGGCGCGCTGCGCTGCACGCCGGTCCTCGTCCGCGGCGCGGGCGCGCTCCAGGCAGGCCTCGGCGCGGGCCTCGGACTCGGCGGCCTCCTCGGCCAGTTCGCGCAGCCGGGTGCCCCAGCCGGCGCGCTCGCGGAGCCGGAAGGCCAGTCCGGCGAGGGCGTCGGCGGCACGCCGGGCGCGCTGGGCCGCCTCCTGTCGCTCGTCGCGGACCCGGGCGGCGTCGGCGGCCGCCTCCTCGGTCTCGGCGCGCCGGGTACGGGCCTCCGCCAGCCCGGCGGCGGCCTCCTCGGCGGCCGCACGGGCGGCACGGGCGTGCTCGGCCAGCTCCGCGAGGCGGCCGGGCGGGCAGCCGGTGCGCCAGGAGCCGAGCCGGGCCGCGAGGGCGCGGTCCCCGGCGAGCCGGGCGGCCAGCGCGCGGATCTCGGTGTCGCGCTCGGCGGCCCGGGTGCGCAGGGCCTGCCGCTCCTCGTCGGCGGCGTGCTCGTCGTGCATGGCCGGGTTCGGCGGAACGAGGAACACGCCCGCGTCGGCCCCGGCCGGCGGCACGGGGGCGAGCAGGGCGGCGGCGGTGCCGACGGCCACGGCGGAGCGCGGCAGCAGCGCGGCGGAGCCGAGCACCTCGCGGGCGCGGGCGTGGCTGTCGGGGTCGGTGATGACGACGCCGTCGACCAGCTCGGGGCGGGCCGCGAGGACGGCGGCGTGGTCGGCGGGGTCCACGGACTGGGCGAGGTAGCGCCAGCCGGGCAGGGCCGGGATGCCGTGCTCACCGAGGTACTCCACCGTAGCCAGCACGTCGGGGCCGGGCGGCAGCAGACCGCCGTCGCCGAGGGCGCCGAGGATGCGCGAGTCGTCGGCGGCGGCGGTGCGCAGCTCGAAGAGCTGGCGTTCGGCCGCGGTGACGCGCTGGTCGAGGAGGTGCTGGAGGTCCTCGGCGTTGCGGTCGAGGTCCTCGGGGGTGAGGGATCCGGGGTGGGTGGCCGGGTGGCCGGGGCCGGCGGGGTCGGCGGTCGCGCCGGGGGTGTGCGGTCCGGCGTCCGCGGTGCCGTCGTCGGTGGGACGGGGGGCCGGCTGGGCCGGGTCGCCGGCGGCCGGGAGGCCGAGGAGCTCGGCGAGGCGGGGCTCCCGGGCCAGCGACTCGGCGGCGCGGCGCTCGGCCTCGTACGCACCTTCGGCGGCGTCGGCGGCGTCCGCGGCGCGGGCGGCGGCCAGCTCACCGCGGGCCGCCGCGGCCGCGGCCTCACGGGCGGTGTCGGCGGCGCCCCGGGCAGCCTCGCGGGCCTCGTCCCACGCGGCGACGGCGGTCTTCTCGGCGTCGCTGGCGGCCAGCGCCGCCCGGGCCGGGTCGGCGTCGGGGGCGGAGTCGTCCAGCCAGCCGGCGCGGACCGCCTCGGCGGTCTCCTGCTCGACCTCGGCGAGGCGCTGGCGCAGGTGCTCCGCCTCGCTGCGGGCCCGCTGTGCGGCGGTGGCCGCGGCCGTGGCGTCGCGGTGGGCGGCCTCGCCTGCGGCCTGGAGCCCGGCGGAGCGTTCCTCCTCCTCGTTGGCGACGCGCTCGCCCTCCCCCGCGGCCGCGTGGAGCGCGCGTACCAGCTCGGCCGCGGCCGTGGCGCGGGCGGCCAGGGCGGGCGCGGCGTCCCGCTCGGCCTCGCGGATGGCGGCGGCCACGCGGGCGGAGCGGTCGGCGGCGGCGCGGTGGCGCAGCACGGCTTCGGCGGCCTGCCAGGCCGAGTACAGCGTGCGGGCGTCGCCGAGTTCGCGCTTCTGGGCGGCGGCGGCCTTCTCGGCCACGGCGAGGGCCAGGGAGGCGTGCCGGTAGGCGAGTTCGGCGGCCACGAGGGAGCTGCGGCCTCGGGCGCCCTCGGCCTCGGTGACCTGGTGGGCTGCGGCCGTGACGGCCTGCGCCAGTTCGGCGGCCCGGCCGCGCTCCTCGGCGGCCCGGGCGGACAGGCGCCGGGCGAGGGTGCGGGTGCGCCGCTCGGCGCCGGCGTGGATGTCCCGGGTGCGGGCGCGGGTGTCGGCGGCCTCGACGATGCGGCCGAGGAGGTCGACGGAGCCGGCGGTGAAGTCGCGCTCGGCCATCAGCTCGGCGCGGCGGCCCAGCTTGTTGCCGAAGCCGTGCACGAGGTCGGCGAGGCCGTCGGTGTCCCGGGTGTCGGTGACGGCGCGCAGGAGGAGGTCGGTGAAGTCGGAGTCCTTCTTGACCGCGAAGAGGCCGGCGGCCTCGCCCTCGTCGGCGTTCATCTCGCGCTGGTAGCGGAACAGCTCCGGGTCCAGGCCGAGTTCGGTGAGGTGCTCGTTCCAGCGGTCGTGGATCTCCTCCCAGCACACGTCGAGGTGCGGGTAGGCCTTGCCGGCCTCGGTGATCGCGTCGCGGAAGCCCTTCATGGTCCGGCGCCGGCCCTGGGCGCCGGAGGCGCCCTCGACGGGCGGGCGGACCGCCGTGGACTCGGCGACCGGGAGGTTGTCCAGGCTCAGACCCGGGCCGGGGCGGAAGGAGTACCAGGCCTCGGCGAACTTGCGCGGGTCGTTGGACACCTGGCGGCCGCGCCACTCGCTGACCTTGCCGACGACCACGCACTCGCCGGTCTGCGTGTGCTGCCACTCCAGCGCCACGTGCCCGCAGTCGTCGGCGAGCAGGAACTTCCGGAGCACGCCGGAGCTGGCGCCGCCGAGGGTGTTGCGGTGACCGGGGAGCATCACCGAGAAGATCAGCTTCAGGAGTACGGACTTGCCGCCGCCGTTCTCCAGGAACAGCACGCCCGCGGGCGCGGGCCGGCGCGGCGGGCCGACGGGCTCCTCCTCGAAGAACTCCGCCTGCATGGGGGCCGGGTGGGGCACCGGCTCGCCGACCCCGCGCAGGTCGAGCACGGTGTCGGCGTAGCGTGCGCCGGCGGGCCCGATGGAGTAGAGGCGGATCCGGGACAGCTCGTACATGGCGGCGGACTCTCGTGGTGGTGGTCGTGCGGCTGGTGCGGGGCTGGAGGCGGGGGCTGGAGGCGCGGGGTCCGGGGCCGGAGGCGCGGGGTCCGGGGGCCGGAGGCGCGGGGTCCGGGGGCCGGAGGCGCGGGGTCCGGGGGCCGGTGCTGCTCGGCGCGCTGCCGGGCGCGGCTACGCGTGGAACGGGAGGCCCGCGTCCGCGGCCAGTTCCAGGTCGTCGCCCTCCGGCGGCGGCAGCAGGCTGGCCGAGCCGTCGGTA
The DNA here is from genome assembly GCF_044540325.1 of Streptomyces sp. NPDC086023. Lineage (NCBI taxonomy): Bacteria > Bacillati > Actinomycetota > Actinomycetes > Kitasatosporales > Streptomycetaceae > Streptomyces > Streptomyces sp. NPDC086023. The sequence continues at coordinate 23,044 of NZ_JBITRX010000008.1, forward strand.
ACGGGGACCACGCCCAGTTCCAGCAGCTCCGCCATGGCGGCGCTGCCCGCCATGTCCCGGACCTGGAGCTGGTAGCGGGCGGTGGTGCGGTACGTGCCGCCGGCGTCGTCCCCGGTGCGCTGGAGGAAGCCGGAGTCGGTGAGGAAGGCGACCGCCTTGCCGACGATGCCCGTGGTGGATCCGGCCAGTCGGCGGGCGTCCTTGGTGGCACCGGTGGCGCTGCGGCGGGCGTAGACGCGCCAGGCGGCCTCCAGCCCGGGGGCGTCGCTGGCGGGGTCGGAGTTCTCGCCCAGCTCCTCGGCGCGCTCCTCCAGGCGGCGGCAGGTCTGCCGGACGAAGGCGTCGACGCCGTTGACCGTGATGCGGCCGATGTACCCGTCGTCGGCGAGGTCCTCGGGGCGGGGGAAGGCCAGGGCGGCCACGGCGAGGTGTGCCAGGCCGTGCAGGAAGCGGTCGCCCGAGTCGGCGGCGGTACGGCGCGCGTAGTCGCCCATCCTGACCGCGAAGACGGAGTCCTCGCCGGCGGCCACGGCCATGCCGGCGCGGGGGGAAACCTCCAGGACGACCAGGCCGAGCCCGGTCGCGACGGCGTCGGACAGGCGCGCGAAGGCGGGGTCCTCGCGGTAGCGGCGGAGCAGCTCGGCGTACTCGTGGTCGCGGGCGGGCGCCAGCTTGGGCTGGAGGCCGAAGGCGACGAGGCGGGCCGCGTCCGCGGCGTCGGCGGGCGTGACGGCGGCGGGTGCCCCCGCGGTGCCTGCGGGAGCCGTGGTGACCTGGTCCGACGGGGCGTCGGGGTCGCTCCACGCGGGGTGCTCGGCGTGGTCGGTCACGGCTGGGGCTCCTTGGCTGTCACTGCTGGTCGACTGCTGGTCGTACGGGGGCGGGCGAGGCTCAGGTCGGGGCTGGGACCGGGGCTCGGGGTGGGGCCGGGGCTCCGGGTGGGACCGGGGCCGGGGCTCGGGCCGGGACCGGGACGGTAGTCGGTCCGGGTGCCGGTTGCCGGAGTGTGGGCGGCCCGGGTTGGGGCGGCCCAGGTGTCGCCGCAGCGGCGGCGGACGGTCTCGTACGGGGTCACGCCGCCTCCGTACGGTCGGCCGCCATGCCCGCGGCGTCGAGCAGCGCGGTGCCGACGATCAGGTCGGCGCCGCCGAACTCCGGGTCGTCCAGCCGCGTGCCGTCGTCCACGGCGAACAGCAGCCGTTCCTCGCCCTGGCGGTACGCCGTGCCGACGGCCGGGCTGGCGGCGTGCACGGCCAGCAGCGCGACCAGGTAGGGAAGGTCGGGGTCGAGCCGTCGTGCCTCGGCCAGCAGGCCGGACAGCCGGCGCGGGGCGTCGTGGGGCAGGTCGAGGAGTTCCGTCGCGGCCGCCAGCTGCTCCTCGCTGAACCGGCTGTCGTCCGGGGTCGCGATCAGGTCGGGCTCGGGCATCTCGGCGCCGAGGTGCTCCCGCTCCAGGGGCGGGGTGAGCAGGATCTCCACCAGGTCGGCGACCCGCACCGACACCGGCGTGCGCAGGCCCGTACCGGCGGCGAAGAAGGCGTCGGTGATCTGCGTCGCCTGCTCCAGGGGCAGCGGGAGGGTGGGCGCGAGGAGCTGTCCGTACAGGTCGATGCCGGCGCGGGCGGCGGGCGCCGCGAAGGCCTGCCGGTCCTGCTCCGCGCGGAACAGCGGTCCCGCTTCGAGGAGGCGGGACTGGAGCTGCGTGTGGCGGCGGATGCAGTCCTTGACGATGTCGACCAGCTCGGCGGCGCGCCGCTTGTTCTCGGGGTCCTCGGCCTCGTCGCGGGCCTTGCGGATGTTGGTGAGGATGGCGTTCTCGTGGCGGTAGCGGTCCGCCACGTGGTCCAGCGCCTCGGCGATCATGTCGGGGACGGTCTGGAGCCAGTCGACGGCGCGGACGTTGCGCCGGGTGGCGTCCAGGGTCTTGCGGAGGGTCTCGGCGAACTGCACGGTGCGGTAGCGGGCCTGCTCGGCGGCCAGCTGGGCGTCCGCGAGGCGGCCGCGGCTGATCAGCACCTCCAGCTTCACCTCGGCGGCGATCTGGGCGCTGGTCACGTCGGTGTCCAGGGCGCCGACCAGGACGTTGACGGCCTCGTCGGTGGTCCGGAGGTAGACCGTGCCGCCGTACCCGGGGACCTCCTCGATCAGCTTGAAGTCGTAGTCCCGGCGCACGTAGACGCCGTCGGGGCCGAAGGTGCCGTAGACCGCGCGGAAGCCGCGGTCGACGCTGCCGACGTTGATCAGGTTCTCCAGGACCCAGCGGGCCACGCGCTCGTGCTCGGCGGCGGGGCGCCCGGGGGCCTGGGCCGCGACGCGCGGCAGGAGGCGGGTGACTATCTGCTCGTGGTCCGCGCCCGTGTCGAAGTCCATGTTGAGGGTGACCAGGTCGATCGCGGCGAGGGCGACCTCGGCCATGGCGTAGACCGTGTACTCGCCGGCCAGGTTGGCCTTGCGGGCGTCCAGGTCGTGCAGCGGGGCGGTGCACGCGAGCGCGCGGAGCCGCCGGGCCAGGCCCTCGTCGGCGGCCGGGCCCGGGGCCGGGGACGGAAGGGTCTTCGCCGGGGCAGGAAACGTCACGACGGAAAGATTAGGCGGTCACCCTGACAACGACCCAAACGGCGGGGTTCGGATGGATTGTTCTGGGGCGGGGTGCGGTGTGCACTCGGGGTGTGGAGACGGGGGGCTGGGCGGGGTGGGCGGCCGGGGCGGGTGCGGCGGGCACGTGGCCTACGCTCGCGGCATGGATTCCATGATCGTAGCTGGCGCGCCGGGAACCGCTCTGCGGGTCGTCGACCTCAACGCCGACCTGGGTGAGGGCTTCGGCCGGTGGACCCTGACGGACGACGAGGCGCTGCTGTCGGTGGTGACCAGCGCGAACGTCGCGTGCGGCTTCCACGCGGGGGACCCGTCGACCATGCGGCGGGTGTGCGAGCTGGCCGCGGAGCGGGGCGTGCGGATCGGGGCGCAGGTCTCGTACCGGGACCTGGCGGGGTTCGGGCGGCGCGCGATGGACGTGCCGGCCCGCGAGCTGGCGGACGAGGTGGCGTACCAGATCGGGGCGCTGGAGGTGTTCGCGCGGGCGGCGGGGTCCGCCGTGTCGTACGTCAAGCCGCACGGCGCCCTCTACAACCGCACCGTGCACGACGCGGAGCAGGCGGGGGCGGTGGTCGCCGGCGTCCGGCTGGCGGGCGGCGCCCTGCCGGTGCTGGGGCTGCCGGGTTCGCTGCTGCTGGAGGCGGCGGCGGGCGCGGGGCTCACGGCCGTGCCGGAGTGCTTCGCGGACCGGGCGTACACGGAAGCGGGCACGCTGGTGCCGCGCACCGAGCCGGGAGCGGTGCTGCACGAGCCGGAGGCGGTGGTGTCCCAGGCCCTGGCACTCGTGGACGCGGGGGCCGGCCGGTCGCTGTGCCTGCACGGGGACACACCGGGCGCGGTGGAACTGGCCCGGCGGGTGCGGCGGGAGCTGGAGGCGGCGGGGGTGCGGGTGGAGGGGTTTGCGTGAGGGTGCGGCGGGTGGGGTGGATGGGACGGGTGCGGCGGGTGCGGCGGGTGCGGCTGATGGTGGGCTGGTTGCTAGGGGTGGAGCGGGGGTTGCCGGTGGAGCGGGGGCTGCCGGTGGGGGTGTGCGTGTGAAGGTGCTGCGGGTGGGGCACGAGGCGCTGCTGATCGAGGTGGGTTCCGGGGAGGAGGTGGCGGCGCTGCACGCGGAGCTGGTGCGGCTGCGTGCGGCGGGCACGCTCGGGGTCGTACGGGAGATCGTGCCCGCGGCTCGGACCGTGCTGCTGGACGGCGTGGAGGACGCGCCTGCCCTGGCGGGCCGGCTGCCTGGGTGGGAGGTGCCGCCGCTGGTGCCGGCCGCGGGTCCGGAGGTGGTGATTCCGGTGAGGTACGACGGGCCGGACGCGGCGGAGGTCGCGGAGCTGTGGGGTGCGCCGGTGGCGGAGGTCATGGGGTCCGTCGCGTTCCGGGTGGCCTTCTGCGGTTTCGCGCCCGGGTTCGGCTACCTGACGGGGCTGCCCGAGCGCTTCCACGTGCCGCGCCGCGCGACGCCGCGTACGGCGGTGCCGGCCGGCTCGGTGGCCTTGGCCGGCGAGTTCGCCGGGGTGTACCCGAGGTCGTCTCCGGGTGGGTGGCAGCTGGTCGGGAGCACGGACGCGGTCCTGTGGGACCCGCATCGTGACCCGGCGGCCCTCTTCACACCGGGGACCCGGGTGCGGTTCCGGGAGGTGGGGGTGTGGAGTGGGTGCGGTGGGTGCGGTGGGCGCGGTGGGCGATGAACGTGGGGTGCGTGGGGTGAGCGCAGGGGGTGCTGCGGGTGCCCTCGGTGCCGCGCTGGAGGTGGTGCGGGCCGGCGCCCTCGTCACCGTGCAGGATCTCGGGCGGCCCGGGTACGCACACGTGGGGGTCCCGTTGTCGGGCGCCCTGGACCGCGGGGCCCACGTGCTGGCCAACCGGCTGCTGGGCAATCCGCCCGGTGTCGCCACGCTGGAGACCACCCTCGACGGGGTGGGGCTGAGGGCACTGGTGCCGGTCACGGTGGCCGTGACGGGTGCGCCGTGCCCGGTACGGGTGGCCGGGCGCCCGGTGGCCTGGGGTGCGCCGGTGCTGGTGCCGGCGGGCGCGGTGCTGGAGGTGGGGCGCGCGGTGCGGGGCGTGCGCTCGTACGTGGGGGTGCGGGGCGGGATTGTCGTGCCGGAGGTGCTGGGCAGCCGGTCCGCGGACCTGCTCTCGGGGCTCGGGCCGGAGCCGCTGGCCGCCGGGGTCGAGCTCGCCGTGGGTGGGGTGGCCGGGGCCGCCGGGGAGATCCCCGGCATCGACGTACTGCCCGCGCCGGCTCCGCCCGTTGAGCTGGTGCTGCCCGTCCTGCTGGGGCCGCGGGACGACTGGTTCGAGGGGGCCGCGGAGGCGCTGGCGCGCGGCAGCTACCGGGTCTCCCCGGCCAGCAACCGCATCGGGCTGCGAACGGAGGGCGGGCCCGCTCTGGTGCGCTCGCGCGCCGGGTCCGGGGAGCTGCCGAGCGAGGGCATGGTGCTGGGGGCGGTACAGGTGCCGCCGGACGGGATGCCGGTCGTCTTCCTGGCGGACCACCCTGTGACGGGCGGCTACCCGGTGGTCGGAGTCGTTCCCCGCAGGGCCCTGGACGCAGCGGCCCAGGCCCGCCCGGGGACGCCGGTGGTTTTCGTACCGCGGAGGTAGTGCCGGGGGGCGGGTCGGGATCGGAGAGGTGGCCGGACGGCGGCGTCGCCTGGGGCGGGGGGAGGGAGGTGGCCGGACGACGGCATCACCCAGGCCAACGGCAGCAAGGCAACCCACCAACCACACCACCTGGGCCGGTCTCGGAGAGGGCGCCGGTCTGGGGCCGTCCGCCGACCGAGGGTTTCCGGGCCGGGGCACCCTGTCAAGGGCGCTCCGCTGCGCTCCGCGTCGCCTGCGGCGATTCCACTTCGTTCCACCCTTGACAGGGCACCCCGGCCCGGAAGGCAAAGACCTCGGCGGACAACCCCAGGAAAGACGCCCAGGGGACACCTCATGCCTTCCGGTACCAGGTGCGCGCCCCCGGCACCGGGGCCCGGCCACGCCCCACGGGGCGGCGCACCACCACCCGTAGGCCCACCGCCCGACTCAGCGACCTCCGGGCCGCCTGTGCCCCTTCATAAGCCGCCAACGATCGCTACGCGCTCCTACCTCACGGCGACAGACGGCCGTCGTGGGCTGGGAAGGGACGTGGAAAGGGACGGGCGTCGGGGATGACCTGGATCCAGTGACCATTTCCTGCAACTGGCGGGCGGAGACGGCCCATGGCCACCGAGCGAGAGCAGCACGAGGCCGTCGTGAGCGGCTCTCGCCTCCCCACGACCGGCCCGCCGGCCGCCGGGCCGAGAGAAGCACGTGGTGACCGTGGGGGGCCGTCCCAACCACCGACGGCCCGCCGGCCGCCGGCCGCCGGGAGAGAGAAGCGCACAGTGATCGTGGGCGGCCGTCCCGACCACCGACGGCCTGCCGGTCGCCGGCCGGAAGGAGCGCGTAGCGATCCTTGGCGGCCTATGTCCGGCCCCAGACGGCGGTTCGCCGCCCGAGGCAGGAGCGCGTAGCGATTTGTGGCGGCCTATGAAGGGGCACGGGCGGCCCGGAAGCCGCCGAGACGGGCGGAGGGCCTACGGACGGGAACGCGTCCGCCCCGTCGGGCGGAGGCCCGGCCTCGGTGCCGGCGCAGGCACCCGGTACTGACTGGCCTGGGAAGTCCCCCTGGGCGTCTTTCCTGGGGTTGTCCGCCGAGGGCTTTGCCTTCCGGGCCGGGGTGCCCTGTCAAGGGTGACCCGAAGGGTCATCGCGCAGCGACGCGGAGCGCCCTTGACAGGGTGCCCCGGCCCGGAAACCCTCGGTCGGCGGACGGCCCCAGACCGGCGCCCTCCCCGACACCGGCCCAGGAGATGCCGCCCTCCGGCCACCCCGCCGGCTCCGGCCAGGTGGTATCGCTCTGCGGCCACTGCGGCCACCGCCCGCCTCTCCGACGTCGGTCAGAAGGTGCCCGGCCGCAGCCCCCGGTCGGCCCCCGATGCCGGCCCACCACCACCCCAACCCCCGGAGCCTCCGCCCTTCACGATGGGCGGAGGCTCCAGGGGTTGCGGGCGCGGCCGCGCGGCGCGCGGCGGCGTCAGGCCACTCGGGGGTCTATGCGGCTGCGGACCGCCGACTGGACTTCCTCTTCCTCCGCCGGGTCCGCCGCCAGGCGGCGGAGGCGGTCCACCACCCGGGCGTCGCCGGTCTCCGCGTGGCGGGCGGCGATCTCCCTCGTGGACTCCTCACAGTCCCACAGGCACTCCACCGCGAAGCCCGTGGCGAAGGACGGGTCCGTGGCCGAGAGGGCGGCCGCTGCGCGGCCGCGGAGGTGGGACGAGGCCGTTTCGCGGTAGACGTGGCGCAGCACCGGCGCCGCGCAGGCGATGTGGAGGCGGCCGGTGCCGTCCACCAGCGGCCAGAGGGCGGCCGAGTCGGGGCCCGAGGTGCGGACCGACTCCCGGAGGGCGCCCAGGACCAGGGGGGCGTCGGCGGCGTCGCCGTGGGCGGCCAGCATGCGGCCGGCGGCGGCGCCGAGGGCGTCCGGGCGGTGGACCCAGGCGCGGGCGCGGTCGACGGCGGCGTCGGTGAGGAGGCGTTCGTACGCGGCGACCACGGCCTCGTCCTCGGCGGCCGCTTCGATCAGGTCCAGCACGGCCGCGTTCTCCGGCTCGGCGGTGACCAGGTGGTGGAGGGCGGTGGCGCGGGCGGCCTCGGTGCCCGTGGCCGCCGCCGCGAGGATGCGGGGGCGGTCTTCCGGGGTGGCCACGGCGGCGAGGCAGCGGGCCGCGGGCACGTGCAGCGGGGTCCCGCGGCGCAGGCCCTGCTCGGCCCATTCGAAGACGGCGTCGACGCTCCAGCCGGGGCGGGGGCCGGCCGGGGTCATCTGGCGCTGCCAGCGGTCGAAGGAGCCCTGTTCGCGGGCGGCGGAGAGGCGTGCCGTGAACTGCGGCAGCTCCTCCCACAGGCGCCAGGGGCGCGGCTCGTAGGCGTCGCGTACGGCGGCGGCCAGCCGCGCCGCGCCTTCCGGGGTCTCCGGGAAGCGGGCGAGCACGGGGGCGCCGAGTGAGCGCAGGCCGGCGTCGTCGTCGCGGACGGCGAGCTCGTCCAGCGCCCAGGACCAGTTGGCGCCCGCGGCGGCGTAGCGGCGCAGCAGCATGAGCGCGTCGTCACGGCCGTACGAGGCGAGGTGGCCCAGGACGGAGAGGGCGAGGCCGGTGCGGTTCTCGTCCTCGTCGAGGAGGTCCTCGGCGGAGAAGAGGTGGGCCTCGATGGCGCCCAGGGGTCCGTCGAGGTCGACGTACAGGCGGGCGTAGTAGAGGGAGCGGTTCTCGACCTGCCAGTCGCGGCGCGGGTCGCTCAGCACGCACTGGTTCAGTGCCGCGAGCGCCTCGGCGCGCGGCGCCGCGAGCGCGTGCAGCGTCCCGTCGCCTCGGCCTCTCTGGAGGAGGCCGAGCAGGGTGCCGCTTGGCGCTATGGACGGTTCGAACATGGGAAAGGCCTCAAATCAAGCTGGGGACGCAACCGGGAAACGGGATTCACGTGGCCGCGTAACAGCATGTCGGGGCGCCCGCAGTCGTCTTCCGCTTGATGTGGACCATCACATTCAGCCTTTCGTCAGTGTCCGGAGCTTTCCCCCCGTGATGTCGGGGTGTAAGTCCCGATCCGACGCCATGATGACCCAGCCGGTTTGCACGCCGCGACCACATTTACGGCCTCCCCTGCGGCGATGCCCCGGCTTCCGGCTCACTGGGCTCCGAAGAGCTCCAGCAGCGCGGTCTTGCCGAACATGCGGGCCGTGTCCACGGCCGAGGGCGTGCCCGCTTCCGGGTCGGCTCCGCCCGCGAGGAGGGCCCGGATGACGGATTCCTCGCCCTTGAAGACGGCTCCGGCGAGCGGGGTCTGACCTCGGTCGTTGGCGCGGTCCGCCTCGGCGCCGCGGGCCAGCAGGGCGGTGACCGCCTCGGCGTGGCCGTGGTAGGCGGCGAGCATGACGAGGGTGTCGCCGCGGTCGTTGGTCAGGTTCGCCGGAACGCCGGCGTCCACGTAGGCGGCGAGGGCCTCGGCGTCGCCCTGGCGCGCCAGGTCGAAGATCTTGGTGGCCAGTTCCACCACGTCGGCGTCCGGGGTCTCCGGGGTCTCGCTCATCACTGCCGCCTTCCGCCGCTGTTGGCACGAGTTTCCCCAGGCCGGGCGGGTCTGGGGCGGTACGGCGCTGCGTCCGTACGAGTGAATCGACAGGGTACTGCCCCGGCGGGGGCGTGGCGGGACCCGGCCGAGGCAAAGATCACCCGGGAGTGACCTCTCCTGCACCGAGCGGGGCGGTTCGCGCCACTCGAACGCGGCCGGTCAAGTGAAATCCACACCGATTCACCCAAATGCACCTTTTATCGCATAGATACTTCCTGTGAGCCTGGAAGAACTCATGGTGACTGTCCCCATCAACCAGGAGAACTTCTCATGGTCCTGAACATCTCAGGCGTCGTGCTGCTCGGCATCATCTGCTTCCTGTTCTTCAGGAAGGACGGGATGAAGCTGTCGCACGCGTTCGTCGCCGCACTCTTCGGCTTCTTCCTCGCGGGCTCCGCCATCGCCCCGAGCATCACGGCGAGCACCGCGAGCATCGCTTCGCTGCTGGGCGGGATCAAGCTCTGACCCTCCGCCCCGCAAGGACACGAAAGAGACAACTCCAGGAGACGCCCGTGGCCCGGCGACCACTTCCCCGCATCCTCAGCAGCGGCAGCGCGTCGCTGGCCAAGGGCCGCGAGTTCGCGCGCACGGCCGCCGACAGCGCCACGGACGTCATCCATCCGCTCCTCACCGTCGGGCGCGGCCTGCGCGTGCTGGCCGCGACCGCACGGCGCAGGTGGGCCGACACCCCCAAGGACAAGCGTGGTCCCACGCTCTTCCTGGTGGCGGCCTGCCTGCTGGTGGTCGCGCTCGTCCCGTACGGGCCGCTGCTGGCCCTCGTCACTCTCATGGCCGCGGCCGCGTGGCAGGGCCGGGACCGCACCCCGGTGAAGACGGGACCGAGCGACGCGGAGACGGAACGCCTGGGCGCGCTGTACGAGGCGCTCGTGCCGTACTTCGCCGTCCCCGAGGACCCTGCCCCGCTCTTCGCCCACGGCGGGGAGTGGGACAAGGCCTTCAGCGGCTACGCCTTCGACGAGGGCGGCCGCATCACCCGGCTGCGGATCCGCTACCCCGCCTACTTCACGGACGGCGAGGCGGCGGCCCGGGCGCGGATCGAGCAGCTGCTCGCCGCGAAGTCCGGGCGCGGCCGCGAGTACCTCTTCGAATGGGACGAGGAGGGCAACCAGCTCGACATGACCGTGCTGGCGGCGCTGCCGACGGGCATCGCCGCCCAGCGCTTCGTCACCGCCCCCGGCGAGGTGGTCCTGGGCTTCACGGACGCCGGCGGGGTGCAGCGCACGCTGCCCGTCGCCGACGGCGAGGAGATCCGGGACGTCCCGCCCGTGGTGTGGCGTTCCGGTGCCCGCTCCACCGAACCGCACCTGCTGGCCGTCGGCCAGCCCGGCAGCGGCACCTCCACGCTGCTGCGCTCCATCGCACTCCAGGCCCTGCACCACGGCGGCGACGTGCTGGTGGTGGAAGGCGGCGGCACCGGCGAGTACGCCTGCCTCGGCGGCCGCGCCGGTGTGCTGGCCGTCGAGTGCGGGCTCACGGGGGCGCTGGCCACGCTGGAGTGGGTCTCCGTGGAGACCGAGCGCAGGCTCATCGCCGCCAACCGCGCACGCCAGGCCGGGCAGCAGGCCCCCGAGGACACCCGGCGCCCGTTGTGGCTGCTGCTGGACCGGCCCAGCGTGCTCGGGCACCTCGCCGCGGCCGAGGGCCGCCCCGATCCCCTGTCGCTGTTGCAGGTCCCCCTGCGGCACGGCCGGTCCGCCCACGTGACGGTCGTCGTCGCCGAGCAGTTCGAGCACCTGGAGCTGCTGTCCGACGCCGTGTACGCGCACACCCGGGCCCGCGTGGTGCTGGGCCCCGCCTCGATCCCGCAGATCGCGGGGGTCCTCGGGGTGCCGCCGCACACGACGCCGACCGCGCAGGTCGCACCGGGGCGGGGGTACGCGCGGCTGGGCTCCGGGCCCGTCCACCGGCTCCAGGTGCCGGCCACGCCCGATCCGTACGACGACACGGCGGCCGCCCCGCACCGGCAGGCCGTGCGGGAGCTGCTGCCCCAGCGCCAGGGGCCGGCCGATCCGGGTCCGGACACGCTGTCCGGCGTGGAGATCACGGCCGCGGAGATCCCCGAGGTGAACACGGTCAAGGGCGAGGTAGAGGGCGCCCGCTAGCGGCTTCGCGCGGCCGGCACTCCTGGCGACCCGGGGTGCCGGCCGTGCCGTGTCAGGCCACGAAGGTGCGCAGGGTCTCGGCCGTGCCGGGGCCCGCGGTGTCCAGCAGGCGGGCGGCGCCGGCGAGGCGTGCGGCCGCCTCCTCGGCGACCGGGCCGCCGACGGTGAAGGGCAGCCGTACGTAGCCCTCGAAGGCGCCGTCGACGCCGAACCGCGGGCCCGAGGGGACCCGTACGCCGACCCGCTCCCCGACTTCCGCGAGGCGCGAGCCGGACAGCCCGCCGGCTCGCGCCCACAGGGTCAGGCCGCCCCGGGGCACCTCGAACTCCCAGTCCGGCAGCTCCCGGCGCACCGCCGCGACCAGCGCGTCCCGGTTCTCCCGCGCCTGGGTACGGCGCAGTGCCACCGCCTCCTCCCAGCCGCCGGTGCGCATCAGCCAGTTCACGGCCAGCTGTTCCAGCACCGGGGTGCCGAGGTCGGCGTAGGCGCGGGCGGCGACCAGGCTGCGGATCACGTCCGGTGCAGCGCGGACCCAGCCGATCCGCATGCCGGCCCAGAAGGCCTTGCTCGCCGAGCCGACGGTGATCACGGTGGAGCCGGCCGGGTCGAAGGAGCACACCGGGCGGGGCATCTCCAGGTCCGCCTCCAGGTGTAGCTCGATCATGGTCTCGTCGACGACCAGCACGGTGCCCGCCGAGCGGGCGGACTCGACGAGCGCGCGCCGCTGCTCCTCGTCCGCCAGGGCGCCGGTGGGGTTGTGGAAGTCGGCGACGACGTACGCCAGGCGCGGAGCGGCGTCACGGAAGACCTGGCGCCAGACCGGCAGGTCCCAGCCGGCCAGGCCGTCCGCCATGGCCACCGGCACGAGGCGGGCGCCGGCGGCGCGCATGAGCTGGAGGATGTTGGCGTAGGAGGGCGACTCGACGGCGATGCGCTCGCCGCGGCCGGCGAAGAGGTGGCAGATGGCGTCCATGGCGCCCATCGCGCCCGTGGTCACCATGATCTGCTCGGGCATGGTGGGGATGCCCTTGGCCGTGTAGCGGTCGGCGAGCATCCGGCGCAGCGCGGGCAGCCCGGCCGGGTAGTCGCCGTGGGTGTGGGCGTAGGGCGGCAGCTCCTCCAGGGCCCCCTGGACGGCCCGGGTCAGCCAGGGCTCGGGGGCGGGCAGGGCGGCGCAGCCGAGGTCGATGAGGGAGCCGAGGGACTCCGGGGGCAGCGGCTCCAGGCCGCGCGCGGGCAGCGGGTTGCCCGCGGGGACCGCGGTCCAGCTGCCGGCGCCGCGCCGGGACTCCAGGAAGCCCTCGGTGCGCAGGGCCTCGTACGCGGCGGCGACGGTGGTGCGGCTGACGTTGAGGGCGACGGCCAGTTCGCGCTCGGCGGGGAGCCGGGCGGCGACCGGGACCCGGCCCTCCAGGACGAGCACCCGGATGCCGTCGGCCAGCGAGCGGTACGCGGGGGGCTTGCGGGCGCCGGGCGAGGCCGGGCGCGGCTGCTGGGAGCCGATGAGCCGGGCGAGCTGCGCGGCGCCCACCGCCGAGGTCCACTGAGCCATGCCGTCCGGTCCATCTTCGTCCGATTGGCCATCGAGGCCGTGCCGAGGGGCGCTATTGGATCGCGTTTCCCGGCTCCCAGGGTGTCATGTGGCCTGCGCCCTCCACCAGGGGGGGTGTGGGCCTGGTCTCTGTTCACCGCCCGGCCATCCGGCGTGGCGTGCGGGGATGCATACTGCCGCCGTGACGCACGTACGCACCCCCCACCCGTATCTGGACCACCCCGCCCCGATCCCCTTCGCCCACCGCGGCGGGGCGGCGGACGGGCTCGAGAACACGGTCACCGCCTTCCGGCGGGCGTCCGAGGCCGGCTACCGGTACTTCGAGACCGATGTCCACGCCACCCTGGACGGCAAGCTGGTCGCCTTCCACGACCCCACGCTGGACCGGGTCACCGACCGCGCCGGCCGGATCGCCGACCTGCCCTGGCGGGAGGTGAGCGAGGCGAGGGTCGCGGGCGAGGAGCCGCTGCCGCTCTTCGAGGAGCTGGTGGACACCTTCCCCGACGCCCGCTGGAACATCGACATCAAGGCCGAGTCGGCCCTCCACCCGCTGATCAACCTGATCGCGCGCCGGGGCCTGTGGGACCGGGTGTGCGTCGGTTCGTTCTCCGAGCGCCGGGTGGCGCGGGCTCAGCGCCTGGCGGGGCCCCGGCTCGCCACCTCGTACGGCGTGAGCGGCGTTCTCGGCCTGCGGCTGCGCTCGTACGCGATCCCGGCCGCCCTGCGCGTCGGCGCGGTGGCCGCCCAGGTGCCGGAGACCCAGGCGGGCATCCGCGTGGTCGACCGGCGGTTCGTCGAGACGGCGCACGCGCGCGGCCTGCAGGTCCACGTCTGGACCGTGAACGAACCGCAACGTATGGAGGCTCTTCTCGACCTGGGTGTGGATGGCATCATGACCGACCGGATCGACATCTTGCGCACGGTGCTGGACCAGCGCGGGGCCTGGGCCTGAGCGCCCGCTCCCCCGTGCCGGGTCACCTCCTCCCGTGCCTGACGGGGACAGCGAGGGGGCACGGGTGACTTCGGAGACCACGGACGGGGCGGACGGCCCGCCGGAGGCGATCGCGGCCGGCGGCGGCGAGGCCGCGGCATCGGCGGCCGAGCGGCGGCGCGAGCAGCACGGCTGGTACTTCTACGACTTCGCGTGCTCGGTCTACTCGACCAGCGTGCTGACGGTGTTCCTGGGCCCGTACCTCACGGCGGTGGCCCGGGCGGCCGCCGACGCCGAGGGGTACGTGCACCCGCTGGGCATCCCGGTGCGCGCCGGGTCGTTCTTCGCGTACTGCGTCTCGCTCTCGGTGATCGTGGCGGTGCTGGTGATGCCGCTGGTGGGCGCCGCCGCGGACCGGCGCGGCCGGAAGAAGCCGCTGCTGGCGGTGGCGGCGTACACGGGTGCGGCCGCCACGGCGGGGATGTTCTTCCTGAGCGGCGAGCGCTACCTGCTCGGCGGCTTCCTGCTGATCGTCGCGAACGCCTCGCTCGCGGTCTCGATGGTGCTCTACAACGCCTACCTGCCGCAGATCGCCGAACCGGACGAGCGGGACACGGTCTCCTCGCGCGGCTGGGCCTTCGGCTACACCTCGGGCGCGCTGGTGCTCGTCCTCAACCTCGTCCTGTTCCAGGGGCACGAGTCCTTCGGGCTCTCCGAGGGCGCGGCGGTGCGGATCTGCCTGGCCTCGGCCGGCCTGTGGTGGGGCGCCTTCGCGCTGATCCCCCTGAAGCGGCTGCGGGACCGGGCGGTGGTGCGCGCCGAGGGCGAGGGGCCGGCGGCCGGCACGGGCTGGAAGCAGCTGGTGGCCACGCTCAAGGACATGCGCAAGCACCCGCTGACGCTGTCCTTCCTGCTGGCGTACCTGATCTACAACGACGGCGTGCAGACCGTGATCTCGCAGGCGTCCGTGTACGGCTCCGAGGAGCTGAAGCTGGAGCAGTCCACGCTGATCGTGGCGGTCCTGCTGGTGCAGGTGCTCGCGGTCGTGGGCGCCCTGGGCATGGGGCGCCTGGCGCGCTCGTACGGGGCCAAGCGGACGATCCTGGGCTCGCTGGCGGCCTGGACGCTGACGCTGGCGGCGGGGTACTTCCTGCCGACGGGGGCGCCGGTGGCGTTCTTCGCGCTGGCCTCGATGATCGGGCTGGTGCTGGGCGGGAGCCAGGCGCTGTCCCGCTCGCTGTTCTCGCACCTGGTGCCGCGCGGCAAGGAGGCCGAGTACTTCTCCGCGTACGAGATGAGCGACCGCGGGGTGAGCTGGGTGGGGCCCCTGGTGTTCGGCCTGACGTACCAGCTGACGGGCAGCTACCGGGACGCGATCATCTCGCTGGTGGCCTTCTTCGCGCTGGGGTTCGTACTGCTCGCACGGGTGCCCGTACGGCGCGCCGTGGAGGCTGCCGGAAACCCGGTTCCGGACCGGATTTAGACGTCGAAGTCAAAGGCCGGTAGTGTACGCCTTTGGCCTGCCAGGCGGACCGTTACTGCGCGCTGAAGAAGTGAAGACGTTGGGTGACATCTGCTGCCAGATGTGACAAAACGGGCATTGGTGGGTACAACAAGGGGCGGCACGACGGGCGACGCATGACCCGGAGCGGGAATCTATACCGCCGACCGGACGTTGTCCGGATGACGACGACAGCGACACCTGTCCTGTGGGCGACAAGCCCGGGAGGCACGATTCATGAGTGAGCGAGCTCTCCGCGGCACGCGGCTCGTGGTTACCAGCTACGAGACGGACCGTGGCATCGATCTGGCCCCGCGCCAGGCGGTGGAGTACGCATGCCAGAACGGACATCGATTCGAGATGCCGTTCTCGGTTGAGGCGGAGATTCCGCCGGAGTGGGAGTGCAAGGCGTGTGGCGCCCAGGCACTCCTGGTGGACGGGGACGGGCCCGAGGAGAAGAAGGGCAAGCCTGCGCGAACGCACTGGGACATGCTCATGGAGCGGCGTACCCGCGAAGAGCTGGAAGAGGTGCTGGCCGAACGGCTGGCGGTCCTTCGTTCCGGCGCCATGAACATCGCCGTACACCCGCGCGACAGCCGCAAGTCCGCATAATCCGCGTACACGCTGCGATACGAGCCGAGGGCCGTGCCACCACCTGGTGACACGGCCCTCGGCTCGTTGTCCTGCGCCGGGGCCCCCGGACGCTCACAGCGTCCGGGGGCCCCGGGCGTACTCATGCCCTCACGGGGTCAGCGGCGGACGCGGCCGGTCGTACGGACCGGCCGGGTGATCCTCCTCACGAATGACCTCCCCTTGGACGACCATGCCGTCCGGGTAGTGGATGCGGGCCTGCTGGAAGGCGCCGCCCAGGCTCCCGGAGCCCGCCGCGGCGATCCGCCGCTCGAACGTGCGCCCCAGCATCTTCGCGATCCGCTCGCGGACGCCCGGGACCAGGCACAGCAGACCCGCCACGTCCGAGAGCAGGCCCGGCACCATCAACAGCAGGCCGCCGAGCATCGTCATGGCATTGCCGCTGCCCCTGGCGGGCGGGGCCGTGGGCATCTCCCCCGCCTGCATCTGCGCCTGGGCCTGCCGCATGCCGTCCGTGAGGTTCCGGAAGGCCCGCCGGCCCGCCCGCTTGATGACCACGGCTCCGAGCACGAAGCCACCGGCCAGCAGGGCGAAGACGGTCAGTCCGCCGGCCGCCTCGGCAACCAGGGTGAGCAGCCAGATCTCCAGGACCACCCAGGCCGCCACCGCGAGGGGCAGCAGGGAACGCGCTCGGGATCGCTTGGGGGCCGTCGAGGTGGGAACGCCGGTCATCATGCTCCCAGTGTGCCCGCACCCCTGCCGGAGCCGCATAAAGCGGCCGGTCCCTCGGGGTTCCTACTCAGTGCCCTGGTGGGTCGTGTGGTGTGTGGGGAAGGTGCTTGAGGCGTCGTGGCAGGCTGGTCCGGAGGCAGGCCCGGGCCGGGGGTGGCCGAAGGCCAGGGGCGAAGCTCCCTTGCCCCCGGGGTGGGCCTGCCGCTGGGGGTACCTCCCAGCGGTAGCTGGGGGAGGCCTGCAGGCCACGACGGGTCAAGCAGCGAGGGGACCCACACACCCCACGACCCACCCCCGAAGCAGGCTTCGGCCGGCCAGAACAACCGGCACCCCGCTGAAGCCGGCCGCCCCACACAGCCCCAGCCCCGAACGGCCCCAGCCCCAAAACCTCAGCCCCTCAGCCCCGCCGCCGCCCCAAAATCTTCCCCGCGCGCGTGGCCAGCCCCCAGGCGGTGACCCGCCAAAGAGCCTCCACCACGATGTCGCGGCTCATCTTGCTGTCGCCGAACTCGCGCTCGACGAAGGTGATCGGCACCTCCACCACGTGGAAGCCCGCCTCGACGGCCCGCCGCGCCAGGTCGACCTGGAAGCAGTAGCCCTGCGAGGCGACCCGGTCCAGGCCCAGCCCCTCCAGGGTCTCCTTGCGGAAGGCGCGGTAGCCGCCGGTCACGTCGCGGATCGGCACGTCCAGCATCAGCCGGGAGTACGTGCTGCCGCCGCGGGACAGCAGCTTGCGGTGCGCGGGCCAGTTCACCACCCGCCCGCCGGGCACCCAGCGGGAGCCCAGCACCAGGTCGGCGCCCTTGAGGGCGGTGAGCAGCCGGGGCAGTTCCTCGGGCTGGTGGGAGCCGTCCGCGTCCATCTCGATCAGCACGCCGTAGCCGTGCTCGATGCCCCAGCGGAAGCCCGCGAGGTAGGCGGCACCGAGGCCCTCCTTGCCCTTGCGGTGCAGGACCTGGACGTGGTCGTCCTCGGCGGCGAGCTCGTCGGCGATCTTGCCGGTGCCGTCGGGGCTGTTGTCGTCGGCGACCAGGACGTGCGCCTCGGGTACGGCCGCGCGGACCCGGGAGACGATCGGCCCGATGTTCTCCGCCTCGTTGTAGGTCGGAATGATCACCAGTGCCGTGCCGAGGGGACCGTACTTCCTCCTCCGGACTCCGTCCGCGGGGATCCCCACACCGCCGTCGCTCACTGATACCCCTTAACGCGTCCGTTCACAGGGTCCCCACCTTAGCGAGGCGGGCCGCGGGTTCCGCGGATCGGGGCCCGGAGTCCTTCGGGCCGGCCCGGCGCCCGCCGGCTGCGGGCGGCCGGGGCCGTTGTCTACTGGAGCCGGGCCCCACCCGGTTCGCACCGCCCCCGGGCCCTCGTGAGCAGGGGGGACCCCGACTCGGTGAAACCTTTCCCTCGCCCCCGAGGCGCGGGCGCGCGGACGTACGGGTCCTGCCGAGTCGGACGTCCTGTGGTGGACGCCGCAGAAGGTACCCGGGGGCCGGCGCCGCCTGTCAACACGGCTGCCCACCCCTATGGGCAAGCCCACCCCCACAAGCAAGCAGCCCACCCCACAGGCAACCCGCTCACCCCTCCGGGCGTGCGTACACCGTGCGTCCCCGGACCACCGTGGCCAGGCACTCGGGCAGCGGCTGCCCGGGCGTCAGGTCGGGCAGGCCGGGCGTGCCGGAGCGGGGGTCCGTGGACCAGCGGGCGACCCGGTCGTCCGGGGCCTGGACCACCAGGTCCCCGGTCCGCCAGACGGCGTAGTCGGCGGGGGCTCCGGGCACCAGGACGCCCGCGTCGTCCCGTCCGACGGCCCGCCACCCGCCCCGCGTGTGCGCCGTGAAGGCCGCGCGTACGGAGACCCGGTGCTCGGGCGTGCGGTGGAACGCGGCGGCACGCACGGTGCCCCACGGGTCGAGCGGCGTGACCGGGGCGTCCGAGCCGAAGGCCAGCGCCACCCCGGCGCGCAGCATCGCGGCGAAGGGGTTGAGCGTACGGGCCCGCTCGGCACCCAGCCGGTCGGCGTACATGCCGTCCTCGCCTCCCCAGGCGGCGTCGAAGGCGGGCTGCACGGAGGCGGTGAGCCCCAGCTCGGCGAAGGCGGCGATGGTCTCGGGGGTGACCATCTCGGCGTGCTCGACGCGGTGCCGGGCGGCGCGGATCCGGCCGGTGCCCAGCTTCTCGGCGGCAGCCCGGAAGCCGTCCACGACGGAGGAGACCGCGGCGTCGCCGATGGCGTGGAAACCGGCCTGGAGCCCGGCCTCGGTGCAGGCGACCACGTGGGCGGCCACGTCGGCCGTCGTCAGGTGGGCCACCCCGGTGTGCGGGGCGTCCTGGTACGAGGCGTGCAGGCAGGCCGTGTGGGAGCCGAGGGAGCCGTCGACGAAGAGGTCGCCGGCCGCGCCGACGGCACCCAGCTCGCGGGCCCGCCGGACGTCCTGCTCCGCCCAGTAGCCGAACACCCGGGGACCGGGCTCGGCCGCGGCCAGCTCCAGCAGGCCCGTGAAGTCCTCGGGCGAGGAGATCTCGGGGCCGCCGCACTCGTGGAGGGTGCCGATGCCGAGGGAGGCCGCCTGGTGCCGGGCGGCGCGCTGGGCCTCGGTGCGCTGGGCGGGGGTGAGGGCCGCGTAGGCGGCGGCGCGCACCGCGTGGTGGGCGTCGCCGGTCAGCGGCTCGCCGTCCAGGAAGCCGGTGCGCTCGCGCACGCCGGGGACCAGGTCGAGCAGGGCGGTGGTGACGACGGCGGAGTGCACGTCGACCCGGGTGAGGTAGAGGGGACGGCCGCCGGTGGCGGCGTCGAGCTCGTCGCGGCGCGGGGCCCGTCGTTCGGGCCAGCGCGCCGCGTCCCATCCGTGGCCGAGCAGGACCCGGTCGCCGGGCCGCCGGTCGGCGTGTTCGCGTACGAGTTCCAGGGCCCGGCCCAGGGTGGGCGCCCCGGACAGGTCCAGCCCGGTCAGGGCGAGGCCGGTGGCGGTGGTGTGCACGTGGGCGTCGGTGAACGCCGGGGTGACCAGCGCGCCGTCGAGGTCGACGACCTCGTCCACGCCGTCGGCGAACGCGTCGGCCGCGCCCTCGGAGCCCACCCAGGCGACCTCCCCGCGCTCGACGACCATCGCGGTGGCGAACGGGTCGGCGGGGCTGTGCACCTCTCCTCTGCGGAGGAGGACGGTGCGGTCGGTTCCGGCTGCGGGGGTGCCCGCGGGGGTGGGGGTGCGCTCGGTCATGCGGAACAGTCTCGCGCCTTCGTGGGGCGCCGGTCGCCACCGGGGGGCCGGAGCCTGCCGGACAGGGTCCGCCGCGGCTCCCCCGGGGCTGGTGGGATGCCCTTGCGGGGCATGGGGATGCCCTTGCGGGGCCGGGGATGCCCTCCGGGGCCGGCGGGGCCGGCCGGTGCGGGGGCGGGTGATGCGGGGGGCAGGTGGTACGACGGACGGCTGGTGCGAGGGACGGGAAAGGCTCGGGCTCAGACGCGGGGTGGCCGCGATTCGTAGGGGGTGGAGAGGACCACGGTGGTACGGGTCGACACCCCGGCCAGGGCGCGCAGGCGGCCCAGCAGGTCCTCCAGCTCCAGGGGGGTCGCCACCCGGACCTTGAGGATGTAGTTCTCGTCGCCGGCCACGCTGTGGCAGGCCTCGATCTCGGGCACTCCGGCCAGGCGCTCGGCGATGTCGTCCGGTGCACTGGGGTCGAAGGGCTTGACCGAAATGAACGCCGTCAGGGGGAGCCCGACGGCCTCGGGGTCGACGACCGCGGCGTACCCGCGGATCACCCCACGCTGCTCCAGGCGGCGTACTCGTTGGTGGACCGCCGACGTGGACAGGCCGGTGGCCTTGCCCAGGTCCGTGTAGCTCATCCGCCCGTCTCTGACGAGCAGATCCACGATCTGCCGGTCCAATTCCTCCATTGCGCTCATAGCCGCCCAACCTATTGCCCCGGGGCGCTCCCGGCACAGTGGCGACGGCCCCGGAAGTGGCACCTGCGGCAGGCATGTGACCAATGCCACAAGGGTATGAACGCGTACGCCGGAGTGTTGTGGTTACTCGTGCCGCGTGGCGGGAAGTGCTTGCTGTGGCCGAGGCCCGAACCGTCTGCCCGGCCCACCCAAGGGGGAGTACATCCATGCCGAACACCAAGCGTTCCGGGCGCACCGAACCGGAGCCCCTCGATAGCGACGTCCTCGCCGACGACGAGTCCGAGGCCTACGACTCTTTCGAGGTCCACCACGCGACCTGCCCGGACTGCGGGCAGTCGATCGCCCTCGTCGCCGACGAGGAGTTCCTGCCGGAGCACGGGCTCTGCCTGTCCCCGTGGAACCCGTTCGGGCTCACCGTCTGCCGCGGCACGGGCCGTCCGGCCGTCGAGACCGAGCCCTCCGAGGACGCCGCCGACGCCGGGGAGCTGGACGTGGTCCTGCTGACGCTCCCTCAGGGACTGGACTGGCGTACCCAGCCGTTCTCGCACGTGGGCGGCCCTGGCTCGCGTCCGGTGCGGATGCAGCTGCCCCAGATGCGGCAGCACGTACAGGCCGCCTGAAGGCCCGTACGAACCACCGGCGCCGGCGCCGCGGCCCGTACGGACCCTGCGGGCCGCGGTGTCACCAGTAGGTGCCCTGCACCATGGCGGCCAGGCTGGCGTGGTGCAGGATCAGGCCGTCCGGGTCCTCGGGTACGGCGACCTCGCCGAAGTGGGCCTGGCGGTAGGCGATCCTGAGCATCACGATCGCGTGCCGCAGGGCCGCGTAGAGGGTGTGGAACTCCATGTCGCGCGGGGTGTGGCCGGTGAGTTCCGCGTACCGCGTCTCGACGTCCTCGCGCCGCAGGAAGTCGGGGAGCCCGGCCTGGCCGAAGCCGACGGTCAGGTCCTGGAAGAAGCGGTGCAGGTAGACGGTCCAGCCGAGGTCGACCTCGCGCGGGGCGAAGGCGGCCATCTCCCAGTCGAGCACGGCCGCGGGCTCGAAGCCGTCGTAGACGATGTTCCCGATGCGCGCGTCGCCCCAGTTGAGGACCGCCGGGCCCTCGTCCGCGGGCCACAGCTCCTCCAGCCGGTCGAAGGCTCGCTCGATGAGGGGTGAGCGGGAGAGACCGTCAACCACCCATGCGTAGTAGGCGCGTTGGGCTTCGACGTGCCGGCGCAGCGGGCTGCCGGCGTGCGGCGAGCCGGGTGCGCCCTCCGGGAGCAGGAACTCGGCCTCCTTGGCCGGGAACTGGTCATGCAGGCGCGCGAGTAGGGAGATGCTCGCCTCCTGGAGCCGGGCGCGCTCGGCGTCGGTGGCGGCGTGCAGCCAGTTGCCCTCGTACGTGTAGGGCATGACGTCGGGCGGTACGCGCCCCTCGGCACGCTCCATCACGAAGAAGGGGGCGCCGAGCGGCGCCGGGTCCTCCTCCAGCCAGCGCACGCGGGGCACGGGCACGTCCGTGTGCCGGGCGACCAGGCTCATCACCCGGTGCTGGCGCGGCATGTCGTAGGCCGGGAAGACCGTGTACGCCGCGGGGTCGGCGGCGAGCCGCAGGGCGCAGGCGCGCAGCGGGGTGTCCGGGTGCTCGATGTCGAAGAGCAGGGTCTCGCTGGACATGCCGTTGGACCCGGGTACGGAGACGTTGGCCACCCGCGCGCCGGGGAGTTCCCGGCCGAGCCAGGCGGTGAGCCGCCGGGCGAGTTCCTCTGGGTCGCGGGTGGAGGTGCGGGGGCGGGGCGCGGTTGCCATGCGGTGTTTCCCCTCGGCTGGTGACGGCGGATTCGGGTGTGGGGGGCTCAGGGGGCGACGGAGTCGTACCCGGTGAAGCCGCTCGGGTCGTGGCGGCCGAAGCTGCCGTGCTCGAAGATCCCGTAGCCGGTCTGCCCGTCGAGGGTGAAGCGGGCGGAGTGGTCGGTGACGCCGAAGGCGGCCATCGGGTGCGCGGCCGGGTCGGAGAGGTCGTAGACGCGGCGGTCGGTCCAGCCGCGGCCCTTCCAGGTGCCGTGCTGCCAGTCGGTGGCGGGCGGGTAGCCGGCGCCGACGGCGATCGGGTTGGACGCGAGGATCTCCACGCCGAGTTCGAGGGGCTTGCGGGTGGGGTCGGTGAGGTGGACGACGGCGCGCTCGGGGTGGCGGGTGCCGGAGCGGTAGGTGATGTCCGTGTGCGGCCAGCCGAGTTGGACGTCCGGGCGGCCGCTGCCGTCCGGGTGGACCAGCAGCGCCTCGTTGAGGAAGCGGTGGCCGTCGGCGTCCTCCTGGGCGATGACCATCAGGAAGCGGTCCTCGAAGCGGACCGGGATCCAGAGCCAGTGGAAGCCCTCGGGCCGGTGTTCCTCGGCGGCGCGGCCGCCGTCCTCGCCGGGGATGGGCCGCACGCCCCAGCTGCGGTCGCGGGTGCCCGTCCACTGCCCGGCGGTGACCTCGTACTCCTCTCCCCCGGCCCGAATCAGGCCGGTGACGTGGCCGGCCTGGACGAAGCGGCGGCCCTCCAGCATCAGCCGGTCGCCGCGCCGCTGGACGTGGTGGGGCTCCCAGACGGCAGGGAAGTCAGCGGTCCAGGTGAGCTCGTACGAGAGGCCGTCGGGGTCCGCGGGGGCGGGGTCGCAGCGGAGGGTGATGCGCTTGAGCGGCTCGTCCACGACGATGCGGAGCGGGCCGACGGAGAGGTCCATGCGGTCGTCACCGAGCGCGTCCGAGGCGCGGACGGCGAGGAGTTCGTCGCCGCGGCGGAGGGTGGCGTACGCGTCGATGACCCCGATGTTGGGGTAGACGCCGAGCCCGACGACGAGTACGGCCTGGCCCGCGTGGTCGAACACGTGGAAGATGCACCGGTCGTAGGCGTTCCGGTCGCCGGTGACGACGTGCTTCATCGACAGCGGGGCCTGGTGGATGGGGTACTCGTCGAGCGCGATGGGACGATCCGCGGGCACGTCAAACCTCCTGGTACGGGCGGACAAGCGGATATGACGGTACGTCAGAAACGGCTGCCGGACCATACTCGTGTCACCCGCTGACACGAAACCGTGCGGGAGTGGCGAGGGGGACGGGGAGGGGCCCGGCGCAGGAGGTGCGCGGGGGCGGGCGAAGGCCCGGGCGGGCGGTGCGCGGGGGCGGGCGGGGGCCCGGGCGGGCGGTGCAGGTGAGGCCGCCGGGTGCCGGGGCGGCGCGACGCGGGACCTGGCGCCGGGGCGCGGACGGGGCGCGGACGCGGACCGCGTACGGCAGGGCGACGACGGATCGTGGAACGCCGCGGACGGGGTCGCCAGGGGTTCGCCGCGGGCGGGTTCGCCGCGGGCGAGGTCCCTGCGACGGCCGGGGCCCCGCCGGGACGGGCGAGCCGGCCGCCGACAGGGACGATGCGCGGAGTGCCGCCGTGGTCCGGCACGCCGACGGCCGGTTCGGCGCGCGAGGGCAGCCCGCGGGGCCCGAGTCGGCCGACGAGGACGCGGCCGCGCCGGACGCCTTCGCGGCCTGCTCGACGCGGAGGAGCACCGACTGGCGTGGAGGGCGGCTACGGCCCCCGGCTACGGCCCCGCCCTGCGCGACGACGCGCGCGGAGGGCGCGTACGACGGGATCGGGGCCCGCGACGCCTTCTCCGCACAGGACCACCGTCTCAGCACGCCGCGGCAAGGGGACGGGCGCAGGAAGCACCCCGCCTCCGGGTCCCGGCCCGGGGCCGCCCGTGCGGTGCGGGCGGCCGAGCACCTGACCCTGCGCCGGGCCGGCGCATCGCATCGGCAGCCCCTCCGAGACGGCCCGGGCTCGGCCGGACGGCGGGCCGGGTACACGTCGAACGGATGGGCGCCCGGGTGCGGGGATTACCTGGGGCCCGCGGGTCGCGTTGGCCGGTCATGACCATGCTGCAGTCCGCTCCCAGCACCGGGCGACGACGCAAGCCGACGTCGCCCGGTTACGAAGAATCGGTTCAGCACCACCCGGCCGACCCGCCGATCTACCGCGCCCTGCTCGCCCGCTGGGCGACCGACGGGCGCACCCTCCCGGGGCGCCGCGATCCGGAGTGGTCCCGGCTCACGTCGTCCCCGGTCTGGCCCGGCGGCCGCGACCCGTTCTGAGCCGCAGGCCGCAGGCTGTAGGCCACAGGCTGCAGGCCGCCACCGCGTCAGCGGCTCTCCGGACCCGCCAGGTGACGGGCGATGACCATGCGCTGGATCTGGTTGGTGCCCTCGACGATCTGGAGCACCTTCGCCTCGCGCATCAGCCGCTCGGCCGGGAAGTCCTGGGTGTAGCCGTAGCCGCCCAGCACCTGCACCGCGTCCGTCGTCACGCTCATCGCGGCGTCGGTGCAGAAGAGCTTCGCCATGGCCGCCTGCCGCGAGAACGGCTTGCCCGCGTCCCGCAGCCGCGCCGCGGCCAGGTACAGCGCCCGGCCCGCCTCGATCTTGGTGGCCATGTCGGCCAGCATGAAGCGAAGCCCCTGGAAGTCCGCGATCGGCCGGCCGAACTGCTGCCGCCCGCCCGCGTACGCCAAGGCCTCGTCCAGCGCCGCCTGCGCGACGCCGATGGCGCAGGCCGCGATGCCCAGGCGGCCCGAGTCCAGCGCGGCGAGGGCGATCGTGAAGCCCTGGCCCTCCTCGCCGAGCCGGCGGGAGTCGGGGACCCGTACGTCGTCGAAGTGCAGCTGGGCGGTGGGCGAGCCCTTCATGCCCATCTTCTTCTCGGGGGCGGCGGCACTCAGGCCCGGCGCGTCGCCCGGGACCAGGAAGGCCGTGATGCCGCGCGGGCCCTCGCCGCCGGTGCGGGCGAGCACGGTGTAGAAGTCGGCGATGCCGCCGTGGGTGATCCAGGCCTTGGTGCCGTTGATCACCCAGTCCCCGCCGTCGCGCACGGCCTTGGTGCTCAGGGAGGCGGCGTCGGAGCCCGAGGAGGGCTCGGACAGGCAGTAGGCGCCCAGCAGTCCGCCGCCGAGCATGGCCGGCAGGTGCTCGGCCCGCTGCTCCTTGGTGCCGAAGCCGGCGAGCCCGTGGCAGGCCAGGGTGTGGACGCTGGCGCCGAGGCCGACGGTCAGGCGGGCCGCGGCCAGCTCCTCCAGGACCTGGAGGTAGACCTCGTACGGCTGGTCGCCGCCGCCGAAGTCGGACGGGTACGGCAGACCGAGCAGCCCGGACTCGGACAGCAGGGAGAAGACCTCGCGCGGGAACCGCCCGGCCTCTTCCTCCTCGGCGGCGCGCGGCCGGATCTCTCGCTGCGCGATCTCGCGTACGAGCGCGAGGAGGTCACGGGACTCCTCGGTCGGCAGCTGTCGGTCCACCGGCTGCGGGGCGCGGTCGGTCATGGCGGCGCTCTCCTCCCTGGTCGGGCACTGCGACGGCGCGTCCAGGGTGCGGCCGCGGCGCCGGATGTTCTGTGCTCTCACAGCCGATGCTGCCCTCCCGGGTCACGGAAGGGGCTGATCAGCGGCTGCGGCGGGTCGAGTATGCCCGACAATCCCCGCCGCGTCACGGGTCCAAGATCGACTACGGGTAACCGCGGGAAACCCTAGGAAGGAGGGGGTGCGGGGCACTCCGGGACGAACTCCTCGATCACGGTCAGGGTGCTCCGCAAGGTCCGGACCAGAAGGGCGCCGAGTTCCTCCCGCGGGGGTACGGGGCCGGGCGTACCGGGCGCGATCCAGTCGAGGGTGATCCCCTCGACGCCGCCCAGCCAGCCGATCAGGGCGAGCCTGGCCGGCGGAGGCACGGAGCGGCGCCCGTACGCGCCCTCGGCGATGGCGGCGACCAGCTCCTCGCGGACCGCGTCGCGGATGGCGAGCACCTCTGCGTCCGAGCCCACGCCGCCGGTCACGATGGTGCGGTAGGCGGCCTGGTGGTGCTGGGCGTAGTGGAGGTAGCCGTCGACGGTGCGGCGCACGCGCTCCCCGCGGGGGAGCTCGGTGTCGCTGCCGGCGCGGGCGAGCAGTTCGGCCACGGAGTCCTCGACGATGGCGAGGTAGTAGCCGCGCTTGCTCTTGAAGTAGTAGTAGATCAACCCCTTGGCGACACCGGCGTGTTGGGCTATGTCGTCCACGGAAAGCGCGTCGTACGCCGTGTCGGCGAACAACTTCCTTCCGGTCGCTATGAGTTCGGCCCTGCGGGCCTGCGAACGCCCGGTGGTTCCGCGCTGTTGACTTTTGTTCAAATCCGGCCCCAGCCTCGAACTGCCTCAGGTTGCCCGCGGTATGGCAGCCAGGGCTGGGGGTGGGGGCTACAGCAGGCCGGTCTGGGTCACGAACATCGCGAGGACGACCACCAGCGTCCAGCCGGCGACGTGCTCCAGCCATGTGCGGCCGTCCTTGGGACCGCCGGTGCGGACGAGCTTCCGGGCGCGGGTGAGGGCAGCGGTGTTCGCGGTCATGATGTCTCGCTTGTGGTCGTCTGGCAGTGAACGTCCCCCGACGTCTGTCCAATGTGCCAGCCGATCCGGGTGCGCGGGTGGAGACGTTCGTCACGCCGGGGCGGGTCCCGGGTCCGGGCGGAGCACGGCCAGGGCGTCGTGGTCGCGTCCGGCGGCGAGGAAGTGCGAGGCCAGCGCGGCCGTCTTCCCGGGCGTACGGGCGGCCACGGCGGCGCGCAGGCGGGGGCCGGTCAGCGCGCCGAGGGCGGCCGACACCTCCGCGACGTCCCGGTCGTCCTCTCGGGCGGCCTCGGTGAGCACCCGCGTGACGGTCCCGTGGTGCGGCTGCTCGGTGAGGAGGTACGCGACCGCGGCGAGGGCATGCGCGTCCAGGTGGCGGCCGGCGGAGAGGAGCAGGAGCTCCCGGAGCGCGTCCCTGAGCCCGTCGCGGAGGCCGTCGCGGATCCCGTCCCGGAGCCGGTCGGCCGGCTCGGTCGCCGGGCCCGGCGGGGTGGCCGAGGTGGCCAGGGTGGCCAAGCCTGCGTGCTCCCTGTCGTCCCCGGGGGACGGAGCGTCGTAGGGCCCGTCGACGCGACCGGCGCCGAGCCGGGTGCCGAGCCCGGGCGTGGCCGACGCGTCGGCCGGGGGCACGGCGGGCGGATCCTGGGCGGTGGCAGGCCCGCGGCCCTCCGGCCGGGGTGCGAGCAGGGCGGCGAGCGCCGGCACGGGGATCGCGGTCATCGCCTCCTCCAGGACGGGCGCGATGGCCTCGGGGCCGGTGCGGTGGAGCAGCTCGGTGAGGAAGACCTCGACGGCCTGCGGCCCGTCCAGCTCCTGGATGAGGCCGGCCGCCAGTCCCGCGCGGTGGGCGGGGTCGGTGACGGCTGCCAGGACCTGGGCGGCCCGCCACGGGTCGGCGGCGAGCGCGGGGGCGTCCGCCGGGTCCGTCGCCCGCGCGAGCTCCGCCTCCAGCTCGTCGATGCGCCGCTGGAGTGCGGTGATCCGGTCCAGGGCGGCCGCGAGCTCCCGGGTGAGGGTGTCGATGCGCTCCCGAAGGGCCTGGAGCTCCAGTCCGGCCTGCGTGCCGGCGTTGCGGGCCTGCGTGAGTTCGGCCCGCGTGGACTCCAGGGCCGCTTCGAGGCGGGCGGCCTCGGCGACGGCCCTGTCGTGCCGCAGGCGCGTCTCCCGGGCCTCGAACTCCGCGGGTGCGGCCTGGAGCAGCGCGGCGGCGTGCTTGACCGGCCAGGGCCGTGTCCCGCCCGACTGCCGACTCCCCGACCGGCGCCTCCCCGAAAGCCCGATCCGAGCCGGTGCTGTCGTCCAGCCCGTCCAGCCCGTCTCGCCCGCGTCCTGGGTCCCCGAGGCCCCCGTCCCGCCCGGGGATCGGCCCTCTGACGGCCTCGGCGCTCCTGCGTTCCGGGGCCTCAGAAGATCCGTCCCGGCCGGAGCCGGGCTCCGCGACGGCGGGTGCGGCCGGTCGGCCGGGACCGCGGGCAGGGTCGTCCGGTCCATCGGCGGCGGGGCCGGACAGCGCGCCGAGCAGCGCCGCCGGCGGGTCGTACAGCGGATCCTCCGACCGGAAGGCCAAGGCGTCGGGTCCGGGGGACGACTGAGCGGGGCTCGGCGGGGCAGCCGGTGCCTCCCCACGGCCAGGGGCTCCCGGCTCGGGCCGCGGGCCCTCCGGCCCGTGGGCCGAGCCGTCGGCGGCGGGGCCGGCGGACAGCCGCCCGGGGCTCGCCGGGGCCGGCGCCTCCCCGCGACCAGGGACACGCGCGTCGGGCGGCGGGCCCTCCGGTCCCGTGGCCGGTGCCTTCCCTCGGCCGGGGGCGTCCCGCGCGTCGGGCGTGGCCGTCCAGGCCAGGTGGCCCGGTGGCTCCGGTGCGAGCGGGGACGGGCCGGCCCGCGGGCCTTCCGGGAGGAGGTCGTCGAAGGGGTCGTACGGAGGCTCCGGCCGCCGGCCGTTCCAGCCGGGGGCGGCCGTCCCGTCCGCCAGCGGGGTCGGCGGCGACGGCAGCGGGGTCCCCGCCCCGTGGTTCCGCGGGGCGTCACCGTCCGGCGGCTGCGGCGCTTGCGGCTCGTCCGGACCCTCGGGCCCCGTCGGCCGCTTCGGCCCGTCCCC
Source organism: Streptomyces sp. NPDC086023 (assembly GCF_044540325.1). Lineage (NCBI taxonomy): Bacteria > Bacillati > Actinomycetota > Actinomycetes > Kitasatosporales > Streptomycetaceae > Streptomyces > Streptomyces sp. NPDC086023. The sequence continues at coordinate 51,624 of NZ_JBITRX010000008.1, forward strand.
TGGCCCCCGCATGTGTGGGAACACCGCCCCGCCTCCGTCGCGTCGTCGGTCCGATCCGCCCATTCAGCCGCACTCCGCGCGCCCGCCGCAGGCGAATCGGTCAGAGGACGCCCACCTCGCGGAGGGCGGCGAGCTGGCGCGGGGCAGGGCGGGCGGGGGCGTAGAGGTAGCAGACGCCGCCGGAGCCGGAGACCACCTTGCCGGCCGCGTTGTGCCGCTTCGTGCGCAGCCAGACGTTCTCGAACTCCCGGCGCGCGTAGACCCGGCGGACGGCCGGGTTCGAGGCCGAGTTCGGGTCGTTGGCCACCACGTCGCCGTCGGCGGTGAAGCCGATCACCGTCATCAGGTGGCCGGCCGTCCCGTAGCCCGCGCCCGTCAGCTCCCCCGCCAGGAAGGACTGCGAGGTGATCGCCGGGATGCCGGCCCGCACCAGGGTCTCCAGGTCGGTCAGGGAGCGCAGCCGGGTCACCACCGCGGCCAGGTCCTCGTAGGTGGCGGCGTAGGCGGCGTTGAAGGGCCAGTTGCCGCAGCCCTTGTACTGGGCGTCGTACGTGCGCCGCGCCGCGTGGCAGACCTGCGGGTCCTGGTACGACGGGTCGACCCAGGCCAGCTCCTCCGCCGCGGGGCGGCGCCCCCAGTACTCGACGACCATCTGCGAGGAGGTCGGGCTGCACCAGGCCTCGCCGCCGTTGTCGTACTCGGGGTACCGCCCGGCGTGGATCTCCTGCGAGTAGCGCGGTACGTCGAGCTCGCGCGCCGGCCCAGGCTCGGAGGCGGGCACCGTGAACCGGTCCGGCACATCCGAGGCCATCGCCCCGGCCAGCCAGACCACCGGGGTCAGCCCGGAGCGCGGGGCGCGGTGCAGGGTCAGCCGGAGGCGGTAGCCGGTCAGGCGCAGCCCGCCCGCGGGGTCGTCCACGGAGAGGGTGTCGGTCCAGACGGTGCTCTTGCCGTCCTTCTGCCCGTCGACGGAGGTGCGCCGGATGTCGGCCTCACCGGAGGCCCAGCGGGCCATCACGTACCAGGGCGTGGTGGTGCCGTCGGAGTAGTCGCCGCAGAGCTCGACCTGGATCCAGGTGCCCTCGGGGGTGCAGGCGTTCCAGGAGGCGATCAGCTCGGTGGCGGGCACGGCGGGCCGGTGCAGGGGCGAGGTCCAGCTCGCGTACTCCCAGGTGGCGGTCCGGCCCGTGTGCGGGTCGGTGTAGTCGGTGCGTCCCTCCGGCGCGGCGATCAGCAGGCCCGGGCGGCGTCCGCCGACGGCGGCGGTGCCGTGGTGCTCGCCCGACCGCCAGTGCGAGTAGGCGTACCAGAACCGGTTGTCGACCGTCGGGGCGTCCGTCTCCCGTTCGTCGCCCGTCCCCGCTCCGTCTCCCGGCTGTGAGTCCGCGCCGGCGGCGGTGGGCACGGAGGCCGCCGTGGCGGCGGCGAGGGCGGCGGCCAGGACGGCCCGGCGGGGCGTGGCTGCGGTCATCGGCGGGGAACCCCCAGTCGGATCCGGTCGGTGCGGTGGTGCTGCTGGTGCTGCTGGTGCTGCTGGTGCTGCTGGTGCTGCTGGTGGTGGTGCTACACGTACTGCTGGTGCTGCTGGTGCTGCCGGTACCGCCGGTGCGGCGCGGGCTCGCGGGTGCTGCGGGCGCCGCGGGGGTGCGGCTGTCCGCCGACCCCGCGGGTGCCGGGCCGGCCGCGGCCGCGGCACCCCCGCCACTATCCCGGCCCGTGGGGGCCGCTGCCAGGGTGCGCGGCTCGTGTCGCGGACCGTGTCGTGGGCCGACGTACGCTGAGGGCGTGCACCGACTCGAAGACCTGGCCGCCGAGCTGGCCGCGCTGCCCCCGTCCCTCGGCCCGGTCCGGCTGATCGCCGTGGACGGCCACGCGGGCTCGGGCAAGAGCACCTTCACCGGCCTGCTGGCGACGGCCCTGGGCGGGGCGCCGGTGCTGCACCTGGACGACGTGGCCACGCACGAGGAGCTCTTCGCGTGGACCGGCCGGCTGCGGGCCCAGGTGCTGGAGCCGCTGTCCGCGGGGCGGGCGGCGCACTGGTCCCCGTACGACTGGGTGGCGCGGCGCTTCGGGCCCGAGCGGGTGCTGGAGCCGGCGCCGGTGGTGCTGATGGAGGGGGTCGGAGCGGGGCGGCGGGAGCTGCGCCCGGACCTGGCGGGGCTGCTCTGGATGGAGACGCCCCGGGCCGATTCCTGGGGGCGCGGCCGCCGGCGCGACGGCGCGGAGCTGTCCGGCTTCTGGGACGGATGGGAGCGCGCGGAGCGCGCGCACTTCGCGGACGACCCTTCGCGCCCCTTCGCCCACGCCCTGGTGCACCAGAGGGATACGGGATACGAGTGGACTTCCGGGGCTCCTGGGACGCCGGGAATCCTCGGTTCCGTCACTCAGGGTCACGACCTGCCCCGGGCCTGAGCGGAGCCCGCGGAGGCACCTGATGGAGCCCTCCGCTCCCGCTTGACCTGGCCCCTGGGGAGGTCTTACGTTCTGAATGTGCGGTCTTCCACGGCCGACACGGACACGAAGCCCCCGATTGTTCCCCCGTGATCGGGGGCTTCGTTCTGTCCCGGGGCGCTTTCCGGCCATCCCCACCCCTCCCTTTCCTCACCCTCCGTCACCACCGTCGCCCGGCTCCCGCGAGGGAAGGTGGCGACGACAGCCTGTGTAAGGACCGTCACCGCAGGTACGATGCGACGGATTTCACGGCTCAGTCGCGCAACTCCCGTCCTGGACGCGGAGGTTTGGTCAATCCGGCAGCCGGGCAGGGGCTCGGTCGCGCACCACGGGGGCAGGCTTGTGGGGGATGGGATGGACTTCGGCACGCAGGGCAGCCCGCACGCCCCGGCCGAACTCGCCTGGCTGCGGGGGGTGGACGCCTACACCATGGGCGCCTACCCGCAGGCCGAGGAGGAGTTCAGGTCGGCCGTACGACTCGATCCCGCGATGGCCGACGCGTGGCTCGGGCTGCACGCGCTGCGCGTGGACACCACGAACGCGCTGCTGCGCATGTACGCCCACCGCGAGCGGTTCGGCGAGCAGCGCGCCCGGCACCGGCGCACGCTGAACTCCTGGTACTGGCTGGGCTGGTGGGTGCAGCCGGTGCTGGAGAGCCGCCGGGACCTGTTACTCGCGCACGCCTCGCACTGGCTGGACGGGCGGCACGTACCCGAGCTGGACCAGGCGCTGGCCGGCCTGCCGCCGGTGGACGCCGACCCGCAGGTGCGCTTCCTGCACGCCTGCCGCGCGTACCTGGTGAAGGACTGGGACCAACTGGTCCGGCACACCGAGCCGCTGGTGGACGACCCGCTGCTGGGCATCGAGGCCGGGCTGTTCGGCGGCATGGCGCGGGTCCGGCTGGAGATGTACGGGCAGGCCGAGCCGATGCTGTCGGCGGCCCTGATGCGCTGCCGCAGCGAGCAGCCCCAGCGCAAGGAGCTGCGCTACTGGCTGGCCCGGGCCCACGAGGGCACCGGCCGCAGTGCCGCGGCGCTCCCCCTGTACCGCGCGGTGCACCGGGTGGACCCGGCCTTCATGGACACCGCCGCCCGGCTGACCGCGATCGCCGAGGGCGACGGGATGGACGGCACGGACGGGCTGGGCGGCTACGACCCCGGCGTCGACCTGGCCGCCGTGGCGCTCTCCGGCAGCCTCGGGCAGGACGCCCTGGACGGCCCCGCGGAGACGGACGGTTCCGGGGGCGGTGAGCCGCCGGACGGACGCGAGCCGCGGTTCGGCCCGGGCCTCGGCGGGCAGCCGGTGGGGTCGGGGGTGCCGCGCGAGGGGGTGCGCCGCCGGTTCTCCGTACCGCCGCAGGCCGCGCCGTCGGGGCTGCCGGCCGGGCCCTCCGATCCGGCGCTGCTGGCGGAGGCGCTCGCCGAACTGGAGCGGATGGTCGGCCTGGAGCCGGTCAAGCGGCAGGTGAAGGCGCTCTCGGCGCAGCTCCACATGGCCCGGCTGCGGGCCGGCCAGGGGCTGCCCGTCCAGCCGCCGAAACGCCACTTCGTGTTCTCCGGCCCCTCCGGTACGGGCAAGACCACGGTGGCCCGGATCCTCGGCCGGGTCTTCTACGCGCTGGGGCTGCTGGGCGGCGACCACCTGGTGGAGGCCCAACGGGCCGACCTGGTGGGCGAGTTCCTGGGACAGACCGCCGTGAAGGCCAACGAGCTGATCGACTCGGCGCTGGGCGGGGTGCTGTTCGTCGACGAGGCGTACAGCCTCTCCAACTCCGGCTACACCAAGGGCGACGCGTACGGCGACGAGGCGCTCCAGGTGCTCCTCAAGCGCGCCGAGGACAACCGCGACCACCTCGTGGTGATCCTCGCCGGGTACCCGGCCGGCATGGACCGGCTGCTCGCCACCAACCCGGGCCTGTCCTCCCGCTTCACCACCCGGGTGGACTTCCCCAGCTACCGCCCCCTGGAGCTGACCGCCATCGGCGAGGTACTGGCCGACGGCAACGGCGACCGGTGGGACGAGGAGGCCCTGGACGAACTGCGCAGCATCAGCGGGCACGTGGTCGACCAGGGCTGGATCGACGAGCTGGGCAACGGCAGGTTCCTGCGCACGCTGTACGAGAAGAGCTGCGCGTACCGGGACCTGCGGCTCGCGGGGTACGCCGGTACACCCACCCGTGAGGACCTCGCGACGCTGCGCCTGCCGGACCTGATGCAGGCGTACGGGGAGGTGCTGTCCGGGAGGGGGCCGCAGGACCGGGGGCGGTCCGAGCCGCCGCCCCTGTAGGCGGCGGCCCGGACCTCCCGGGGCCTCAGACGCCGGCGAGCCTGGAGGTGCGGTGCGCGGGGTCGCGGACCTCGCCCACCAGCATCTCCAGGACGTCCTCCAGCGTGACCAGGCCGATGATCCGGCCGCCCTGGTCGGCGACCTGGGCCAGGTGGGTGGCGTCCCGGCGCATGACCGTCAGGGCGTCGTCGAGCGGAAGGTTGGCGCACAGGGTGGTCATCCGCCGCCAGACGTGTTGCGGCACGGCCCGCTCCCGGTCGTCCAGGTCCAGTACGTCCTTGACGTGCAGGTAGCCCATGAAGGCTCCGCTGTCGGTGCGGACCGGGAACCGGGAGTAGCCGGTGCGGACGGTGAGCTGCTCGATCTCCCGCGGGGTGGCCGAGGGGGCGACGGTGACCAGGTGGGCGCTGTCCAGGACGACGTCGGCGACCCGGCGGCTGCCGAGTTCCAGCGCGTCCTCCAGGCGCTCCTGCTCGACCGGCTCCAGGAGACCGGCCTGGCGGGAGTCCTCGACCAGCCGGCCCAGCTGGGAGCTGGTGAAGACGGCCTCCACCTCGTCCTTGGGCTCGACCTTGAACAGCTTGAGCACCAGGTGGGCGCAGGCTCCCAGGGCCGTGGTGACGGGGCCGCAGATCCGGGCGAAGCCGACCAGCCCGGGGGCGAACCAGAGGGCCGCCTTCTCGGGGGCCGCCATGGCCAGGTTCTTCGGCACCATCTCGCCGACGACGAGGTGGAGGAAGACCACCGCGGCGAGGGCGACGGCGTAGCCGAGCGGGTGGATCAGGCCCTGCGGTACGTGGGCCCAGTGGAAGACGGGCTCCAGCAGCCGGGCCACGGTGGGTTCCGCGACCGCGCCGAGGGTCAGGGAGGCCAGGGTGATGCCGAACTGCGCGGCGGCCATCATCCGGGGCAGGTTCTCCAGTCCGTACAGCACCTGGCGGGCGCGGGCGGACGTGGCGGCCAGCGGGTCGATCTGGCTGCGCCGCACGGAGACGAGGGCGAACTCGGCCGCCACGAAGAAGCCATTGGCGAGCACGAGCAGCAGCGCGAAGAGGAGTTGGAGGGTGTTCACCGGCTGACCGCCATCTCCGCCTCGGGCGAGCTGCCCGGGGTGCCGGGACTGCCCGGGGCCGGCGCGGTGCGCACCAGGCGGACGCGGTCGGCGCGGTAGCGGCGGACCTGGCGCACCGAGAGCTGCCAGCCGGGGAGTTCGGCGTGGTCCCCGGGGGCGGGGATGCGGCCGAGGAGGTCGGCGACCAGGCCGGCGACCGTCTCGTACGGGCCCTCCGGTACGTCCAGGCCTATCCGGCGCAGGGTGTGCACGCGGCAGCTGCCGTCGGCGTCCCAGGCGGGGCGGCCGTCCTCGGCCGGCACGGTGGCCAGCTCGGGGGTCTCCGCCTCGGCCCGGTCGTGCTCGTCGCGGACCTCGCCGACGAGTTCCTCCACGATGTCCTCCAGGGTGACGACGCCGGCCGTGCCGCCGTACTCGTCGACGACCACGGCCATCGGCTGCTCGTTGCGCAGGCGTTCGAGCAGCGGCTGGACGGGCAGGGTCTCCGGGACCAGCAGGGGCGGTACGGAGATCCGGCCGACGGTGCTGTGCAGCCGGTCGGCCTCCGGTACGGCGAGGGCGTCCTTGAGGTGGACCACGCCGACGATCTCGTCGATGCGCTCCCGGTAGACCGGGAAGCGCGACAGGCCGGTGGCGCGGGTCAGGTTCAGCACGTCGGCCGCGGTGGCGGTCGACTGGAGGGCGCTGACCTTCACGCGGGGGGTCATGACGTGCTGGGCGGTGAGACCGCCCAGCGAGAGGGTGCGCACGAACAGGTCGGCGGTGTCCTGCTCCAGGGCGCCCTGTTCCGCCGAATGGCGGACGAGGGAGACCAGCTCGCCGGGGGTGCGGGCGGAGGCCAGCTCCTCGGCGGGTTCGACGCCGAGCGCGCGTACCAGCCGGTTGGCGACGGCGTTGAGGGCCGCGATGACCGGGCGGAAGGCGCGCGAGAAGGCGTGCTGGGGGCCCGCGACGAAGCGGGCCACCTGGAGGGGGCGGGAGACGGCCCAGTTCTTGGGCACCAGTTCGCCGACCACCATCTGCACGGCCGCGGCGAGGAGCATGCCGACGAGCACGGCGATGCCGGGTACGGCGCCTCCGGGCAGGCCGGTCGCCCGGAGCGGGCCGGTGAGCAGGGCGGCCAGGGCGGGCTCGGCGAGCATGCCCGTCACCAGGGAGGTGATGGTGATGCCGAGCTGGGTGCCGGAGAGCTGGAAGGACAGCTCACCCAGGGCCGTGACGACGGTGCGTGCCCTTCGGTCGCCTTCGGCGGCGGCGCGTTCGGCGTCGGGCCGGTCCACGGTCACGAGGCCGAATTCGGCGGCCACGAAGAAGCCGTTGGCGAGGATCAGGGCGAAGGCCGCCGCGAGAAGCAGTAGCGGAATGGTCATGCCGCCGCCTCCGGGGAGGTGGCGGCGCGGGTACTACCGGACGATCCGTCCATTGCTGGAGGGAGTCACTCCTCAAGTCGCAGGAGCCCACGGGCCACGGGGTCCCGGGGCGCGGGGCGGGGGCACGCGCGTGCGCCCCGCCACCAGGGTAGTCATTGGGGTCCCGACCGCAATGGCGGTCAGTTGTCGTGTGCGCCGGTGCCGCGGGATTCGGCGAGCGCGCGCAGCGCCCGGGCGTCGGCGACCGCCTGCTGCCGGGCGACGCCCGGCTGGATGCCGAGGGCGGGCAGGCTGGTGCCGTCGCTGAGGTCCAGGAAGACCCAGGGGTCGCCGGGGCGGAGGTTGACGCGCAGGATCTGCGCCCACTCCAGGCGCCGCTTGGTGGTCAGGTTGACCACCGTGACACCGCCGTCGTCGGCGACGACCTTGGGGCGGCTGAGCAGCACCAGGACCGAGGTGAGCAGGACGGCCGTGAAGACGAAGCTGATCCGCTCGCCCGTGCTCAGGCGCTCCAGCATCAGGGCGATGGCCGTGATCGTGGTGAACATGGCGAGCCCGACGCCCAGCAGGACGGCCCGCGTACGGGTCGGCCGGAAGGTGACCGGAAGGGCGGGCAGTTCGGCGCGGGCGGCGGACTCGCTCATGGTGTTCTTGAAGCCTTTGCGATGACGTGTCGAGCCGGGACGACGGGGCGGGTCAGAGCCGGCAGGCGTGGATCGAGGTGGTGAGGATCGCGCGGGCGCCCAGCTCGTACAGGTCGTCCATGATCCGCTGGGCCTCCTTGGCCGGGACCATGGCCCGGACCGCGACCCAGCCCTCGTTGTGCAGCGGGGAGACGGTCGGGGACTCCAGGCCCGGGGTGAGGGCCACCGCGCGCTCCAGGTGCTCGGCGCGGATGTCGTAGTCCATCATCACGTACGAGCGGGCGACGAGGACGCCCTGGAGGCGGCGCAGGAACTGCTGCACCTGCGGGTGGTCGGTGTCCGCGCCCTCGCGGCGCACGACCACGGCCTCGGACTTGAGGATCGGCTCGCCGATGACCTCCAGGCCGGCGTTGCGCAGGCTGGTGCCGGTCTCCACGACGTCGGCGATGACCTGGGCCACGCCGAGCTGGATGGCGGTCTCGACCGCGCCGTCCAGGTGGACGACGGAGGCGTCGATGCCCTGCTCGGCGAGGTGCTTGGCGACGATTCCCTCGTACGAGGTGGCGATCGTCATCCCGTGGAAGTCCTCGGGGCCCTTCGCGGTGCCGGGCTTGGTGGCGTACCGGAAGGTGGAGCGGCCGAAGTTCAGCGGCAGGATCTCCTCGGCGTTGGCTCCGGAGTCGAGCAGCAGGTCCCGGCCGGTGATGCCGATGTCGAGCTTGCCGGACGCCACGTAGATCGCGATGTCCTTGGGCCGCAGGTAGAAGAACTCGACCTCGTTCTCGGGGTCGACGGTGACGAGCTCCTTGGACTCCTTGCGCTGGCGGTAGCCGGCCTCATGGAGCATCGCCGACGCAGGTCCGGACAGTGAACCCTTGTTGGGGACGGCGATGCGCAGCATGAGGTCGGTTCCTTTGTTCGCGTGAAGAGCGCTGTGCGGAGCGGGTGGGGTGGGGGTGGACGCGGTCCTCCCGGCCGGGGCCGGGAGGCGTGCGTCAGAGGTGGGCGTAGACGTCGTCGAGGGAGATCCCGCGCGCGACCATCATCACCTGGACGTGGTACAGCAGCTGCGAGATCTCCTCGGCGGCGGCTTCCTTGCCCTCGTACTCGGCGGCCATCCAGACCTCGGCGGCCTCCTCGACGACCTTCTTGCCGATGGCATGGACGCCCTTGCCGACCAGCTCGGCGGTGCGGGAGGTGCTGGGGTCGCCGTTGGCGGCCTTGAGCTGGAGCTCGGTGAAGAGCGCTTCGAAGGTTTTGTTCGCCATGATGCCCTTAGGGTACGGCTTCGCCCGGGTGCCCCGTTGCCGGGGTTCACTCCGTGGACTACCGCCAGGGCTCGCTGACCGTGCGGAGGGTGGTGGCGGTGGCGACGGCGGCGGTGACCGCTTCGTGGCCCTTGTCCTCGTTCGACCCCTCCAGGCCGGCGCGGTCCAGCGCCTGCTCCTCGTTGTCGCAGGTCAGCACGCCGAAGCCGACGGGGACCCCGGTGTCGATCGACACCTGCACCAGGCCCTGGGTGACGCCCTGGCACACGTAGTCGAAGTGGGGGGTGCCGCCGCGGATGACCACGCCGAGGGCGACGATCGCGTCGTAGCCGCGCTCGGCGAGGACCTTAGCCACGACCGGGAGCTCGAAGCTGCCCGGGACGCGGAGCAGGGTGGGCTCGTCGATGCCCAGCTCGTGGAGGGCGCGCAGGGCGCCGTCCACCAGTCCGTCCATGACCTTCTCGTGCCACTGCGCCGCGATCACGGCCACCCGCAGGTCTCCGCAGTTCTTCACGCTCAGTTCGGGTGCGCCCTTGCCGCTCACAGCTCTCCTCGGTGGTTCTTGCCGGTGGTGTTCGGGTGGTGTGGTGCGTGTTACTGGTTGCCGCAGGCGGTGGCGACCGGGCCGCCGTCCAGCCAGGGCAGGTCGTGGCCCATGCGGTCGCGCTTGGTGCGCAGGTACGTCAGGTTGTGCTCGCCGGCCTCGACGGGCATGGGCTCGCGGTCGGTGACCGCGATGCCGTGCCGGACGAGGGCGTCGGCCTTCTCGGGGTTGTTGGTCAGCAGCCGGACCTCGCGGACGCCGAGGTCCGCCAGGATCTGGGCGCCGGCGCCGTAGTCCCGGGCGTCGGCGGGCAGACCGAGTTCGAGGTTGGCGTCCAGGGTGTCGCGGCCGCGCTCCTGGAGCTCGTAGGCGCGCAGCTTGGACAGCAGTCCGATGCCCCGGCCCTCGTGTCCGCGGAGGTAGACCACGACGCCGCGGCCCTCCTTGGTGATCCGCTCCATGGAGGCGTGCAGCTGGGGGCCGCAGTCGCAGCGCTGGGACTGGAAGATGTCGCCGGTCAGGCACTCGGAGTGCATCCGGACCAGGATGTCCCGGCCGTCGCCGAGGTCGCCGTGGACCAGGGCCACGTGCTCGACGCCGTCGACGGTGGAGCGGTAGCCGTAGGCGGTGAAGTGGCCGAACGAGGTCGGCAGGCTGACCTCGGCCTCGCGGCGCACGGTGGGCTCGGCGGAGCGGCGGTAGGCGATCAGGTCCTCGATGGAGATGATCGTCAGGCCGTGCTTGCGGGCGAAGGGGATCAGCTCGGGCAGGCGCAGCATGACGCCGTCCTCGCCCGCGATCTCGACGATGGCACCGGCCGGTCGCAGGCCCGCGAGGCGGGCCAGGTCGACGGCGGCCTCGGTGTGGCCGTTGCGGACCAGCACGCCGCCGGGCTTGGCGCGCAGCGGGAAGATGTGGCCGGGGCGTACGAAGTCCTCGGCGGTGGAGCTGCCGGCGGCCAGCAGCTGCAGCGTGGTGGCGCGGTCGGCGGCCGAGATGCCGGTGCTCACGCCGTGGGCGGCGGTGGCGTCGACGGAGACGGTGAAGGCGGTCTTCATCGACTCGGTGTTGTTCTGGACCATCTGGGGGAGTTCGAGCCGGTCCAGCTCGGGGCCCTCCATCGGGGCGCAGATCAGGCCGCGGCACTCGCTCATCATGAAGGCGACGATCTCGGGCGTGGCCTTCTCGGCGGCGATGACGAGGTCGCCCTCGTTCTCGCGGTCCTCGTCGTCGACGACGACGACCGGCCGGCCCGCGGCGATGTCGCGGATCGCCTGCTCGACGGGGTCGAGGCGGAAGGCCTCGTAGTCGTCCGGGACGGGCGTGAGGGTGGGCTTGACGGAGGTCATGCCGTCGCTCCTTCCAGGGCCGTGGCGGGGGTGGTGGTGCGGGATCGCTGGTACCAGTCGTAGGCGCCCCAGACGACGAGCGCTCCGTAGACGACGTAGACGAAGGCGGAGAAGGCGTAGCCGCTGGTGTAGGCGAGCGGGACGCCGACGGCGTCGACCAGCAGCCAGGCGAACCAGAACTCGACCATGCCCTTGGCCTGCGCGTACATGGCGACGATGGTGCCGACGAAGATGTAGGCGTCCGGCAGCGGGTTCCAGCTCATCCAGGGGTAGAGGGTGAACAGCCCGGTGACGGCGGCCGTGCCGAGGGCGGCGGCGCCGAGGAGGGCGCCGCGCTCCTTCCAGGTGGCGAAGCGGACGGCGAGCGAGCCGTCCTGGGCCTGCTGCCGGCCGCGGGTCCACTGGAGCCAGCCCCAGGCGGCGACGAGCATGACGACGACCTGCTTGCCTGCGCTGCCGGAGAGGTGGCCGGCGGCGAAGGCGGCGAAGAGGACCGCGCCCGACAGGAACTGGGTGGGCCAGGTCCATATGGAGCGGCGCCAGCCGAGGGCGAGGGCGATCAGGCCCATCGTGTTGCCGATCATGTCGGACCACACGATGTGCTGGTCGAAGACGGTGAAGGCCTCCGAGTTGAGCCAGCTCAGCGCGCTCACTGCCCGGTCTCCTTCGCGGTCAGCGGGTCGACGCCGGCGGCGAGGAGGCGCTCGACGTACTTGGCGAGGACATCGACCTCCAGGTTGACCGGGTCGCCGGCCTGCTTGGTGCCGAGGGTGGTCAGCGCGAGCGTGGTGGGGATCAGGCTGATGGTGAACCAGTCGGCGGCGGCCTCGACCACGGTGAGGCTGACGCCGTCGACCGTGATGGAGCCCTTCTCGACCACGTACCGGGTCAGCTCCGCCGGGAGCGAGACCTTGACGATCTCCCAGTGCGCGGAGGGGGTGCGGTCGAGGATGGTGCCGGTGCCGTCGACGTGGCCCTGGACCAGGTGTCCGCCGAGGCGGCCGCCGAGGGCCATCGGGCGCTCCAGGTTGACGCGGGAGCCGGGCTCCAGGGCGCCGAGGCTGGAGCGCTTGAGGGTCTCCTGCATCACGTCGGCCGTGAACTCGCCGTTCTCGGTCTCGACGACCGTCAGGCAGACGCCGTTGACGGCGATCGAGTCGCCGTGCTTGGCGCCCTCGGTGACGACGGGGCCGCGCAGGCGGAAGCGGGAGGCGTCCGCGAGCCGCTCGACGGCGGTGACCTCGCCCAGTTCTTCGACGATTCCGGTGAACACTCAGTGCTCCTTGGGGGCGGTGGTGGGGACAGCGGTGATGCGGAGATCGGGGCCCAGGCGGACGACGTCGGTGATGTCGAGGCGGAGCGCCTGGGTGATGGTCTCGATGCCGGCGCCGGTGAGGGCCGCGGGGCCCTCGCCGAGGAGCGCCGGTGCGAGGTAGCCGACGACGCGGTCGACGGCGCCGCCCTCGACGAAGGCGCCGGCCAGGGTGGCGCCGCCTTCGAGGAAGAGGGCGCGCACGCCGCGCGCGTACAGCCGGGGAAGCAGGTCGTGGATGCCGATGCGGCCGTCGGTGAGGGGGAGCCGGAGGATGTCGGTGCCCTCGGGGAGGTGCCGGGTGTCGGCGTCCTCCCCCACGACGAGCAGGGTCGGCGCCGCGCCGTCGAGGACGCGGGCGGTCGGCAGGATGCGGGCGTGGGTGTCGAGGACGACCCGCAGCGGCTGGACGGCGTCCTCGACGCCGCGGACCGCGAGGTGCGGGTCGTCGGCGCGCAGGGTGCCGGAGCCGACCAGGACGGCGTCGGACTCGGCGCGCAGCCGGTGGACGTCGGCGCGGGACTCGGCCGAGGTGATCCAGCGGCTGGTGCCGTCGGCGGCGGCGGTGCGGCCGTCCAGGGTGGCGGCGTACTTCCAGGTGACGTGCGGGCGGCCCAGGCGTACGGCGGTGAGCCAGGCGGTGTTGCCGGCCTCGGCCTCGTCTTCCAGGAGTCCGCCGTGCACCTCGACGCCGGCCTCGCGCAGGGTGGCGGCACCGCCGGTGGCCTGCGGGTTCGGGTCGCCGACCGCGTAGTGGACCGTCGCGATGCCGGCCTCGACGAGGGCCTGGGCGCAGGGGCCGGTGCGGCCGGTGTGGTTGCAGGGTTCGAGGGTGACGTACGCGGTGCCGCCGCGGGCCGCCTCGCCGGCCGCGCGCAGGGCGTGGACCTCGGCGTGGGGGCCGCCGGCCCGCTGGTGCCAGCCCTCGCCGACGACGGTGCCGTCGGGTGCGGTGATGACGCAGCCGACGACGGGGTTGGGGCTGGTGGCGCCGAGGCCGCGGGCGGCCAGCGCGATGGCGCGCCGCATGGCGGTCGCTGCGTCGGCGGTGGTGGCCACCGGGTCCTCCTGCCTCGTCGGGCACGGACTCCGGGGCCTGTCGATACGACAGATGAGCGGGACGCACACGGGATACGCCGGGGCCCGACGGTTCCGCCGCGTACGTGCTCGTACGCCCGCGAACCGCCGAAGGCGGCGTACCGTGACTGGCCCGCCGCGCACTGCCTCCCATCCGGACTTTAACCGTCGGTCCAGGAATTTCACCTGGTCAACCGGCCGCTGGCTGCGGACGGGTCGCGGACTATAACCGCCGGTTCGGAATTACACCGACCCCGGAGTGCGCTGCTACTGGTACTGAACCCAGTCTGCCACGGCTGATCGACACCCATGCGGGCGATGCGCTGTGTGCTGGCTCACAGACTGGCCGGATTCCACCGTTCCGCGAGGGCGGCTCCTGCGCGCCGTGCCGTCGGCGGGGCCGAGGTTCCAGAGATGGTCCAGACCTATTGACTGGTGGTCTAGTCCTCCTTAATGTCTCCTTCACATTCCCAGGGAGACAGCCCGTCAGATGTGCGCACATCACGGGTCAACACGCGCCACCCCTTTGCTCGTTGTGTTCCGCCTGTTCGTTGTGTCCTGCCAACCTCCCTTCCCCAGGAGGCACAATGCTGTCCCCCACGCGTACGAGGGCCGCGCTGATGGCCGCGGGAGCCGCCGTCGCGGGCCTGCTGATCAGCACGCTCTCCACCGGCGTCTCGCACGCCGCAGACAACGAGGCGTGTCGCCCCGACGGCCTCTACAAGACCCCCGGCGTCGACGTCCCCTACTGCTCGGTCTACGACACCGAGGGCCGCGAGAAGATGGGCGCCGACCACCAGCGGCGCGTCATCGGCTACTTCACCGGCTGGCGTACCGGCAAGGACGGGACCCCCGCCTACCTCGCCAACAACATCCCGTGGGGCAAGGTCACCCACCTCAACTACGCCTTCGCGCACGTCGGCTCCGACAACAGGATCTCGGTCGGCACCGACGGCCCGAACAACTCCGCGACCGGGATGACCTGGCCGGGCGTGGCCGGGGCCGAGATGGACCCCGCGTACGCCTACAAGGGCCACTTCAACCAGCTCAGCAAGTTCAAGAAGCAGTACCCGAACGTCAAGACGCTGATCTCGGTCGGCGGCTGGGCGGAGACGGGCGGCTACTTCGCCGACAACGGCGACCGCGTGGCCTCCGGCGGCTTCTACTCGATGGCCACCAACGCCGACGGCTCGGTCAACCAGGCGGGCATCAACACCTTCGCGGACTCCTCCGTCGAGTTCGTCCGCAAGTACGGCTTCAACGGCGTCGACATCGACTACGAGTACCCGACCACCATGAAGGACGCCGGCAACCCGCTCGACTGGCAGCTGGCCAACGGCCGCCGCGCGGGCCTCGTCAAGGGCTACGCCGCGCTGATGAAGACCCTGCGCGAGAAGCTCGACGCGGCAGGCGCCGCCGACGGGAAGCACTACCTGCTCTCCGTGGCCGCCCCGTCCTCCGGCTACCTGCTGCGCGGCATGGAGACCTTCCAGGTCCAGAAGTACCTGGACTACGTCAACATCATGTCGTACGACCTGCACGGCGCCTGGAACGAGTACGTCGGCCCGAACGCCTCGCTCTTCGACGACGGCAAGGACGGCGAGCTGGCCGCCGCGAGCGTGTACAGCACCTCCCAGTACGGCGGCATCGGCTACCTGAACACCGACTGGGCCTACCACTACTTCCGCGGCTCGATGCCGTCGGGCCGGATCAACATCGGCCTGCCGTACTACACCCGCGGCTTCAAGAACGTGCAGGGCGGCACCAACGGCCTCTGGGGCAAGGCCGCGGCCACCAGCTGCCCGGCCGGCGCAGGCCTGACCAAGTGCGGTGACGGCGCGGTCGGCATCGACAACCTGTGGCACGACAAGGACACCAACGGCGTCGAGTCCCCCGCGGGCTCGAACCCGATGTGGCACGCCAAGAACCTGGAGCGGGGCGTCGTCGGCGACTACGTCACCACGTACGGCTTCCCGGCGAACACCACCCTGACCGGCACCTACGTCCGCAACTACGACTCCACCCTGGTGGCGCCGTGGCTGTGGAACGCGCAGAAGAAGGTCTTCCTCTCCACCGAGGACGAGCAGTCGGTGAACGCGAAGGCCGACTACGTGGTCGACAAGGGCATCGGCGGCACGATGGTCTGGGAGCTCGCGGGCGACTACTCCTGGAACGCGGCCAAGGGCCAGTACGAGCCGGGTGACACCCTGACCAGCGCGATGTACGAGAAGTTCAAGGCGGCCACCCCGTACGGCGCGAAGAAGGCGGGCGCCACGGCCCTGCCGACCCAGGCCGTGAAGGTCGGCGTGGACTTCACCGACTTCAAGCTGGGCGACCAGAACTACCCGATCACCCCGAAGATCAAGATCACCAACAACACGCAGACGACGCTGCCGGGCGGCACGGAGTTCCAGTTCGACTACTCCACCTCGGCCCCGGGCAACGCCTCCGACCAGTCCGGCTTCGGCACCACGGTCGTCAGCACCGGCCACACCGGCAACAACGTGGGCGGCCTGAAGGGCGACTTCCACCGGGTCTCCCTGAAGCTGCCGAGCTGGCAGTCGCTGGCCCCGGGCGCGTCGGTCGACGTCACCTTCAACTACTACCTGCCGGTCTCCACCCCCTCCAACTGGACGGTGAAGATCAACGGCACGAGCTACGCGCTGGCCGACGACCTGGCCCGCGGCACCACCGTGGTCGAGCCGGGTTCCGGCTCCACGACGGGCGGCACCACCGGCGGAACCACGGGCGGCACCACCGGCGGGACGACGGGCGGGACGACGGGCGGCACCACCGGCGGGACGACCGGCGGCACCACCGGCGGGACCACGGGCGGCGGTGGCACCTGCACCAACCCGGCCTACGTCGCGGGCAACGTCTACACCGGCGGCTCGCTCGTCTCCCACAAGAGCCACAACTGGAAGGCCAAGTGGTGGACGCAGAACGAGGAGCCCGGCACCACCGGCCAGTGGGGCGTCTGGGAGGACCTCGGCGCCTGCTGATCCCCTGACCCGCGGGGGCGGACGGAGTGAGTGACGAGGAGGGCCCGGTGGCCATGTGCCGCCGGGCCCTCTGGCACGCTCGTGCGGTGACCGACGAAACCCGCGACGGCACCGCCGTCTTCCAGCAGCACCGCCCGCGCATGTTCGGCATCGCCTACCGGATGCTGGGCTCGGCGGACGAGGCCGAGGACACCGTCCAGGACGCCTGGCTGCGCTGGAGCGGCGCCGACCGCACGGACGTCGGGCAGCCGGCGGCCTGGCTCGCGAAGACCGTCACCCGGCTCTGCCTCAACCGCCTGGACTCGGCCCGGGTCCGCCGCGAGCGGTACGTCGGCCCCTGGCTGCCCGAGCCGGTGCTCACCGCCGGCGGCGCGCTCGGGCCCCTGGAGTCGGCCGAGCAGCGCGACGGCGTGTCGCTGGCCCTGCTCGTGCTGCTGGAACGGCTCACCCCGGCCGAGCGCGCGGTGTACGTGCTGCGCGAGGCCTTCGGATACGGCCACCGGGAGATCGCCGCGCTCCTGGACCTCACCGAGGCCAACTGCCGCCAGCTCCACCGGCGGGCCGCCCAGCGGACGGCCGCGCCCCGGCCCCGGTACGAGGCCGACCCGGCCCGGCTGCGCGGCCTGGTCGACACCTTCCTCGCGGCCGCCCGGGACGGGGACGTGGCCGCCCTGGAGGAGCTGCTGGCCGCGGACGTCACGTACTGGTCCGACGGGGGCGAGAAGGTCGGCGCCGCGCGGCGCCCGGTCTCCGGCCGGGACCGGGTCGCCCGCCTGGTGGCGGGGCTGTGGAGCAAGTACGCGGCGGGGCTGGACTTCGGCTTCGCCGAGGTCAACGGCGCCCCCGCGGTGCTGGTCCGGGCCGGGGGCGCGGTGGCCGGGGTGCTGGTCGTGGACATGGCCGGCGGGCGGATCCTCGGGCTGCGGGCCGTGGTCAACCCGGACAAGCTGGGATTCGTACAGCGCCAGCTGTCACGTTCCTGACGGGTGCCCGGTCTCAGCTGGGGAAGCGACCCCGAGGAAGGACCGAACCATGAGCACCATTCTCGTCACCGGCGGCACCGGCACCCTGGGCAGCCTCGTCACCGGCCGCCTGCGGGCGGCCGGACACGAGGTCCGGGTGCTGAGCCGGCACTCCCCCCAGTACCCCGTCGACCTCATGGACGGCTCCGGGCTGGACGCGGCCATGGCGGGCGCGGACACCGTGGTGCACTGCGCCAGCAACACCCGGCGCGCGGGCAAGGGCGACGACGAGGCCGCCCGCCACCTCGTCGCCGCGGCGCGGCGGGCCGGGGTGGGGCACCTCGTGTACATCTCGATCGTGGGCGTCGACCGGGTCCCGCTCGGCTACTACCGGCGCAAGTACCGGGTCGAGCAGATGCTGGAGGAGTCCGGCCTGGGCGTGACCATCCTGCGGACCACCCAGTTCCACGACCTCGTCGCGATGCTCGCGGGGACGGTGGCCAGGCTGCCGGTCGTGCCGGTGCCCAAGGGCGTACGGGTGCAGCCGCTGGCCACCGAGGAGGTCGCCGAACGGCTCGCGGAGCTGGCGGCGGCACCGCCGGCCGGCCGGGTGCCGGACATGGGCGGGCCGGAGACGCACACCCTCGCGGACTTCGTGCGGGCCTGGCTCGCCGCGCACGGCAGCACCCGCCGGGTGGTGGAGGTGCCGCTCGCGGGCAAGGCGTACGCGGGCTTCCGGCGCGGCGGCCACCTTTCCCCGGCCCACGCGGTGGGCAAGGGCACCTTCGCGCACTACCTCGCCCAGCGGCACCCGGCGCAGGGCTGAGCGACACGCGCGGGCGGTACGAGCACGACTCGGCCGCACGAACGCCGCGCGGGCGCACGGCCTCCCGGGACAGCAGCAGCTAGGCGGGCGGTGCGAACAGGGCGTCCTGGGCCGCCGCGCGGGAGGTGAGCAGGGCGCCCCGCAGCACCGCCGCGTCGCCGAGGTCCGTGGCCCGCACCTCGGTGGGCACCGGGGTCAGGGCGGCCAGGCGTTCCGCGACCAGTGCGGCGAGCACCGGGCCGCCGGCGTGCCCGGTCTGCCCGCCCAGCACCACGCAGCCCGGGTCCAGGACGGCGGCCGCCGCGGCGGCACCCAGGGCGATCCGCTCGGCGAGGGCGTCCAGCAGGGCCTTGCCGTCGGGCCCGGCGGCGACGGCGCCGCGCACCACCGCTCCCGCGTCGCCGGGAAACCCGTACGCGCGCCCGAGCTCGCGTACCGCGGCCCCGCCGGCCAGGCTGTGGAAGCCGCCGTCGCACCCGGTGGCCGAGGGCAGCGTGCCGGTGCCCGGCACCGGCAGGAAGCCGATCTCGCCCGCGCCGCCCGAGGCACCCCGGCGCAGCCTCCCGTCGAGGACGACGGCCGCGCCGACGCCCTCCCCCAGCCAGAGCAGCACGAAGGAGTCCAGGTCGCGACAGGCACCCTCGTCGCGTTCGGCGACCGCCGCCAGGTTGGTCTCGTTCTCCACGATCACCACCGCGGGCAGCCGGCGCTGGAGGGCGCCGGTCAGCTCCCGGTGCCAGCCGGGGAGCTTGGCTGTGTCGCGGAGCTCCCGCGTCTCGGGGTCGACCAGTCCCGGGGCGCCGACGCACACCGTGTGCAGTTCCGCCCGGGCCTGCGCGGCGGCCCGGACCAGCGCGGCCACGGCCTCGTCCACGGCGTCCACCGGCAGCTCCGCGGCGGCCACCGGGCGGCCCAGCAGGTCGGCGACGACGGCGTGCACGCTGTCGGTGCGCACGTCGAGGGCGGCGAGGTGGGCCCGGTCCGCGACGATCCCGTACACCTTGGCGTTCGGGCCGCGGCGCTGTTCGCCCGACTCCCCCACGACCTCGATCAGGCCGGCCTCGCGGAGCCGGTCCACGAGGTCCGCGACGCTGGGCCGGGAGAGCCCGGTCGCCTCCTTGAGCTGGGTGGCCGTCAGGGGGCCCCGGTCCTGGAGGAGGCTCAGGGCGCGCCGGTCGTTGAGGGCGCGCGCGGTGCTCGGGGAGGCGGGACGCATGGCGGAATCCTAATCGGCGTCAGGTCGCGGGGATTATTTATCAGGCAGGTTCCCTGATAGTTTATCGGCATGTCGCTCGGCGAACCCGACCTCAGCCTGCGGCGCCTCCGGCGCGCCCGCACGTCCGTAGCCTCCGTCTTCCTGGTCCACGGCGCCGTCACCGGCAGCTTCGCCACCCGCATCCCGTGGATCCAGGACCACGCCTCCCTCAGCGCGGGCACCCTCGGCCTCGCGCTCGCCTTCCCGGCCGTCGGCGCGGCCGTGACCATGCCGCTGGCGGGGCGGATCAACCACCGCTTCGGCGCCCGCGCCGCCCTGCGCGGGCTGCTGGCGATGTGGACCCTCTCCCTGATCCTGCCGAGCCTCGCCCCCAACCTGCCCGTCCTGTGTCTGGCACTGCTCGTGTACGGCGCTTCGGCCGGGATGTCGGACGTGGCGATGAACGCCCTCGGCGTCGAGACCGAGAACCGGCTGGGCCGGTCGATCATGTCCTCGCTGCACGGCATGTGGAGCGTGGGCGCCCTGCTCGGCTCGGCCGCCGGTACGGTCGCGGCCCACTCCGGTACGGACGCCCGCACGCACCACCTGGTCGCCGCACTGGTCCTGACGGCGCTCGGCCTGGTCGCCGTGCGCGGGGTGCTGGACCTGCGGAGCGAGGCGGACGAGGAGCCGCCGCCGCACTTCGCGCTGCCGCCGAGGTCCGCGGTGCTCATCGGGGCGATCGGCTTCTGCGCGGTGTTCGCCGAGGGCGCGAGCCTGGACTGGTCCGCGGTCTACCTCGGCGACGTGCTGCACACCGACGCGGGCCTGGCCGCCGCCTCCACCACCGCGTTCGCGCTCACGATGGCCGTGGCCCGGCTGGCCGGCGACCGGGTGGTCGACCGGTTCGGGCCGGTGCGGACGGTACGGGCCGGGGGCCTGCTGGCCACGGCGGGCGGCCTGCTGGTGGTGCTGGTCCGCGAACCGGCCGCCGCCATGGCGGGGTTCGCGATGACCGGGCTCGGGATCGCGGTCGTGGTGCCGCTGGCCTTCGCCGCGGCGGCGCGCAGCGGCCCGGCACCGGCCCAGGCCATCGCGGGCGTCGCGACGATCACGTACACCTCGGGCCTGATCGCGCCGTCCGCGATCGGCGCGGTCGCCGACGCCACGTCGCTGGTGATGTCCTTCGCGCTGGTGACCGCACTGGCGTGTGCGCTGGCGCTGGGGGCCGGGGTGCTGCGGCAGAGGACGAACGGCGGGACGGAGGTCCTGGTGAAGCAGGAAAAACCGGAAAGAATCCGGCCGTAATATGTCGCTGGCCGTACCACGGCCGATCATGAACGGTCGCGACGGCGAATGGAGTGGGAATGGGCCTCGGCGTGCGCTGGACCCTGCACGGTGACGGGCGGACCCCCGCCCCCGGAGCGGTCGTCCGGCCGGACGAGCGGCTGTCGTGGCCGCGGACCGCCGGGCTCGGGGCCCAGCACGTGGTCGCGATGTTCGGCGCGAGCTTCGTCGCGCCGGTGCTGATGGGGCTCGACCCCAACCTCGCCATCATGATGTCCGGCGTCGCGACGATGATCTTCCTGCTCGCGACGCGCGGCCGGATCCCCAGCTACCTCGGCTGCTCCCTCTCCTTCGTCGGCGTGGCCGCCGCGATCCGGGCGAGCGGCGGCGACAGCGCCACCGTCACGGGTGCGGTCTTCGTCGTGGGCGCGGTGCTGTTCCTCGCCGGCCTGGCGGTCCGGCGGTTCGGCGCGCGCGTCATCCACGCGGCGATGCCGCCGGTGGTGACCGGCGCGGTGGTGATGCTGATCGGCTTCAACCTGGCCCCGGTGACCGCCTCGACGTACTGGCCGCAGGACCAGTGGACCGCGCTGCTGGTGATGGGCTTCACCGGGTTCGCCGTGGTCTGCCTGCGCGGCTTCTGGTCGCGGATCGCGATCTTCCTCGGGCTGGTCTTCGGGTACGCGGTCTCCTGGCTCTTCGACCGGGTCTTCGGGCAGATCCACTCCCCCGTCGGCGGCGGCGAGGCCGTGGACCACTGGCGGCTGGACTTCTCGGGCGTGGCGAAGGCGGACTGGATCGGTCTGCCGTCCTTCCACGCGCCGGCCTTCGAGTGGTCGGCGATCCTCGTGGCGCTGCCCGTCGTGATCGCCCTGATCGCGGAGAACGCGGGGCACGTGAAGGCCGTCGGCGAGATGACCGGCGACCCCCTCGACGACCGGCTGGGCACCGCGATCGCCGCCGACGGTGCCGCCTCGATGCTGTCCACGGCCGTGGGCGGGCCGCCGAACACCACGTACTCCGAGAACATCGGCGTGATGGCCGCGACGCGGGTCTACTCCACGGCCGCCTACTGGGCCGCCGCGGTCTTCGCCCTGCTCTTCGGCCTCTGCCCGAAGTTCGGCGCGGTGGTGGCCGCGATCCCCGGCGGGGTGCTCGGCGGCATCACCGTGATCCTGTACGGCATGATCGGCCTGCTCGGCGCGCAGATCTGGATCAACGGCCGGGTGGACCTGCGCAATCCGCTGAACCTCGTGCCGGCCGCCGCGGGCATCATCATCGGCGTCGGCGGCGTCAGCCTGAAGATCACCGACAGCTTCGAGCTGGGCGGCATCGCGCTCGGCACCATCGTGGTGATCGTCGGCTACCACGCGCTGCGGCTGTTCGCCCCGGCCCACCTCAAGGACCAGGAGCCGCTGCTGGACGCGGGCACCTCGGCGTACGACGAGAAGCGCGGCGACGAGGCGCCGTAACCCGGCTTTCGCCCAAACCGGCGAAGCGCGCGGCCAAGTCCCCCGTACGCGGGCCCGCGCCTGGGACCCTCTCGGTCATGGCGCAGATGACGGTCGGGGTGTCGCTTGGTCCGGTGGTGGCGCGGATGCGCGCGCTGGACGGGCGCCTGCACCCGCGGGACGGCGTGGCGGTGTTCAACCGGGTGTACCTGGCGGTCACGGAGGAGCTGGGGCGCCGGATCGGGGACGGCGAGTTCCCGGTCGTACGGACGGCCGAGACGCTGGCGGTACGGTTCGCCGAGCGCTACCTCGCGGCCGTCGACGCGGCCTCCGAGGACGAGCCGGTACCCGCGTGCTGGCGCCCGCTCTTCCAGTACCGCCGCCACCCGGGGGTGCGCCCCCTCCAGCACGCGCTGGCCGGCATCAACGCGCACATCGGCCACGACCTGCCGATCGCGGTGGTCGCCACCTGCCGAGCCCTCGCGGTGCCCCCGGCGGCACTGGAGGCGGACTTCGACCGGGTGGGCGACACGCTGGTCGCCCTGGAGGAACGCATCCGCGAGGACCTGATGCCGGGCCCGGACCTCCTGGAGGTGGCCGACCCGCTCACCCACCTGCTGGGCTCGTGGAGCCTGGACCGCGCCCGCGACGCGGCCTGGTCCTCGGCCCGGCTCCTGTGGACCCTGCGCGACCGCCCCGACTTCGTCCGCGAGGTCACCGACTCCCTGTCGGCAGGAGTGGGCCTGGTGGGCCGCTGCCTGTTGACTCCGTCGGGGCGCTGAGGGAGTCGGCCGCTGCCGGGACCCGGACATGGAAACGGGCCGTCTCCGCGATGTTTGCGCGGAGGCGGCCCGTGGTCACATGGCCCGTGCGGTCACACGGAGTCGGACGGTCAGTCCTCGGGGAGTTCGACCGGGGCGATCTCGTCGTAGACGTCGCCCGGGCCCGGGTTGGTGCTGTCGGTCGCGCCGCCCAGGTGGTGCATGACGCCCCACACCGCGTTCAGCGCGGTCTGCACGGCGCCCTCGGCCCAGCCGGCCGTCCAGGAGATGTCGTCGCCCGCGAGGAAGATGCCGCGCTTGTCCTCGGGGAGGCGGTCCTGCATGAAGTGGGTGTACAGGCGGCGCTGGTAGCGGTAGTGGCCGGGCAGGTTGGCCTTGAACGCGCCCATGAAGTAGGGCTCGTCCTCCCAGGAGACGGTGACCGGGTTGCCGATGATGTGGCGGCGGATGTCGACCTTGGGGTAGATCTCGCCCAGGGACTTCAGCATGACCTCCATCCGCTCGTTCGCGGACAGCGGCAGCCACTTCAGGCTGTCGTCGCACCAGGTGTACGACAGGCAGATCACGGCCGGCTGGTCCGGGCCGTTGTCCAGCAGGTACGTGCCGCGGGTCATCCGGTCGGTCAGCGTCATCGACATGACGTCGCGGCCGGTCTCCTCGTCCTTGTCCAGCCAGAACGGCCGGTCCACGGGGATGAAGAGCTTGGAGGACTCCATGTAGTGCGTGCGCTCGATCGCCGTCCAGTGGTCGATCGGGAAGAGCGTGTCGTCGCACTCGATCTTCGACAGCAGCATCCAGGACTGCGCGGTGAAGATCGCGGCCCGGTAGGTGCGGATGTCGCCGGCGGCGTCGGTGACGGTGATGCGGTTGCCGGCCGTGCGGTGCAGGCGGGTCACCGCGGGGCGCGGGGTGCCGTCGTGCAGGGAGGACAGCGAGGTGCCCTGGGCCCAGTGCACGATCTTCTCCGGCTCGCGCTCCCAGAGGCGCAGCGGCAGCTGCTGCGAGCCGCCGACGATGCCGCGGTGGTGGTCGTCCGCCTCGGTGTAGACGACGCGGAGGATCTCCAGGATGGAGTTCGGGAAGTCGGTGTCCCAGCCGCCGGTGCCGAAGCCGACCTGGCCGAAGATCTCGCGCTTGTGGAAGGACTTGAAGGCCTCGGACTTGCAGAGGAAGCCGTAGAAGGTCTCGTCGTCGAGCTTCTCGACGAGCTTGGCCCAGATCTCGCGGATGCGCGGGACGTCCCGCTCGCGCATCGCGGTGTTCATGTCCGAGAAGTCGGCGCCCTCTTCGAGGCAGGCGTTCCAGGCGTCGGCCACGTCGCGGTAGATCTGCGGCAGGTCGGCGATGGTCTCGGCGTAGTGGGTCTCGCCCTTGAGGTCGACGACCGTGGACGGCGTGGCCTCGGCCAGCGGGTTCGGGAAGGGCTCGGTCTGCAGGCCCACCAGGTCGATGTAGTGCTGGAGCGCGGTGGAGGAGGGCGGGAAGCGCATGGCGCCCATCTCCGCCGTCAGACCCTCGGTGCCCTGGCCCTCGAAGCCGACGGTGCGCAGGCGGCCGCCGATCTGGTCCGCCTCGTAGACGACGGGCTTGAGGCCCATCTTCATCAGCTCGTAGGCGGAGATGATGCCGGACAGGCCGCCGCCGATGACCGCGACCTCGGTGCCGTGCTCCGTCGCCGGTATCTGGCCCAGGCCGGCCGGGTGCGCGAGGAAGTCGTCGTACGCGTACGGGAAGTCCGGACCGAACATCGTGATCGGCGGCTGGCCGTCGCTGTGCGGAACGGCGGTCGTGGGCACCGTGGACGTCATGGGGTACGGCTCCTTGCGCGGGGGTGGTGTGGCAGGCGGGGGCGTGAGCGGGGACGCCCCCTGGGGTGGGGACGGGGTGCGGGCGGGTCGGCCGGGGTCAGATCAGCGACCGGTACAGGCCCGGCCGGCGGTCGCGGAGGTAGGGGTTGTTCTCCCGCGAGGCCCGGAGCAGCTCCGGGTCGGCCTCGCCGAACACCATCTCCTCGCCGCGTCCGGCGCGGGTCCGGGTGGCGCCGTCCGGGCTCGCCAGGCAGCTGAGGCCGACGAACTCGAACTCGCCCTCGGGGCCGGTGCGGTTGACGTACGCGACGTACATCTGGTTCTCGAAGGCGCGCACCGGCACGACCTGCTCGGCCACGAACTGGAACGGGTGCATCTGTGCGGTCGGCACCAGCAGCAGGTCGGTTCCGGCGAGGGCGTGGGCGCGGACGTTCTCCGGGAACTCGACGTCGTAGCAGATCAGCAGGCCGATGGTGAGGCCCGCGTACTCGGCCTGGACGACCGTCGTGTCACCGGGGGTGAAGCTCTCCTGCTCGAAGCAGCCGAAGAGGTGGGTCTTGCGGTAGTTCGCCAGCGAGGCGCCGTCGGGGCCGATCAGCTGCGCGGAGTTGTAGACGGTCTCGCCGTCGCGCTCGGGGTAGCCGTAGAGCACGGCCAGGCCGTGGCGGCGCGCGATCTCGCCGATGGCGCGGGCGGACATGCCGTCGGCGGCCTCGGCCAGCCGGGGGACGTCCTCGCCGATGGCGTAGCCGGTCAGGAACATCTCGGGGGTCACCAGCAGGCCCGCGCCCGCGGCCGCGGCACGTCCGGCGGCCTCGTCGAGCGCCTTCAGGTTCTCGGCGACGTCGCCGATCCGTCCGGAGCTCTGGAGGAGTGCGGTGCGCAGCGGGGGCATGGGCGTACCTCTGGGGCGAAAGTGTGTTCCTGGGGACTTCTAGACCGTACGGGTCGCCGTTCGGCCCGGACAAGGCGCCAGCGTTGCGCGGCGCTGATCGATTCGTTGCGTGTTGCGGGCGGTCCGCGGCGATTCGTTGCGCGGTTCCTGTCGTACCTCAGGCGTAGCGGGCCCCGCCGCATGGCGGAGGAGGGACCCGTCCGGCGTCCGATGCCGCCGGGCGCGGGGCGCGACAGAGTGGTGCGTGTCGGGGGGACACCCCCTCTCACCAGCTGAAAGGGACCGAACATGAACCGCATCGCGCACCGCCGTACGAAGATCGCCGCCCTGGGCGCTGCCCTGCTGATGACCGCCGGCGCGGCGGGTTCGGCCGTTGCGTCGGGGGACGACGCCCCGGGCCGGGGTGCGACCCGTGAGGCGGCGGCGCTGACCGGGACGGCCAAGCTGTACCGGCCGGCCGGCGACGACATCACCTTCACGTTCGACGCCCACCTGGCCAAGCAGCACAACATGGACCCGCGGGCGGCCACCGGCACCTTCCGCTTCAGCCACTACACGGACACCTGGGGCGCCTCGGCCGAGGTGAAGGTCGACTGCCTGATCACGGGCGGGAAGGTCGCGGTGGTGACCGGCGTCGTCACCAAGGCGGACGGGGTCGCCGCCGACGCCCTGGGCAAGCGGGTCGGCGTCACGGTGCACGACCTGGGCGGACACGACCGCCTGGGCTACAGCTGGGCCGCGACCGGGGTGCCGGGCGAGGGCGAGCCGCTGCCGTGCACGAGCGCCGCGCCGTTCGAGAAGGTCAAGGCCGGCTCGGGCGACTGGAAGGTGCTGCCCTGGATCCCGGAGTACCCGCAGGCCGGCGAGTAGGTCCGGGAAACGCCGTCCGGGAAACGCCGGAGGCCGCGCACGACCGGGACGGGGGTCCGGGTGTGCGCGGCCTCCGGGCCGTACGGGAGCCGGGCGTCCTACGGGAGGCCGAGCGGCGTACGGGCGCTACGCGGGCGAGCCCGACGAGAAGCGCCGCAGCAGCGGGGAGAGGACCAGGACGGACTTGGTGCGCTCCACGAAGGGCTCGCCCGCGATCCGCTCCAGGACCCGCTCGAAGTGCCGCATGTCGGAGGCGAAGATCTGCACCAGGGCGTCCGCGTCGCCGGTCACGGTCGACGCGGACACCACCTCCGGGTACCGCTCCAGACCGCGCCGGATGTCGTCCGGCGAGGTGTTGTGGCGGCAGTAGATCTCGATGAAGCCCTCCGTCTCCCAGCCCATGGCGGCGGGGTCGACGCGGACGGTGAAGCCGGTGATGGCCCCCTCCGCCCGCAGCCGGTCGACGCGCCGCTTCACGGCCGGCGCCGACAGGCCCACTTCGGAGCCGATGTCCGCGTAGGAACGGCGGGCGTCCTCGGCGAGGGCGTGGACGATGCGTTCGTCGAGATCGTTCAGTCGCAAAGCGGGTGGATCACTTCTCTGCAGTGGCCAGTCGGGAGCGGCGGATGCCGTACAGGAAGTAGAACACGAGGCCCGCGGCCATCCACAAACCGAAGACGATCCAGGTGGCGAGGGGCAGGCCCCACATGTTGTAGATGCAGGCCGCGAAACCGAGGATCGGCATGAGCGGGAAGAGCATCACCTTGAAGGTGCGGTTCATGTCCGGGCGCGTGTAGCGCAGGATGATCACCGCGACGTTCACCAGGGCGAAGGCGAAGAGGGTGCCGATGCTGGTGGCGTTCGCCAGTTCACCCAGGGGGATGAACGCGGCCAGGGCGCCGCAGAAGACCGAGACGATGATCGCGTTGGCGCGGGGGGCGCCGGTCTTGGGGTTCACCTTGGCGAAGATCTTGGGCACGAGGCCGTCGCGGGACATCGCGAAGAGGATGCGGGTCTGGCCGTAGAGCACGGCGAAGACCACGGAGGCGATGGCGACGACCGCGCCGGCGGCGAGGACCACGCCCCAGAAGCTGTGGCCGGTGACGTCCTTCATGATCTGTGCCAGGGCGGCCTCGGTGCCCCCGAAGTCCTTCCAGGGCATGGCGCCGACGGCGACCAGGGCGACCAGGACGTACAGGAGGGTGACGATGCCCAGCGAGAGCATGATCGCCCGCGGCAGGTCGCGCTTGGGGTTCTTGGCTTCCTCGCCCGCGGTGGAGGCGGCGTCGAAGCCGATGTACGAGAAGAACAGCGTGGCCGCGGCGGCCTGGATGCCGGTCATTCCCATGGGGGCGAGGGGGGCGTAGTTGCCCGCCTTGATGCCCATGACGCCGATGCCGATGAAGAGCAGCAGGGTGACGATCTTCACCACGACCATGATCGTGTTGACCAGGGCGCTCTCCTTCGCGCCGCGCATCAGGAAGACCATCGCCAGCAGGACGACGACCAGGGCCGGCAGGTTGATGTACCCGCCCTCGCCGAGCGGCGCCGAGAGGCCCTCGGGGATGGTGATGCCGATGGTGCCGTCGAGCAGCTCGTTGAGGTACTCGCCCCAGCCGACGGCGACGGCCGCGACCGAGACCCCGTACTCGAGGATCAGGCACCAGCCGCAGACCCAGGCGACGAGCTCGCCCATGGTGGCGTAGGCGTACGAGTACGAGGAGCCGGACACCGGTATGGAGCCCGCGAGTTCGGCGTAGGAGAGCGCGGAGAACAGGGCGGTCAGACCGGCGACCACGAACGCGATCGTCACCGCCGGGCCGGCCAGCGGCGCGGCCTCGCCGAGGACCACGAAGATGCCGGTGCCCAGGGTGGCGCCGATGCTGATCATCGTCAGCTGCCACATGGTGAGGGAGCGCTTGAGGGCGCCGCCCTCACCCTGACCGCCTTCGGCGACCAGCCGCTCGACCGGCTTGCGCCGGAAGAGCGGGTTGCCGGCGGGCTGCGGGTGCCCGGCGGCGGGGGTGGCGGGGGGTGCCTGGCCGTGGTCCAGCACGGGGGGACTCCTTGTCGTCGCGGATCGGGAAAGGCATCGACCGCGACGGTCCGGAGCAGAGCAGTGCCTGGGCAGGCAGGAGCATGGGGACCGCCGAGCAGGCGGTCGCGCCACTCCACGTACAGCGAGTGAGCCTACGAGCAGCCGGTAACCGCCCGTAATGCACCATCCTTGCATATTGGCGCACGATCATTGCGCACATCTGTCCAGGATGGGTGTTTGTTGCACGCCGGTGAAAGATCACTGCGCGGTAACGCTCCGCGACCATACTTGACACTTCGTCAGATCTGGCGGAAGGTGCGCCCGCTCCGGCATCGCAGGGCGCCGGATTTCGCCGCCCCCGCCCATGGCCGGGTCCCCGACGGGGCAGACGTTGGGGGTGGACGGCGGCGTGGGCGCGAACGTCCCGCACCCGACGATCGGAGGCGACCGGTGAGCACATGGCTGGACCCTGTCCCCTTCCTGCGCGGCGTGGCCTGGCTGGACGGCGGGCGGGCGGTGCGGGCCGACCCGGCCGACGCGGCCCGGCTGCCCTGGGACACCGGCGAGCGGGCCACCCTGCCCATCGGCGTACGGCTGGAGTTCGCCGCGCCGGCGGCGCAGGCGGTGGAGATCCGGTACCGGGCGACCGTGCCCGGGCCCACCGACTCGCTGCGGGACCTCGCACACGGCTTCGCGCTGTGGAACCGGGAGGGCCCCCTGCTGGAGGTGTTCACCGAGCCGGCCGCGGAGGCGGTGGTGCGGATAGAACTCCCCACGGGGCTGGGCCCGTTCACCGTCCACCCCCCGGAGACCCAGTCCCCGCTGATCCTCGCGGTGCGGGGCATCGGCGGGGAGCTCCGGCCGGCCCCGCACGCCCCGCGCTGGGTGGTGCACGGCGACTCCATCACGGAGGGCTGGTGGTCCACCCGTCCCGCGCACGGCTGGCCCGCGGTGGCCGGCCGCGCCCTCGGCCTCGACACGGTGAACCTCGGATACGCGGGGGCGGCGCGCGGCGAACTCCCCACCGCGGAGCAGCTCGCCGGGCTCCCGGCCGACCTGCTGACCCTCGCCTTCGGCACCAACTGCTGGTCCCGCGTGCCGTTCTCGGCCCCCCTGCTGTACGAGACCACGCGGGCCTTCCTCGACCTGGTCCGGCAGGGCCACCCGGAGACGCCCCTGCTGCTGGTCTCCCCCGTGCTGCGGCCGGACGCCGAGCGGGTGCCGAACAAGCTGGGCGCCACCCTGGGC
This sequence comes from Streptomyces sp. NPDC086023, assembly GCF_044540325.1. Classification (NCBI taxonomy): domain Bacteria; kingdom Bacillati; phylum Actinomycetota; class Actinomycetes; order Kitasatosporales; family Streptomycetaceae; genus Streptomyces; species Streptomyces sp. NPDC086023. The sequence goes on from NZ_JBITRX010000008.1 coordinate 81,361, forward strand.
GAGCTGCGGGCCGCGATGGAGCGGGCGGCACGGGAACGGATCCTGGCCGGCGACCGCCGGCTGGCGGTGCTGCCGGGGCTGCCGCTGCTGGCCCCGGAGCACCTGGCCGACGGCCTCCATCCGAACGACGAGGGCCACGCCCGGCTGGGCGCAGCCGTGGCCCGCGCGCTGCGGGAGGAGGGCTTCGTCGCGTAGCCGGCCGCCCCGCCCGGCGGTGGCGGCAGCGGCCCGGTCGCCACGTTGAACGGCGTCTTGTCCGCGCCGCCGGGCACCGGGAACCCCACGCCGCGCGCCCCCGAAACGCGCCGGGGCCGGAACCGCGTGGTGCGGTTCCGGCCCCGGCGGGGGTCCGTCAGTCCGGAGCGACTAGCTCCAGGAGGCGTACAGCGGCTTGCCCTCGGCGTAGCCGGCGGCGGACTGGATGCCCACGACGGCCTTCTCCTCGAACTCGGCCAGCGAGCCGGCACCGGCGTAGGTGCAGGAGGAGCGGACGCCCGCGATGATCGAGTCGATCAGGTCCTCGACGCCCGGACGGGACGGGTCGAGGAACATGCGCGAGGTGGAGATGCCCTCCTCGAAGAGCGCCTTGCGGGCGCGGTCGTACGAGGACTCGTCCGAGGTGCGGTTCCGCACGGCGCGGGCGGAGGCCATGCCGAAGGACTCCTTGTACAGGCGGCCGTCGGCGGCCTGCTGGAGGTCGCCCGGGGACTCGTACGTGCCCGCGAACCAGGAGCCGATCATCACGTTCGACGCGCCGGCGGCCAGGGCCATCGCCACGTCGCGCGGGTGGCGGACGCCGCCGTCGGCCCACACGTGCTTGCCGTACTTCTTCGCCTCGGCGGCGCACTCCAGCACCGCGGAGAACTGCGGCCGGCCGACGCCGGTCATCATGCGGGTGGTGCACATGGCGCCCGGGCCCACACCGACCTTGATGATGTCCGCGCCGGCGTCGATGAGGTCCTTGACGCCCTCGGCGGCGACGATGTTGCCGGCCACGATCGGGACCTGCGGGTCCAGCGCGCGGACGAGCTTGATCGCCTCGATCATCTTCTCCTGGTGGCCGTGCGCGGTGTCGATCACGAGCACGTCCGCGCCCGCGTCGAGCAGCTGCTTGGCCTTGCCCGCCACGTCGCCGTTGATGCCGACGGCGGCGGCGATGCGCAGCTTGCCCTCGGCGTCGACGGCCGGGCTGTACAGGGTCGCGCGCAGCGCGCCCTTGCGGGTCAGGATGCCGACGAGGCGGCCGTCGGCGTCGACCGCCGGGGCCAGCTTGCGGTGGCCGGCGTCGAGCTTGTTGAAGGCCTCGCGCGGGTCGATGCCGGCGTCGATGAGCAGCAGCTCCCTCGACATGACCTCGGAGAGCTGGGTGAAGCGGTCGACACCGGTCAGGTCGTGCTCGGTGACGACGCCGACCGGGCGCTGCTCCTCGTCCACGACCACGCCGGCGCCGTGGGCGCGCTTCGGCAGCAGCGAGAGCGCGTCGGCCACGGTCTGGGTGGGGGCCAGCACGATCGGGGTGTCCAGCACGAGGTGCCGGGTCTTGACCCAGGAGATGACCTCGGTGACGACCTCGATCGGGATGTCCTGCGGGATGACCACGAGGCCACCTCGGCGCGCGACGGTCTCCGCCATGCGGCGGCCCGCGATCGCGGTCATGTTGGCGACCACCAGCGGGATGGTCGTACCGGTGCCGTCGGGCGAGGAGAGGTCGACGCCCTGGCGGGAGCCGACCGCGGAGCGGCTCGGCACCATGAATACGTCGTCGTACGTCAGGTCGTACGGCGGCTTCAGGTCATTGAGGAAACGCACGTGCAGACATCCCAGTCGTTCGGAGGTACCTCGACAGGGCGGCAGCCGAGGCAAAACGCACGTACTTCATTCTCCCATGTCCGGACCATTGCGACTCCCGGGACGATCGTCCAGGACATACCGGGCCGGCTGGTCGTTTCCTACGGGACCTTGGTCCTTCCGGGGCTCATGGGGAGGGTGGGGCGGCGGTGGACGGGGCCCGTGGCGCCGGTCAGCGGGGTGCCCGGGGCGCCGTGCCGGAGGGCGACGATCTCCGCGGCCACGGACAGGGCGGTCTCCTCCGCGGTGTGGCCGCCCAGGTCCAGTCCGATGGGCGAGCGCAGCCGGGTGAGGGCCTCCGGGGGCAGCCCCTCCTCGCGCAGCCGGGCCAGCCGGTGGTCGTGCGTACGCCGGGAGCCCAGGGCGCCGACGTAGCCGACCGGCAGCCGGAGGGCCAGGGCGAGCAGCGGTACGTCGAACTTGGCGTCGTGCGTGAGCACGCAGACGGCGGTACGGGCGTCCAGCCGGCCGGCCGCCGCCTCGGCCGCCAGGTACCGGTGCGGCCAGTCCACGACCACCTCGTCGGCGCCCGGGAACCGCTCGGGCGTGGCGAAGACGGCCCGGGCGTCGCACACGGTCACCCGGTACCCGAGGAAGGCCCCGGCCCTGGCCAGCGCGCCCGCGAAGTCGACGGCCCCGAACACCAGCATCCGGGGCGGCGCGGCGGCGGACTCGACCAGCAGCGTGAGCGGCTCCCCGCACAGGCCCCCGGCCTCCCCCAGCTCGGCGGTGCCGGTCCGCCCGGCCAGCAGCAGCGCACGGGCCCGCCCGGCGGCGGCGCGGTCGAGTGCCGCACCCCCGCCGAGCCCGCCCTCGTACGAGCCGTCGTCCCGCACGGCCAGTGCCCGCCCCAGCCGCTCCGGCGGGCCGGCCACCACCCGGGCCAGCGCGGCCCGGTCCCCCCGCGCGGCGGTCTCCAGCACCGACCCGAGCACCGGCCGCACGGGGTCCCCGGTCCGCACCGGGGCGACCAGCACGTCCAGCACTCCCCCGCAGGTCAGGCCCACGGCGAAGGCATCGTCGTCGCTGTACCCGAAGCGGTGCACGCCGGGCGTGCCGGTCCGGATGGCCTCCAGGCACAGTTCGTGCACGGCGCCCTCGACGCAGCCCCCGGAGACGCTCCCGAGGGCGGTGCCCCGGTCGTCGACGGCCAGGGAGGACCCGGGCCCGCGCGGCGCGCTGCCGCTGACGGCGACCACGGTGGCCAGCGCGAACTCCCGCGGGGCCACACACCACGCGCGCAGTTCCGATGCGATGTCCAGCACGGCGGCCGTCAGCGGATGGAGGCGCGGCGCGCGCTCTGGCCGGGGATCAGGGGGCGGGGCGGCAGGACCGGTCCGGTCCGCCGGGACCCGTACGCCCCCGGGTCGAGGGTGCCGGTGCCGGCCCGTAAGGAGCTCTCGCTCCGGCGGCGGGCCGACAGCAGCGTCGCGGCGTGGGCGACGCTGGCGAGGGTGGCGTGGTGGTGCCAGCCGCGGAAGGAGCGGCCCTCGAAGTCGCGGATGCCGACGGGTTCGCAGACCTCGGCGAAGTCGAGCTGGACCCGGTCGGTCAGCTTGGCCAGCAGGAACAGCTGGGCCAGGGGGCGGTCCCCGATGTTGGTGATCCAGAACTCGCTGGGCAGCAGGGTTGCCTCGGTCCAGGCGCCGATGAGCAGCAGCGGCGGGTGGGGCGGGCCGCTGCGCTCCTCGCAGTGGGTGCCCAGGATCGTCGCCGAGGTCAGCAGGGTCACCGCGCCCTCGGTGCGGCCGTGTCTGGTCCATTCGACCACCCGGCGCTGGGAGCGCAGGGAGTCGATCAGCTCGCGCGCCGGGGCCAGGTGGAACCCCGGTTTGTGGCGGCCCGAGCCGCCGAAGGCCACCGGGAGGGAGCCGTCGACCTTGAGGACGAAGGGAATGTCCTGGACGCCGAGGGCGTCGATGGTGCCGGGGAGTTCGGAGTTGCCGACCTCCATCACCACCGGGCGGCGCTGGAGCTGCCAGGTGGCGGCCATCCGCTGGACGGCGTGCACGGCGTCCTGGGAGGGGGTCAGGGAGCGGGCGGTGTCCGGGATGCCGGCGCGCCGCCTGCGCAGGAGTTCGCTGGTCCAGGGACCCGGGAGGGTGAGGGTCCATTCGACCGGGAAGCTGGCCTCGCTGGAGGCGAGCCAGATGCCGCCCGCCTGCTGGCAGTTGGCTGTGCGTCCGAGCTGCGGTACGAACTGCCGGCCGACGCCGACGGACCGGTCGCCCGCCTTCTCGATCACCATGGGGCGGACCACCCAGGCCAGGGGCCGCTGCGCGGTGCGTTCGAGGTGCTGGGCGAGGGACCGGCGTACCGGGGTCCAGTCCCACGGGGATTTGCTGATGAACTGCTGGAGGCTCTGTTCCACGGAACTGGCCCCCGCGCCGGCGATATTGCGGATGGTCTTCTTACCCTCGGTGGATACGAGACCGTTGAGATAGACGCGGGCCCAGTTCCGCTGGTCCCGCCGGGGTAATGATTCGAAGAACAATGGAATCAGTACGTCGATTAATTCGGAGAGCTCCTTCGTGGATTCCTCCGGCAGGACTCCGCGAGCCATCTGCGCCTCCCCCGCCAACTTCTAGATCCAATACCCTACTTGACCGTTTCGAACGCCCGTAGGCCACCGAGGTTACTTCCTGAGGTCGCTGGCGCTTTCGAGCCGCTCTTCTTCTCCCACCACGAGCGGAACGGGGATCTGGTTCGCCGCGTAGTAGACCGCGATGAGCCCGTGTGCGACCAGTGTGGCGGGAGCGGAGAAGAAGGACAGGATGACGGTCAAGGGGTATGCCACCGCGCCCAGACCGAACCGCATCCGGGTGGCCCGGGCCCCCTCCTTGTCCACCGTTTCGTGGAACAGGTGCCCCACCCGCGTCACGTACCACCAGAAGCCGAGGAAGGCCAGGGCGTATACGACCGTCCACGCGCTGTAGAGGATGGCCGCGGCGTTGTCCGATTCCGGGTCGTTCAGGTTCTCGGCCAGTACCGAGGTCGTCCACGGGATCACCGAGACGACCATCAGGACCAGCAGGTTGAGGTAGAGCAGCGGCCGGTCGACCCGCTTGAGGTGACTGAAGATCGTGTGGTGGTTGACCCACATCACGCCGATGATGAGGAAGCTGACGACGTACGCGGCGTAGTGCGGCCACTGCTCCCAGAGGGCGTGCCAGAGTTCGTGCCCGCCTTCCTCAGGCACCTTGATCTCCAGCACCAGGATCGTGATGACGATGGCGAACACGCCGTCGCTGAAAGCCTCGACGCGGTTGGTCTCCTGCTCCATGACCGTCCCTGGATTCGTTTGTCGTGTGTGTGCGGGGAGGGGAGGGATTCCCGGCCCCTCCCCGCACACGCCTACCCACCGGACCCGGTTCAGCTTCCGAAGCCGGCCGTCTGCCGCCAGATCCGGCCATCGCGGACGACGAGGGTCCCGAACGCGTGCTCGGGCTCGCCGTTGAGGTTCATGATCGCTCGGTAGAAGATGGTGTCGTCGGTCTCGATGTACTCCTGGAGTTCGACCAGGGCGGGCTTCAGGGTGAGATAGCCGGTGAACGTCTCGCGTACGGCGTCGATGCCGGTGGAGACGCCCTCGAAGCGCAGCAGCACGGCGTCGTCCGTGTAGTTCTTCATGACGGCGTCGATGTCGAGGGCGGCCAGGGCCTCCATCTGGCGGACGAACACCGGGTGCAGCTTCTCGATCTCGAACTTGGGCATGTCAACTCCCTGTGGACGGACTGGACGGGCTGGACGGACTGGACGGACCGGATCGACCGGGTGGACCGGACGGACCGGGCGGCCGGGGCGGGCCGTTGGTGGCGGAGCGCCCCGGTGCGAGGGGCAGGCGTACGGTCATCCGGGTGTCGCCCGGCACGGACCGGGCGGTGAGCGAGCCGCGGTGGCGCTGGGTGACGATCCGGTACGAGAGGTGGAGCCCCAGGCCGGTGCCCTTGCCCACGTCCTTGGTGGTGTAGAAGGGCTCGAAGACCCGGGGCAGGGACTCCTCGGGGATGCCCCGGCCGGTGTCGGCGACCTCCACGACCATGCAGCCGCCCTCGGCCCGGACGCGGAGCGTGAGCGTCCCGGAGCCCTCCATGGCCTCGGCGGCGTTGTCGACGAGGTTGGTCCACACCTGGTTGAGCTCGCTGGGATAGCCCGTCAGTTCGGGCAGGTTCTCTTCGTACGCACGGACGACGGTGATACCCGTGAGCTTGGCCCGCAGCACGACGAGGGTGTTCTCCAGGCCCTCGGTGACGGCGAACCGCTGCTCCGGCGCCCGGTCCAGGTTGGCGTAGTCCCGGGTGGCCGCGACCAGCTGGGAGATCCGGGGGCCGGCCGCGCGCAGCTCGGCGGTGAGCGCCCGGGTCTCCAGGAGGGCGGCCAGGTGGTCCAGGGCGGCGGGCAGCGCCGGCTCGGTGACGCCCTCCAGCCGCTCCAGCAGCCAGCCCAGTTCCAGGCCGAGGTCGGCCAGACCCGCGGCGAGCAGGCCGGCGCCCTCCGCGCCGGTCTCCTCCGCCCAGTCCGCCAGCTCCTCCTCGGCGTCGGCCTGCGCGAGCGGGTCGCTGGTGGCGGGCGGCGGGAGGGCGTCGAGGCCGGCGGCGAGCCGGTCGAGCACCGCGCGCTCGGCGCCGTCCGCGACCGCGCCCCAGCTCTGCGCGGTCCGGACCAGCCGGTCGACGGCGGGCCCGAGCTCCTGGGCCGCCCGGGCCACCGCGGCGGCCGGGTTGTTCAACTCGTGCGCCAGGCCCGCGGCGAGGGTGCCGAGGGCCTCCACGGTGGCCCGCTTGCGGGCCTGGACCTCGGAGGACTTGATCCGCCAGGCGAGGACGGGCAGCAGCACCGCGGCCACGCCGTGGCAGCGGCCCAGCATCTCGAAGAAGACCTGCCGGGGGTACGTGACCACGCTGGTCGCCGGTCCCGAGGCGGCCGCGGTGGCGACGTACCCGCCCTCGGTGAGCAGCGGCAGCTCGCCGGTGAAGCGGTGGGCGGCGGAGGGCTTGCCGTCGTGCCCGTCGGCGCCCTCCTCCTCGGTGGAGTGCCGGGTGAGGACCTCCTCACGGCCGTCGACCACCTTGGTGACGACCAGCCCGCCGGCGAGCAGGACGTGGAACTCGGCGTCCGGGTCCCCGTCGTGGAACAGCACCTCGCCGTCGGCGAGGGTGCGCGGCCGGGAGACGGAGACCAGCCAGTCGAGCTGCTCCTCGGTGAGCCGCTCGAACAGTTCCAGGGAACGCAGGGTCGCGCGCAGGTCGCTCATCCGGTCGCCTCCTCGCGCCGCACCCGGGCGGCCAGCCCCAGGGTCGCCGCGAGGGCGACCAGGCAGACCCCGGCCACGGCGGCCATGAAGCCGACCGAGGTGCGGTGCAGTCCGTGGACGTTGGTCAGCAGGCCGGCCAGCACCGCCGGGACGCTCATCGCGAGGTACGCGAAGACGTAGACGGCGGCGGTGAGTTCGCCCCGGTGGGCCGGCTCGGCCAGGGCGCTCAGCGCGCGGAACGAACCGAGGAAGGCGGCACCCCAGCCGCTGCCCAGCACGGCGGTGGCACCGAGGAACACGGCCGGCGACCGCAGCGAGAGGGCCAGCAGCACGAGGCCGAGGCCGGTGACCATCAGGGCCAGCCCGAGCAGGGCGGTGCGCAGCGGGGCCACCGCGCCGAGCAGCAGCTGCGCGGCGGTGGCGGCCCCGGCGAGCAGCGCCACGGTCGCGCCGCCGACCAGGTAGTCGGTGCTCTCCAGCAGGGAGAGCGCGAGGTGCGGCCCGAGGGACAGGTAGAAGCCGCCGACCGACCAGACCGCGACGATGGTCAGGACGAGTACGGCGAACCGGCCCCGGACGCCCGCGGGCACCCGGATCCGGTGCGGCACGATCCGCATGCCGCCGCCCGCGCCCGGTGCGCTCTCCGGCATCCGGACCACCCCGGCCAGGGCGAGGGCGAAGGCGCCGACCAGCAGCAGGTAGCTGAGGACGGTGGGGGCCGGGGCGTACTGGACCAGCAGGCCCGCGCCGAGCCCCCCGAGCCCGATGCCCACGGTGGGGCCGGCGCTGTTGACCTGTGCCCCGAGGGCCGGCCGGGCGGGCGGGGCCAGCTCCAGCAGGGCGGCGCCCATCGCACCCGTGGCCAGCCCGACCGCGAGCCCCTGCACGGCGCGGGCGGCGAGCAGCCAGCCGAGGCCCTGGGCGCCGGCGAACAGCAGCATGGAGACGATGGCGAGCACCAGCCCCGCGCCGAGCACCGGCCGTCTGCCCAGGGTGTCGGAGAGCGAGCCGAAGCCGAGCAGCCCGGCCAGCACGGTCACCGCGTAGACGGCGAAGACCACGGTGACCGCGCCGGAGGACAGGCCCCACTTCTGCTGGTACAGCACGTACAGCGCGGAGGGCACGGACGAGGACAGCATGAGCAGCACGAGGACCGCCCCGACCACCCGGAACCCGTTGCCCGCCCGTGCCTCCCGGCGGGCCCGGTGGGCACCGCCGGTCTGCCGTTTGGACGTCTCGCTCAGCACAGCTACTCCCCCGAACTGTGGTTGCTCCCGGTCCCTCCGGCGTTCGAGGGGCTGGGGGGTTCCCCCGGCGGTGGCCGGGGGAAGGCGTGGGGGCGGCGCCCCCACGGACGGGGTCCGGGGCGGACTCCCGGGACGCGGAGCAGGGGCGGGCCGGGGCTAGCCCCGCAGGGCGGCCCCCGCACGGGCGAGGGCCCGGGCGGTCAGCACCCCCGCCAGGTGTCCCAGGTACTCCGCCGACACCCCTCGGCCCGGCACGAACCGGTCCGGCGGCTCCTCTCGGAAGGCGGCCAGCACGGCCGCGGTGTCCAGGCCGCCGCCCCGCAGCCGGTCCTCGACGCCGCGCAGCCGGACCGGCCGGGCGGTCGCGCCGGTGACCGCGACGCGGAGCCCGTCGGGCCCGAGCCGTACCGCGACCGCGCAGACCGGGTAGCGGGTGGCGCGGTCGGCGGTCTTCTCGAAGGCCGTGGCGGGTGCGGCCGGCACGGTGATCGCGGTGACCACGGACGCGGCGGGCGGGCCCGACAGCGCGAACTCCTCGGCCGGTACGGACCGCCGCCCGCCGGGCCCGGCCAGCAGCACCCGGGCGTCGGTCGCCAGTGCGGCGACCGGCAGGTCGGTGGCCCGGCCTCCGGCGGCCAGGTTGCCGCCGACGGTGCCGAGGTTGCGCACCTGCGGGTCGCCGTTGGCGCGGGCCGCGGCCGCCAGAGCGGGGGCGGTCTCCCGTACCCGCCGGTCGGCGGCGAGCTCCGCCAGGGTGGTGGCCGCGCCGATCCGCAGGCCCCCGCCGTCGGTCCGGCGGATGCCGCGCAGTTCGGCGAGCCGGCGGACGTCCACCAGCAGCCGCGGACCCCGGTCGGGGAAGACGGCGTCCCCGGTGCGCAGGTCGGCGAGCAGGCTCTGGCCGCCGGCCAGCACCCGCGCGCCCTCGGCCGAGCCGAGCAGCGCCAGCGCCTCGGGCAGCGTCGCGGGGCGCGCGTAGTCGAACTCGGTGAGGATCACTGGGCCTCTCCTCGCAGGCGGCGCCAGACCTTCTCCGGCGTGAGGGGCATGTCGATGTGGGTGACGCCGAGGTCGGACAGGGCGTCGACGACGGCGTTCACGACCGCGGCGGCGGGCGGCACGGTGGCGATCTCGCCGGCGCCCTTGGCCCCCAGGACGTTGTGCGGCGTGGGGGTGACGGTCTTGTCGAGGGCGAAGAACGGCGCGTCGGCGGCGCGCGGCAGGGCGTAGCTGCGCAGGTCGCTGCTGACCAGGATGCCCTCGTCGTCGTAGACGGCGGCCTCCATCAGGGCCTGGCCGAGGCCGTGCAGGATGCTGCCCTCGATCTGGCCCTCGACGATCTTGGGGTTGCCGATGTTGCCGGCGTCGTCGACGGCGGTGTAGGCCACCACCTCGGTCTCGCCGGTGAGTTCGTCGACCTCGACCACCGCGACGTGGGTGCCGAAGGGGTAGTTGAAGTCCGGCGGGTCGAAGTGGGTGGTCTCGTCGATGGCGGGCTCGATCTCCGGCGGGAGGTTCCAGCCGTACCAGCAGGCCATGGCGAGGTCGGCGAAGGCCTTGCCGTTCTCGGGGTTGGCCCGCTCGCAGACCCGGCCGCCCTCGTAGACGACCTGGTCCTCCGGCAGTTGCAGCAGTGCGGCGCCCGCGCGGCGCATCTTCTCCTTGACCTTGCCGGCGGTGAGGGCGACGGAGGGGCCGGCCATGCTGAAGGAGCGGCTGCCGTACGTGCCCTGGCCGTAGGGGGCCTTGAGCGTGTCGCCCTCGTACACCTGGACCAGCTCCGGGTCGATGCCGAGCACGTCGGCGGCGACCTGGGCGAAGACCGTGCCGTGGCTCTGGCCGGTGGAGGCGGAGCCGACGGTCACGGTGACCTCGCCGGTGGGGTGGACGCGGATGTTGGCGCTCTCCCAGGTGCCGCCCAGCATGCCCTCCTGGGACATCCGGGTGGAGGGGCCGACCCCGCAGATGGCGACGTACGTGGCCAGGCCGACGCCGAGCCGCCGGCCGCGGGTGCGGGCCTCGGCCTTGCGGGCGGGCATGTCGGCGTAGCCGGCCAGGGCCAGGGCCTTGTCGAAGTTCTCCTGGTAGCTGCCGGAGTCGTAGGTCCAGCCGAGGCCGTTGTCGTACGGGAACTTCTCGGCCGGGACCAGGTTCTTGCGGCGCACGGCCGCGGGGTCCTGGCCGATCTCGGCGGCGTACCGGTCCACCAGGCGCTCCATGAGGAAGGCGGCCTCGGCGCGGCCGCTGCCGCGCTGGGCGCCGAGCGGCACGGTGTTGGTGAAGGCCGCGTACACCTCGCAGAAGGCGGCGTCGACGTCGTACATGCCGGTGATGGAGCGGCCCATCAGGGCGGTGGCCACACCGGGTCCGATGGTGGACGGGTACGCGCCGAGGTTGGCGTGGCTGGTGCAGCGCACGGCGGTGATCCGGCCGTCGCGGGTGCCGGCCAGGGTGACGTGCTGGCGGTGGTCGCGGCCCTGGACGGTGGAGTTCATCAGGCCGGTGCGGGTGTCGACCCACTTGACCGGGCGGCCCAGCGCCTTGGCGAGCTTGAGCACGAGGGCCATGTCCGGGTAGAGGTAGCCCTTGGTGCCGAAGCTGCCGCCGACGGTGGGGGCGACGACCCGGAGCTTGTTGAACGGGATGCCGAGGACCAGCGCGGACAGCAGGAAGCGGTGGTTGTGCGGGCCCTGGGTGGAGGCGTGCAGCGTGTACTCGCCGGTGGCCGCGTCGTACTCGCCGACCGCGCCGCGGGGCTCGATGGGGCTGTTGATGGTGCGCTGGTTGACGAGGTCGAGTTCGACGACGACCTCGGCCTCGGCGATGGCGCGGTCGGTGCGCTCCCGGTCGCCGCAGGTCCAGTAGGCGTTGAGGTTGCCGGGTACGGCCTCGTGGAGCTGCGGGGCGCCCTCTTCGAGGGCGTGGTCGGCGCGGGTGACCACGGGCAGCGGCTCGTACTCGACGGTGATGGCGCGCAGCGCGGCGTGCGCCTGCTTCGGGGTCTCGGCGACCACGACGGCGATGGGGTCGCCGACGTGGCGGACGGTGTCGCCGGTGAGCACGGGGCGGGCGCCGGGCAGTCCGTACGGGTGGGGCGGGAAGTGGCTCTCCACCCCGCCGGGTATCCAGATGCAGGGCAGCGGCATGACGTCCTGGAAGTCGGCGGCCGTGGCCACCTTCAGGACGCCGGGCAGCTGCTCGGCGGCCTTGGTGTCGATGCCCAGGATGCGCGCGTGGGCGCGGTCGCTGCCGAGGATGGCCATGTGGGCCATGCGGGGCAGTTCGATGTCGGCGACGTACGTGGCCCGGCCGCGCAGCAGCTGCGGGTCCTCGCGGCTGTCGAGCGGCTGGCCGAGCGGTCGGTTGAGGTCCCCCACCACGGTGGTCATCGCGGTCATCCCTCCGTCGTGGCGGCCGGTCTGGAGGCGGCGGCCGCGGGCTCCGCGGCCGTGGCGGCGCAGGCGCGCTGCACACCGCGGACCACGCTGTGGTAGCCGGTGCAGCGGCACAGGTTGCCCGTGAGCCACTCGCGGATCTCGGGCTCGGTGGGCGCGGGTCCGTCCTGGCTGACGTCGAGCAGCTCGCCGAGGGACATGACCATGCCGGGCGTGCAGAAGCCGCACTGGGTGCCGTGCTCCTGGCGCAGGGCCTCCTGGAGGCCGGTGAGCTCGTCGCCGGCGGCGACGCCCTCGATGGTGGTGACCGCGCTGCCGTCGGCCTGCACGGTCAGCAGCAGGCAGCTCTTGACGGACCTGCCGTCGAGGCGGACGACGCAGGTGCCGCACTGGCCGGTGTCGCAGCCGACCTTGGTGCCGGTGAGTCCGAGTCCGTCGCGCAGCCGCTCGACGAGCAGTTCGTTCGGTTCGGCCGGAAAGCGTTCCGGCACGCCGTTGACGTTCAGTTCGACATTCATGACCACGCCCCTTCGCTGTGCTCCGTTGACCGCGTGCCGGCGGGGACGCGCGCGGTTCTCCGCGCGTGCTCCGCCGGCCGCGTGCGCTGTCACCGCGCGCCGATTGCGGCGAGCGCCTGCTCCGCCGTGAGCGTCCGGTTGAAAAGCGGACCGCCGGGCTGCTGGAGGATTCCGCCGGTGTGCAGCGAGCCGGTGTCGAGGACCGCGAATCCCAGTCCCCTGACGGTTCCGGCCACGATTTCCTTGGCCTCCGGGTCGTCGCCCGCGACGTAGTGTGCGAGGCGTTCCTCCTCGGGCTTTCCGGTGGTGCCGGCCGAGCCGAGCGTGACGAAGTGCATGGTGTTGAGCGATTTCACCAGCCGCGCGCCGGGGTACCAGTCGGCGGTGAACTCGCTGGAGCAGCGGCCGCCCAGGTCCCGCGGCCGGCCAGGCCCGGTGAACGCGTTCATCGCGTCCACCAGGACCTTGCCGCGGACCGCGGCGGCGGGCAGCAGGCCCCGCGCACTGTCGAACGGCACCATCAGCACCAGGAGTTCGGCCGCTCCGGCCACCTCGGCCGGAGTGCCCGCGGTGGCGGCCGGGCCCAGTTCCGCGAGGAGCGGGGCCAGCGACCGCGGGCCGCTCGCGTTGGCCAGGGCGACGCGGTGGCCTGCCGCGACGAGGATGCGGGCCAGGGTGGATCCGATCCGCCCGGTGCCGATGACGCCAGTGTCCATGTCTCCTCAGCTCATGCCGATCCAGACCGACTTGGTCTGGGTGTAGCTTTCGAGGGATTCGGGGCCGCACTCGCGGCCGAAGCCGGAGGCCTTGTAGCCGCCGTAGGGCACCGCCGGGTCGTACTGGTTGTAGCAGTTGACCCAGACGGTGCCGGCCTTGATCTGCGAGGCGACCCGGTGGGCGCGGCGCAGGTCCTGGGTGTGGACGCCGGCGGCGAGCCCGTACGCGCTGTCGTTGGCGATCCGTACCGCGTCCTCCTCCGTGTCGAAGGGGATGACGGACAGGACCGGGCCGAAGATCTCCTCCTGGGCGATCCGCATGGAGTTGTCGACGTCGGTGAAGACCGTGGGGAGGAAGTACAGGCCCTCCGAGGACGCGCCCTCGGGGATCCAGCCGGTGCCCCCGGTGCGGAGGGTGGCGCCCTCCTTCTGGCCGGTCTCGATGTACGAGCTGACCTTCTCGAACTGGCCCCGGTGGGCCAGCGGCCCGAAGAGGGTGGCCGGGTCGCGGGGGTCGCCGGGACGGAGGGCGGCGGCCCGGGCGACCAGGCGCTCGACCAGTTCGTCGTGGATGGGCCGCTGGAGCAGCAGCCGGGAGCCGGCCGTGCAGATCTCGCCCTTGTTGTAGTAGATGCCGAAGAAGGCCAGTTCCTCGGCGAGGTCGAGGTCCGCGTCGGCGAAGACGATGTTGGCGGACTTGCCGCCGAGTTCCATCGTGACCTTCTTCAGGGTGCCGGCGGACCGGCGGATGATGCTCTGGCCCACGGCCGTGGAGCCGGTGAAGGCGATCTTGTCGATGCCGGGGTGGCCGGTGAGGGTCTCGCCCAGCTCGACGCCGGGCCCGGTGACCACGTTGAGCACCCCGTCGGGGATCTCGGCCTCCTGGAACAGCTCGGCGATCTTCAGCGCGGTCAGCGGGGTGGCCGGGGAGGGCTTGTGCACCACCGTGTTGCCGGCCGCGAGCGCCGGGGCGATCTTCGTCATCGACAGGAGCAGCGGGAAGTTGAAGGGGGTGATCGCGCACACCACGCCCAGGGGTTCCCGCAGGGTGTACGCGAGCTGGCCGCCCGCGGGGTTGCGGGAGGAGCCGTCGACGCGGGTGACGGCGCCGGCGTAGTAGTGCATCAGCTGGGCGGCCATGGGGGCGTCGACCGTGCTGGAGAACGCGAACGGCTTGCCCATGTCCACGGTCTCCAGCAGGGCGATCTCCTCCAGGTCGCGCTCGATGAGCTCACCGACCCGGTTGAGCCGCAGCGCGCGCTCCTGGGCGGAGAGTCTGCTCCAGGGGCCTTCCTCGTAGGCCGCCCGGGCGGCGGCCACGGCGGCGTCGGCGTCCGCGGCGGTGGCCTGGGCCACCGGCACGATCTCCTGTCCGTCGACGGGGCTGAGGTCGGGCTCCGTGCGGCCGTCCTGGGCCGCACGCCATTCGCCGCCGATGAACAGCTTCCCCGGGTTCGCCAGGGGCTGGTCGCTGAGCGCGAGCTTCGTCATGGCTGCCTTCCGGTGTGGGTGGGGGGTTCGGGAGGCCCCCACGGGCCTCAGTTGCCGAGCTGCCGTAAGAACGTCTCGGCCAGGGCCTTGGAGGAGTACGGGTTCTGACCGGTGGTCAGGTTGCGGTCCACGACCACGTGGGAGTCCCAGATGAGGTCGGCCTTCTCGTAGCGGGCGCCGAGCCGGGTGAGTTCCGCCTCCAGGATGAACGGCAGCCGGCCGGCCATGTTGGTGACCAGCTCCTCGCTGTGCGAGAAGGCCGTCATCCGGTAGCCCTCGAAGGGCCAGCGGCCCTCGCCGTCGCGCAGGGCGAGCAGCGAGGTGTGGCCGTGGCAAACCGTGGCCAGCGGCTTGTCCTGGGCGATGGCCCAGCGCAGGATCTGCGCCAGCTCGTCGGACTTGGGCAGGTCGCCGATGGCTCCGTGGCCGCCGCTCACGTAGATCCCGTCGTAGCCGGCGATGTCCTTCTCGCCGAGGTCCTCCAGGGCGAGCGGCGCCTTCAGTTGCGGGGTGCCGGCGATGACCCGGACGTACTCGGCCGCGTTGGCCGCGTCGTCGTCCGCGGATCCCTCGGGCCGCACCCACTTGAGGAAGTTCGGGTCGATGCTGGTCTGGTCGACCGTGGGGGCCCTGCCCCCGATCGTCGCCACGTCGACGCTGTGTCCGGCGGCGCGGAAGAGCTGGTACGGAACGACGAATTCCTCGGCCCAGAATCCGGAGGGGTGGAGTTCCCCGTCCAGGAGGTGGAGCGTGGCCTTGGCCGTCATGACGACGAGAATCTTCATGACTCTTTCTCCTCTTTCTGGAGTGGTGCCGATTCAACACGCCGGTTCTGGGGCGCGCGAGGGTCTGCGGTCAGGCCCGCGATACTTCGTCACGTGCGTCGAGTACCGCGATGATGTGCCGGAATTCATCCACCAGGGGGTGGTCGGGACGTGCTTCCGCGAATATGCGTTCGCCGCAGAGCGCGGCCATTTCCGGCACGTACGGAAGAATTCCGGCCAGGGGCGCGCCGTAGACGCGCTCGGCCCGGTCCCGTACGAGTTCGCGGTCGATCCCCTCCGGCGCCATGCTCATGATCAGCGTGCGCCGGCAGGCGAGCCGGCCGACCAGGGCGAGGGTCTCGTCGACGCCCGACAGGTCGATCCGGTCCGCCCTCGCCATGATCACCAGCACGTCGGCGCTGGCCATCGCGGTGACGGTCTCGTTGTTCAGCCCGGCGTGCGTGTCGAGCAGCAGCACGTCCAGGGCGTAGCGGTCGATCAGCCGCGCGAAGGCCTCGGGCAGCAGCCCGACGTCGTAGCCGGTGGCCATGATCTCGGGCAGCGAGTCGGTGGTGGTCCTGGCCGGTACGAGCCACAGGCCCGGCGGGCCCACCGGGTGGGCGGCGGCCTCGATCTCGCAGCGGCCGAGCAGGTAGTCGGTGAGCGAGAAGACCCGGGGGCCGGTCCGGAAGAGCACGTCGAGCGTCGGCGACGGGATGTCCGTGTCGACGAGGGCCACCCGGCGGCCCTCCGCCGCGATGAGCAGGGCGAGGTTGGCGAGCACCGTGGACTTGCCGGTGCCGCCCCGGTGCGAGTGCATCACGATGGTGCGGGCCATCAGGCCACCGCCTTCCCCGTCGCGTGCGGCCCCCGCGCCGCACGTGGCCGGTGCAGGGCCAGCATGGTCACGTCGTCGTGCTGTTCGGCCTCCCCGGTGTGCTCGCGCACGGCCAGGTCCATCCGGTCCAGTACGGCGCTGCCGTTCCCGGTGTGCTGCGAGAGCAGGTCGAGCATCCGCTCGTCGCCCAGGAAGCGGCCGTCAGGGCAGCGTGCCTCGGGCACGCCGTCGGTGTAGGCGAAGAGGGTGTCGCCGGGGTCGAGCCGGGTGTGGCCGAGCGCGTAGCTGCAGTCGGGCAGGACGCCGACGGCCGGGCCGGTGGGCTCCAGCGGGACCGGCGCGGACCCGTCACCGCGCAGCAACAGCGGCGGGTTGTGACCGCCGTTGATGTAGACGAGGCTGCCGGTGAGCGGGTCGAGCACCGCGAAGAAGAGCGTGGCGAAGTAGCCCTGGCGCAGGTGGTTGCGGGTGAGGTAGCCGTTGGTGGCGGTCACCGCGTTGAGCAGCGGGGTGGCGCCGACCACCGGGATGCCCCCGCCGGAGCGGCCGGCGGCGACCAGGTGCTGGAGTCCGCTGTTCTCGGCGGTGTGCCGCAGCAGCGAGCGGATCAGCGCCATGAAGAGGGCCGATCCCACGCCCTTGTCGCACACGTCGGCGACGACCAGGGCGAGCCTGCGCCGGTGGACCAGCTCGAAGACGTCGTAGAAGTCGCCGGCGACCTGCCGGGCGGGGCGGAAGCGCACGTCGATCTCCCAGCCCTCGGGGACGGGCAGCGCCTCCGGCAGGAAGCCCGCCTGGATCTCCCGGCCGATCTCCAGCTCCTTCTCGTAGCTCATGAGTTCCGCCCTGGCGTCGGCCTCCCGCAGGGTGCGGCCGAGTTCGGCGCGTTCCGAGCAGCTCTGCAGCCGGGCGCCGACCAGGGCCGGCAGGAAGGGCGGTACGAGGTAGTCGTGGCCCAGCCGTACATGGGCCTCCAGGGCCTCGAAGTCGTCCACGGTCCACACCACCGCGGTCGGCGCCCCGGCGCGCATCCGGAGCCTGCGCACCGCGCTGCGGACCCCCTCTCCCGGTACCCGCGCGGGGGCCAGCAGCACGTCCGCCTCCGGCAGGCCGGCCACGGGTCCGTGCAGCAGCTGGCTCAGCGTCCGAACCGAACAGGCCGCGTCCATCCGGCTCAGGGCGTCCAGCAGGGACTGGGGCGGTGGAGGGTACTCATCCAGGATGATCACGGTGGTGGAGGGCATGGCCGCGTCCCGTCTGCCTCATCGGCGAGGACCGTCAGGGTGCTGGTGTTGCGGCCCTCACTGCGTACGTAGCTGAACTCGTCGACGCTGGTCAGCGCGAGGTGGATGCCGAGCCCGCCGACCCGCCGCCGCTCCGGGGGGACCCCGGTGGCGGGCGGCAGGCACCCGGCGACCGGGTCGAAGGGCGGTGCGGTGTCCTCGATGACGACCCGGACCCGGCCGGCCCCGGCGCGGCCGCGGACGGTGATCCGCCCGTCGCCGCCCCGGTAGCCGTGGACCACCACGTTGGTGGCCAGTTCGTCCACCGCCAGCCGGAGCCGGTACGCGGCCCCCTTGCCGAGCCCGGCCCGGCGGGCCAGGTCCCGGACGAAGGCGGCGATGTCCGCCAGTGCCGCCACGGTGGCCGGCACCTCCAGGTCCGCGGCCCGCCGGGCCAGCCGTACCCCGTCACCCATCGGAGAGGACGATGCTGTGGTGGAGACCGGCGGTCCTGATGGTCCGGGCCACCGGGTCGATCGCGCCGACCACCTTGATCGTGACGTTCGGGGCGACCTTCTGCTGCGCGAAGACCAGGGAGCGCAGTCCGGCGCTGGCCATGTAGCCGACGCCGGCCATCCGGATCTCCACGGTGGTGGTGCCGTGCCCCGCGGCCTTCTCGATGGTCTGGTGGAAGTCCGGCGCGGTGCTGGCGTCCAGTTCTCCGCTGAGCTCGATGACGGTGGTGTCGCCGGCGATGCTCAGGGACACGGAAAGCGGCATGTCAGGCTCCTTCTGGCGTACGGGGTCCAGGGCTCGCCGGTCAGTCCTCGGTGGGCACGCGGCCCACCAGGATCACGACCGAGCGCGGTCCGATCAGGTACTTGCCTGCGTTGTCCAGTTCGCTCTCCGCGCCCGGGGTGCGGATGTCGTACGGCGCCTCGGCGCCGGTGTCGGCGAACAGGTGCCAGCTGCGGCCGCCGGGCAGCACCGGCAGCTCCAGGTCGTGCGCCTCCCAGTGGGAGTTCATGGCGACGTACACCACGTCGTCGTCGCCGGCGCCGCAGCGGGCCACGGCCAGCAGCCGGGACTCGGGCGACCAGTCGGGGAGCCAGGCGCGGGCCCCGTGCCAGCTGATGTCCGGCAGGCCCAGGCCCTCGCGGATGGCTCCGGTGGGGTGGGTGGTGGAGCGCAGTTCGCGGTGGCGCTTGCGGAAGGCGATCATCTGCCGGACGAAGCGGAGCAGTTCGGCGTTCTCGTCGACCTGGTCCCAGTCGAACCAGGAGAGCTCGTTGTCCTGGCAGTAGGTGTTGTTGTTGCCCTGCTGCGTGCGGCCCACCTCGTCGCCGGACAGCATCATCGGGATGCCCTGGCTGGTGAGCAGGATCGCCACGGCGTTCTTCATCTGGCGCAGCCGGAGGGCGTTGATCTCCGGGTCGTCCGTCGGGCCCTCGGCGCCGCAGTTCCAGCTGTTGTTGTCGTTGGCGCCGTCGTTGTTGCCCTCGCCGTTGGCCTCGTTGTGCTTGTCGTTGTACGAGACCAGGTCGGCCAGGGTGAAACCGTCGTGCGCCGTCAGGAAGTTGACGGAGGCGGCCGTCCCGCGGGTGGAGTACAGGTCCGGGGAGCCGGCGATGCGGGTGGCCAGTTCCCCGGTGACGCCCGGGTCGCCCTTGAGGAAGCGGCGCACGGTGTCGCGGTACTTCCCGTTCCACTCGGCCCAGCGGCCGTAGGCGGGGAAGTTGCCGACCTCGTACAGCCCGGCGGCGTCCCAGGCCTCGGCGATGAGCTTGGTGTGCCGCAGGACCGGGTCGAAGGCGAGCGATTCGAGCAGCGGCGGGTTGGGCAGCGGCGTGCCGTCCAGGGCCCGTCCGAGGATCGCGGCGAGATCGAAGCGGAATCCGTCGATGTGGTAGTCCGCGACCCAGTGGCGCAGGCAGTCGAGGACGTAGTTGCGCACCACGGGGTGGTTGCAGTTGACGGTGTTCCCGGTGCCGCTGAAGTTGAAGTAGTACCCCTCGGGCGTGAGCATGTAGTACGTGGCGTTGTCGAGGCCCTTGAAGGAGATGGTCGGGCCCATCTCGTTGCCCTCGGCCGTGTGGTTGAAGACCACGTCGAGGATGACCTCGATGCCCGCCGCGTGCAGGTCCTTGACCAGGGTGCGCAGTTCGTCGCCCTGCATGCCGTAGCGTCCGGTGGCCGCGTAGCCGGCCTTGGGCGCGAAGAAGGCCACGGTGTTGTAGCCCCAGTAGTCGTACAGCTTCTCGCCGGTCAGCGGGTTGGTGCGCGGGTTGTCGGTCTCGTCGAACTCGAAGATCGGCAGCAGCTCGATGGCGTTGACGCCGAGCTCCTTCAGGTACGGGATCTTCTCCCGCAGGCCGGCGAAGGTGCCGGGCGCCGTGACCCCGGAGGAGGGGTGCCGGGTGAAGCCGCGCACGTGGGTCTCGTACACCACCAGGTCCTCGGCGGGGATCCGCAGCGGGGCGTCGTCGCCCCAGTCGAAGTCCTGGAGGCAGACCCGGGAGCGGTACTGGTACCCGCGGCTGTAGTCGGGCTCGGTGCCCCACACGTCCCGGCCCGCGATGAGCCGGGCGTACGGGTCGGAGAGCACCTGCCGGGCGTCGAAGCGGTGCCCGGTGACCGGGTCGAAGGGGCCGTCGGCCCGGTAGCCGAACTCGATGTTCTCGTGGTCGAGCCCGAAGACCGTCATCGCGAAGACGCTGCCGGTCCGGAACTCCTGGGGGAACTCCAGTTCGGCGAACGGCTCCGGCTCGCCCCGCTTGTAGAGGACCAGGGTCATGGAGGTGGCCTGGTCGGAGAAGACGGAGAAGTTCACGCCCCCGGGGACGACCCAGGCCCCGAAGGGGTAGGGCTTGCCGGCCCGGACGCCGTACCCGGCCACGTCGTGGGTCGGGTAGGCGTCGATGCGGACCTGGTCGGCGCGGGCGGCGGCCTCGGGGCTCACCGGGTGGTCCTCGCGGCGAGCCGCTCCTTGCGGGCGGCCTCGGCCTCGGCGGCCTCGCCGGTCTCGAAGAAGTCGAGGAAGCCGGTCGCCGACATCACGAACCGGACCTCGTCGCTCACCCCGGACAGGGTGACGGCGACGCCGGCGTGCTGGGCCTCGCGGTAGACCACGAGGAGGGTACGCAGGCCCGCGCTGGAGACGTACGTGACGGCCTTGAGGTCGATGCGCAGGGTCTGGCCGTCGCGGACCAGCGGGAGCAGCTTGTCGAGCAGCTGTCCGGAGGTCTCACTGTTGATCTCACCGGAGGCGGCGAGCACCGTCGCGGCCTTGGTCCGGCGTTCCTTGATGGTCAGAGTCATTTCCCATCCCCTTGCTGTGGGGCGCCCCCGTTGAGCGCTACTTGGCCACCGGCCGCAGCCGGACCTTGACCTTGACCCGCCCCTGGACGTCAGGGAGCGTGACGGTGAGGGCCTCGGCGTCGAAGTCGTCGTACGGCTTCTCGTCGATCTCGACGGAGGCGATGCGCACCGCGCCGGCGGGCAGCAGGTCGGGCGAGACCCGCAGCACGCGCCCGGGCAGGTCGGTCGGGTCGGGCTTGAAGTGGAAGTCCATCTCCCGGCCGTTGATGAGCAGGTTGTTGTAGACGGCGGCGAGATAGCAGAGTTCCGCCGAGTGGTACATGGACATCGAGTGGCTGCCCTTGAGCCGCTCGGTGCCGAGCAGGTAGGGCGTGCCGCTGGCGAGCACGTTGAAGTAGACCGCTCCCTCGTCGTGGTCGAGGAAGAAGGTGTTGTAGAAGGCCTCCGCCTGGCGGGCCTCCTTGCGGAAGCGCTCCCCGCCGACCGTGCCGCTCAGGATGAGGTAGGCGAGGATCGCCTGCTCCTGCTGCCACCAGGCCTTGCGGTCGTGCCAGGCGAAGCGATACGTCTCCTGGTCGCCCTCCTTGAGGCGCTCGACCACGTCGTACCAGCCGCCGCGCTGGAGGTCGCTGCCGACCTCGGGCATCAGCTCGCC
Organism: Streptomyces sp. NPDC086023; assembly: GCF_044540325.1. Lineage (NCBI taxonomy): Bacteria > Bacillati > Actinomycetota > Actinomycetes > Kitasatosporales > Streptomycetaceae > Streptomyces > Streptomyces sp. NPDC086023. The sequence continues at coordinate 102,628 of NZ_JBITRX010000008.1, forward strand.
GATCTTCTTCGCGAGCTCCTCGTAGGCCGGCTTGGCCTTCAGGGAGTTCATCCGGAGCAGGTTCCAGGCGATCTTCAGGTTGTGGCCGACCACGGCGCGGTTCTGCTGCCAGCTGTGCGCGGTGTCGTGCGACCAGTCGCGGAAGAAGCGCTCCTGGACGAACGGGCTGTGCTCGTAGTCCGGGAAGCGCTCGGCGATGGTGTCGAAGGTGTACTCCAGGAAGTCGGCGTACTTCGGGTCACCGGTCGCCAGGTAGAGGTTGATGAGGTACGCGGGCGCGTGGTCGCCGACCGAGTTCCAGTTCTTCCGCTCGCGGTTCTCCCCGAGGGACTCGTGGTCCGCGCTGAACAGGATCGGGTCGACGTGCGAGTAGTAGCCGCCCTGCTCGCGGTCGAAGAAGAACTTGTCGAAGAGCCGGATGGTGCCGTCGGCGTCGTCCTTGATCCGCCGGTCGCCGGTGACGCGGTACGTCTGGACCGGGCCGGCCAGGGCGTAGATCTGCTCGTACATCGGGATCGCGTCGAAGTCGTCGTAGAACTCCGAGGTGAAGAGCTTGCGTTCGGCGTCCCCGTCCACGCTGATGCCGTGGTACCAGTAGACGACGTCCTCCTCGGTGTCGACGACCCGCATGTGCGCCCGGAGGTACTCGGTGCCGCGCTCGGCGACCTCCAGGTACTCGTCCTTGCCGGTCAGCAGGTAGGCGGAGGCCATGCCGTAGACCAGCCGGGAGATGGTGTCGGTCTCCTGGACGTGGCTGGCGGTCTTGTCGCCGCCGAGGCGGATCTCGGTGCGGTACTCGGTGAAGTCGACCGGTCCGTCACCGAACTGGGCCCGCTTGTAGAAGGCGGCGAGGGACTCGATCTGCTTGACCCACCAGCCGGCCTCCTCGAAGCGGTAGTCCTCGGCGCCGCGGCCGAGGAATACCAGGCGCTTGGCCTCGAAGCGGCCGCCCTGCTCGGGGTAGTGGACCCCGTAGGCGAAGAGGAAGCGGCCCGGGGACAGCATCTCGTCGATGTGGCCCGAGGCGTCGATGTACGGCTCGTCGAGGTTGCGGACCAGTTCGGCGCTCGGGCCGCCGGCCAGCGACACCTCGAAGGCGCGCCCGTCCGCGGTGGTCAGCCGCAGCAGCCGGGCCTCGGAGTCGAAGTGTCCGACGTATCCGGCGATGGTGTCGGAGAAGGAGAAGCTCACGGCGTCAGCCATGTCGGGCACCTTCCTTGTCGTGGGTGTCGGCTTCGTCCGCGAAGCCCTGGCTGACCTCGACGACCACGCCGTCGGGGTCGCGCAGCCAAACGGTCCGCCAGCCGCAGATGAAGTCGTCGAAGTCCAGCGGGCCCAGGGTCACGTCGGCCGCGTCCCCGAGGTCGGCGAGGAACGCGTCGACGCTGTCGGTCTGGAAGGCCAGGTGGCGCATCCGGCCCGGCTCCTGGGGCCCGTCGTCCTGCCCGGGGCTCGCGGTCCCCGTGCCGGCCGGGAACAGCTCCAGGTACGCGTCCCCCTTGCGCAGGAACACGATCTGCGCGTCCCCGAGGTCGACCACCCGGGCCCGGGCGAAGCCGAACCAGCGGGTGTAGAACTCCTCGGTGACCTTCTGGTCGGCGCAGTTCAGGCCCACGTGCGACCAGCGCATCAGTCGGCCCTCCGGCCCCGGCCGGCCGTCAGCAGCTCGATGATCCGCCGGGCGAAGAGGTGGTGGTGGGCGCCGGTGCGGCCGGTGACCAGGTCGCCGTCGACGACCACGTCCTCGTCCACGTACTGCGCGCCCATGTTCCGCACGTCGCCGATGAGGTTGTTGTGGCAGACGACCTTGCGGCCGGCCACCTTGTCCGGGATGGAGGAGGCCAGCCACATGCCGTGGCAGATGATCCCCTTCAGGACGGCCGGCTCACCGAAGGCGCGGCGCAGCAGTTCCGTGGCCGGGGCCAGGACGTCCACGTCCTCGGTGTAGCGCAGCCGGTCCGCGACCATGCCGGAGGGCACGATCAGGGCGGCGTACCCGCGCAGCTCCTCGTCGGAGAGGCCTTCGAGGCTCTGGTCCGCGGTGAACGGGGCCCGGTACTCGTGGCCGGTGAAGGTGATCGACTCCTGGCCCCAGAGCCGGGTGAGGAAGTCGACGCGCGCGCCCTCCTCGGCGAACCGGCGCTGGTAGTAGAAGATCTCCGGCTCGTAGAAGTCGCTCTCGACGAGTACGGCGATCCGCGTCCCGGACAGCGCTCCCTCGCGCAGCACCACGTCACCCGGCACGGGACACCCCCTTGAGGAAGTCGGCCGCCCGCTCCGCGATCATCGCGATGGCGGCGTGGCAGTTGCCCGACGGGACCGCGGGCATGACGCTCGCGTCGGCGACGCGGAGGTTCCGTACGCCGTGGACGCGCAGTTCGGGGTCGACGACGGCGAGGTCGTCCACGCCCATCCGGCAGGAGCCGGCCTGGTGGTGGTAGCTCTCGGACTTCCGCTTCACGAAGGCGCGCAGCTCGTCGTCGGTGACGGTGCCGGGCCCGGGCTGGAGCTCCTGCTTGTACCAGGGCGAGAAGGCGGAGGTGGCGAAGATCTCGCGGGCCAGCTGCACGCCCTGGACCATGCGGTCGAGGTCCCAGCGGTCGCCCAGGTAGTTGGGGTGGATCAGCGGGTGGGCCAGCGGGTCCGCGCTCGCCAGCCGGATCCAGCCGCGGGAGACCGGGCGGACCACGCCGGGCAGGATGCTGACGGTGTTGGGGTGCGACTGGCCGACGATCACGTCGAACGGGACGTGGACGAAGGCGATCTGGAGGTCGGGGGCGGGCAGCCCGGGCCGCGAGGCCAGGAAGAGCGCGCTCTCGGAGAGGTTCTGCGCGGGCGGCGGGAGCTCCTGGGTGACCTCGGCCATCAGGCCGGTGAGCACGTGGTTGTGGAAGTTCTCGCCGACCCCGGGCAGGGGTGCGGTGACCTCGATGCCGTGCCGGCCGAGCTGCTCCGGGTGGCCGATGCCGGAGAGCAGCAGCAGCTTCGGGGACTCGATCGCCCCGGCCGCCACGATCACCTCGCGGCGGGCGCGGACCGTGTGCAGGCCCGGGCCCTCGGGGGCGGCCGCGGGGACGTCCCGGCCCGGGAAGTCCGCGGGCGGACTGGTCTGGAGGTACTCGACGCCGGTGCAGGTGCCGTCCTCGACCAGCAGCCGGGTGGACTGGGCGCCGGTGCGCAGGGTGAGGTTGGGGCGGTCGAGTGCCGGTTCCAGGTAGGCGGCGAGGGTGCCCTGCCGCCTGCCGTCGGCCACGTCGATGTGGTGCCAGCCGGTGCCGAAGAGGCCGCGCCGGGGGCCGTCGGTGTTGAAGTCGGCGATCTCCTCGTGGCCCAGCTCGACGGCCGCGTCGATGAAGGCGCGGGAGACCGGGTTGGGGCCGTGCCGGCCCGCGTTGGTGATCCGCTGGGGGCCGGCGGTGCCGGTCGTGGCGGCGGTCCGGTCCTCCTGGGCCTCCAGCAGGGCGAAGTACGGCAGGACGTCCTGGTGGGACCAGCCTGCGGCGCCCTGGTAGGCCCAGTTGTCGAAGTCCGAGGCGTGGCCCCGGATGTGCATCATGATGTAGAGGTTGCTGCTGCCGCCGGGGGCCTTGCCGCGCGGTTCGTAGGTGCGGCGGCCGTCGAGGCCGGGCTGCGGGACGCTCTGGTAGCCCCAGTCGACGGGGCCGCCGAGCAGCTTGTACCAGGACGAGGGGTCGTCGACCTCGGGCGGGATCCGCCCGCCGCCGGCCTCCAGGACGAGCACCGAGACGTCCGGGTCCTCCGAGAGCCGGTTCGCCAGGACGCTGCCCGCCGTACCGGACCCCACGACGACGTAGTCGTACTCCGTCACGGCCGCCCCCTCAGTCCTGGGCCAGGACCTGGAAGGGGACCGTGTCGTGGAAGTTCGCCATGTAGGCGATCCTCCCGTCGACGATCGTGAAGAAGTTCATCACCTCGGCGGTGATCTCCTCGCCCGAGGCGCTGACCGCGGTCAGGTGCGAGACGGCGGCCGCCTTGACGGTGCCGGGCGTCCCGGAGCCGGGCGCGGGCCGGTCGACGAGGAGGTGCAGGGGCTCGTTCCGGAAGACCCGGTACATCGTGCCCATGCCCTTCATCATCGAGCGGAGCGTGTCGAGCCCCTCGATGTGCCCGGCGAGCTGCTCGTCCATGACCTGGTCGTCGGCGAACAGGTCGCACCAGCGGTCCCAGTCGCCGGCGTTGGCGTACTCGTAGTACCTGGTCAGGATCTGGTGTGCGTCCATCGCGGTCGTCCCCCCTCTATCGGTCCCTGCGGATGCCGTCCGGCGCGAAGGGCGCCCAGAAGCTGCTGAAGGCGCTCGCGGTGTCGCCGAAGAGGCCGTCGCGGCCCTCGACGATCCGGCCGTCCCGCCAGCGCATGAAGTGGAAGACCTGGTAGTCCATGCGCTCGTAGGGGGACTGCGCGTCCTCCTTGGCGCCGGCCCGCAGACCGGTGTTGCGGCACACGTCGGCCGAGACGTCCGGGCCGGTCAGGACGTGCTCGATGTCCATCCGGAAGGTGCCGTCGGTGAGCCGGTGGGTCCGGCCCATCAGCTCCAGGAAGGCGTCCAGGCTCTCGTACCAGCCGGCGAGCGGGTGGTTGCCGGGCACCAGCCACCGCAGGTCCTCGGAGTAGTACTCCAGGATCCTGGCGCGGTCTCCGGAGCCGAGCGCGCGGTAGGCCGCCTCGACGCGCTGGCGCGTCACGTGGGTCATGGTCCGCTTCTCCTGTCGCGAGGTCAGAGGGAGGCCGAACCGGGCATCGGAGCCAGTTCGTTGACGGTGTACGTCTTGATCCGCGGCCCGGCCGGACCGGATACGACGGTCCAGGTCTGGTCGGCGTCGAAGCCGAGCCAGACGCTGCGCGCGGCCGGCGGGTCCCAGACCTTGGCCTGCCAGTTGACGAGGACCCGGACCTCGGCCCGGTCCCCGTCGATCACCGGCTCGACCTTGGTGACGGTGTGCACCTCGTCGAAGAAGCGGTGGGTGACGGCCTCGTACCAGCGGCCGAAGCCCTCGTGGCCGAGGAAGGTGTCCTCGGGGACCTTGAACTCCAGGTCGCCGGTGATGAAGTCCAGCACGTCGGTGAGTGGTACGTGCTGGTCGAGGGCCGTGTACCAGGCCCCCGCGAAGGTGCGGATCGCGTCCTCGGTCAGCCGCTCGGCGGGCATGCGCGCCTCCCTGTGATGTGGTGTCAGATCTGGATGTCCACGAGGAACGGGCCGGGGTGGTCGAGCATCAGCCGCACCGCGGCCGCCGCCTCCTCCGGCTTCTCCACCCGGGTGCCGCCCGCGCCGAGGGAGCGCGCCAGCCCGGCGAAGTCGATCTCCGGGTGGGACAGGTCGAAGGACCCGGGGAAGGCGTGCTCCGGGATGTCCCGCTCCCGCCAGTACTGGGCGATGTTGTCGTCCAGCAGCCGGTACTTGCGGTTGTTGCAGACCACGAACTTGGCCGCGATGCCGTGCCGGGCCGCGGTCCACAGCGCCTGGTACGTGTACATCGCCCCGCCGTCGCCGGCGAAGCCGACGACCAGCCGGTCGGGGTGGGCCAGCTTCGCGCCGACCGCGCCCGGGAAGCCCACGCCCAGAGAGCCGCCGCGGGTCAGGTGGTAGTCGCCCGGCCGCTCGGCCGGCAGGTGGGCGGTGACCAGCGGGGAGGTCGTGAGCGCCTCGTCGAAGACGATGAGGTCGCCCCCGGTCCGCTCGGCCAGGGTGCGCAGGAAGACGGCCATCGGCGTGCCGTCCCGGTCCCCTTCCCCCGTCCGGGCGGCGGCCGCGCGCTCCCGCGTGCGGACGTCGAGGCGGGCGGCCGCGGCGGCCCGGGCGGCGGGGCTCAGCTCCCGTTCCAGTACGGGCGCCAGCGCGCGCAGCGTCCGCCGGGGATCGGCGGCCAGCGCCAGGTCCACCGGGTGGTTCTTGGCGATCTCGTACGTGTTGAGGTCGACGTGGACGATCCGCGCGCCCTCCGCGAAGGGGCTCACCAGCTCCGGGAAGACCTCCGGGAAGACGTACGTGCCGACGATCAGCACCGCGTCCGCACCCCGCACCAGTTCCGCGCTGTGCGCGCCGAACATGTGGCCGAGCTGGCCGCGGCGCAGCGGGTGGGAGGCCCGGATGTTCACCTCGGACGAGTCCACCTCGTACACGTCCGCGCCCAGCAGCTCCGCGACGGCGGCCAGTTCGGCCTGCGCCCCGGAGAGGGCCACCCCGTCGCCGACCAGGACCAGCGGGCGCTCCGCGCCGGCCAGCAGCCGGGCGGCCCGGCCGACGGCGGCGTCCGAGGGCGCCACGTCGGTGTCGGGCACGACGGCCGGCAGCACGGGCTCGGAGTTGAGCTCGTCCAGCACGTCCATCGGGAGGGCCACGAAGACCGGCCCGCGGGGCGGGGTGAGCGCGATCTTCACCGCGCGGCGCACGGTGCGCAGCACGGAGGCGGGGTCGGTGACGCGGGTGGCGTACTTGGTGACCGGCCGGGCCATCGCGACCAGGTCGGCGGCCATCTGCGCGTCCATGGCGTCGTACCGCACCCCGGCGTCTCCGGCGACCACCACCAGGGGCGTGTGGCCGCGCAGGGACTGGTACAGCATGCCGATGCCGTTCCCCAGGCCGACGCCGGAGTGCAGCTGGAGCAGCGCGGCACCGCCGGTGGCCCGCGCGTAGCCGTCGGCGATGCCGGCGGCCACGGTCTCCTGGAGGCTGAGGACGTACCGGAAGCCCTCGGCGGCGTCGGCCGCGTCGAGGAACCCCTGCTCGACCGTGCCGGGATTTCCGAACATCACGTCGAGGCCGTCGGCCTTGAATTGCTCGATGAGCCTTTCCCGGCCCGGAGTCGCTTTCATGAATTCCCCCTCGTTCCCGGCTGGTTTACCGGACGGACGCTCCCGCCGAATTCAGGATCACCATCCCCAGCGGGTGAGCCCCTCTTCCAGGACTTCCACGATCTTCTGTCCGGTGAGGTACGAGTCGGGGGTGGACCGGCCGGTGACGAACGGGTAGTCGACGATCACCGACACCGGCTTTCCGAAGTTCCCGTGATAGGCGCCGTCCGGCCCGGTGGCGTCGCGCAGGATGTACTCCAGCGGATACGGCGGCGGGCCCATGTTGAAGTCGGTGCCGAGGAACCCGGTGCCGTCCTTGTAGTCGTACTCCTTGCAGTGCCCGGTCACGTGCTTGCCCCAGATGATGCTGCGCCGGTCGTCCCAGTCGCGGGCGAAGGCCAGGCAGGCCACGCCGTAGCATTCCGCGGCCACCACCTTTCCGGCCTTCCGGAAGGCGAGGATCAGGGCGTGCACGCGCTCGTTGTTGGCGAGGTCGGCGATCGGGCCGCTGCCGCCGACGATCAGGATCGCGTCGTACGAGGCGATGTCGGCGTCGAGCCGGTCGAGGTCGCGGTGGTACTGCTCCAGCTTGCGCAGGTACCCGTCGTCGCTGGTGTACGGGCGCTCGGGCACCCACGCCTCGATGTCGAGGGGGGCGTCCAGCCGGCTGGAGCGTTCGAACTCGCGGCCCAGCCGCGCGTTCTCCTCGGTGGTCACCGACCGGCCCAGCGGAGGGTCGACGTAGTTCGCGTCGAGGCTCGGCGGAAGGGCGTGGGCGCGCTTTCCGGTGGGCGTCGCGAAGACGACCTCATAGCCACGCGCATCGAACTCGGAAACGGGACCGATGAGTTCCTCGGCCCAGTAACCGTGTTCGGAGACAATGACCAGAATCTTTCTGCTCACGTATTCCTCCTGGCGCCGCCTGTTGTCGTTGGCGCACCCCACACTGCTGGTCGGCCGGGTCGGCGTCAAAGGCCGCACACACGACTTCGTGAGGTAGCGGACCAGGTGTTCCGGGCACCTCAGGAAGTCGGCGGCAGAGGTCAGGAAGTAGCCGGGGGACTTCCTGACTTCGGCCGAATAAGTGAACCGCCGGGAAATTCACGATCTATGGTCGTGGGGATTCTCCGGGACGAGTCGCCGCTGGGGCTCGGGAGCTCCGTGCGGCAAGAGAGAAGGACGGGGTCCGATGGACAGCAGGTGTGTGCACGTCGATGAGATACGCCCGGTGTCGGCGGGGACCGAGGGCTGCGCGGAATGCCTTGCGTCGGGTGATTCCTGGGTGCATCTGCGGATGTGCCTCAGCTGCGGTCACGTCGGCTGCTGCGACTCCTCCCGGAACCGCCACGCCACCTCGCACTTCCGCACCACGGCGCACCCCATCGCCGCCTCGCACGAGCCGGGCGAGGACTGGGCGTGGTGCTACGCCGACAAGCTGATGCTGGAGCGCGCATGAGCACCGCGCGGGAAAGCGCCCCGGCCCGCGAGGAGCGCGAGGGCCGCAAGCCGGTGATCCTGGCCGTCGACGACGACCCCCAGGTGCTCCGCGCCGTACGCCGGGACCTGCGCAGCGCGTACGGGGACCGCTACCGGGTGCTGGGCGCGTCCTCGGCCGCGGACGCGCTGAAGATCCTGGACTCCCTGGACGAGCGGGGCCACGACCCGGCCCTCTTCCTGGTCGACCAGCGCATGCCGGACGTCACCGGGGTGGAGTTCCTGCTGGAGGCGGTCAGCCGCTTCCCGGACGCGCGCCGGGTGCTGCTGACGGCGTACGCGGAGACCGACGCGGCCATCACCGCCATCAACCGGGTGCGGCTGGACTACTACCTGCTCAAGCCCTGGGACCCGCCCCACGAGCGGCTCTTCCCGGTCCTGGACGACCTGCTCTCGGACTGGCTGGCCACCTACCGCCCCGCGTACGACGGGATCATCGTCGCCGGCCACCTGGTGGCCCCGGGCACGCACGCCGTGCGCGACTTCTTCACCCGCAACGGCCAGCCCTTCCGCTTCCTGAACGTCGAGCGGGACCCCGAGGCGCTGACCCTGATCGCCGACCGCCCGGACGCGCCCCTGCCGCTGGTCCGCTTCCCGGGCGGCGAGGTGCTCTCGGCCCCCACGGACGCCGAACTCGCGGAGCGGCTGGGCCTGGCCACCACGGCCTCCCGCCCGCACTACGAGTGCGTGATCGTCGGCGCGGGGCCGGCGGGCCTCGCGGCGGGGGTGTACGCGGCCTCGGAGGGCCTGTCGACGCTGATGCTGGACTCCCGCGCGCCCGGCGGCCAGGCCGGCACCTCCAGCCTCATCGAGAACTACCTCGGCTTCCCCTCGGGCCTGTCCGGCAGCGACCTGACCCGCCGGGCCACCATCCAGGCGTCCCGCTTCGGCGCGGAGATCCTGCACCCGGTGGAGGTCGTCTCGCTCACCCGCGACGACCCCGCGAAGATCCTCACGCTGGCCGACGGCACGGAGATCAGCGCCGAGACCGTGCTGCTGTCCACGGGCGTCGCGTACAACCGCCTCCAGGCCCCCGGCGCGGACCGCTTCGAGGGCGCCGGGCTCTACTACGGCGCGGCCACCACGGAGAGCTCCGCCTGCATCTCCCAGCACGTCTTCATCGTGGGCGGCGCCAACTCGGCCGGCCAGGCCGCCGTGCACTTCGCGAAGTACGCCGCCCGGGTCACGATCCTGGTCCGCGCGCAGTCGCTGGACGCCAGCATGTCCCGCTACCTGATCGACGAGATCGGCCGCACGCCCAACATCGAGGTGAAGGTCCGCACCACCGTGGTCGCGCTCGACGGCGGCGAGCACCTGGAGCGCATCACCCTGCACGACGCGGAGAGCGGCGAGGACACCGAGACCCCGTGCCGGTTCATGTTCACGTTCATCGGCGCCCGCCCGCACACCGACTGGCTGGCCGGCGTGGTGGAACGCGACGAGTTCGGCTTCGTCCTCACCGGCTCCGACCTGATCGCCAACGGCGGGGAGCTGCCGGCCGAGTGGAGCCTGGAGCGGGCCCCGTACCCGCTGGAGACGAGCGTGCCGGGCGTGTTCGCGGCCGGCGACGTCCGCGCCCACTCGGTCAAGCGGGTGGCCTCCGGCGTCGGCGAGGGCGCGATGGCCGTCTCCCTCGTCCACCGGTACCGCGCGATGGGCTGACCGTTCGCCGGCGGCGGAAGGCGGACCGCGCCCTTGCGATCAACGTGCGCGCAGATGCAACGTTGATTACATGATTACAGCCGAACAGAGAGAGCAGCTCCGCGGCTGGTTCGCCGGCCGCCTGCCGGAAGACGTCTACGAGAGCGTGGCCGACGTGGTGGTCGACCGCGAGGAGATCACCGTGATCGGCCGCGCCCCGGCCGGGGAGACGGCCGCGGAGTTCCGGGCCCGCACCCGCGAGCAGCGCATCGCCGTCGCCCGCGAGGCGGAGGAGCTCTACCGCCGCAAGGTGGCCTGGGGCGTGGAGGGTGAGGGCGGCGAACGCACGCTCTTCACCCATCTGGCCGTCCCGGTGATGACCCGGCTGCGCCAGTCCGAGCGCCAGGTGCTGGACACGCTGGTGGCGGGCGGGGTCGCGCGCAGCCGGGCGGACGCCCTGGCCTGGTGCGTACGGCTGGTGGGCCGCAACACGGACACGTGGCTGGCGGACCTGCGGGCCTCCCTGGAGGAGGTCGGCAGGGTCCGGGCCCAGGGCCCCGACTCCATGGAGTCCGACCAGGAATGACGCATTCGGCTGACGGGCACCGATGATCGCGTCAGGGTAGCCGCAGCAGCTGATCACCACGGAGAGGCAGAACCGTCATGGCCACCACCGTCGAGTACATCCGCTACCGCATCGCGTTAGACGAGCAGCAGTCCTTCGAGGACGCGTACCGCAAGGCGGCGGAGTCGCTGGCCGCCGCTCCCGAGTGCGTGGACTACGAGCTGGCCCGCTGCGAGGAGGAGCAGGAGCGCTACATCCTCCGGATCCGCTGGACCTCGACCGAGGCGCACCTCCAGGGCTTCCGGCGGGGCGAGCACTTCCCCGCCTTCTTCAGCGCGATCCGGCCGTACGTGACCGCGATCGAGGAGATGCAGCACTACCAGGTCACCGAGGTCGTCGGCACGGGCAAGGCCGCGGGACAGTGAGGCAGGCACGATGAGCACCCCCACGATCTACGAGTGGATGGGCGGGGGCGAGGCGATGAACCGCCTCACCGCCGCCTTCTACGGCCACGCGCTGCAGGACGAGATCCTCGCCCCGGTGTTCGCCGGCATGGACCCCGGGCACCCGCAGCACGTGGCGGCCTGGCTGTCGGAGGTCTTCGGCGGCCCGGCGGACTACACGGCACACCACGGCGGCCACCGGCACATGGCCACCAAGCACCTGGGCCGGGGCATCACCGAGCAGCAGCGCCGCCGCTGGGTGGACCTCCTCCTCGACACCGCCGACGAGGTCGGCCTCCCGACGGACCCGGAGTTCCGCGCGGTGTTCGTCTACTACATCGAGTGGGGCACCCGCATGGCCCTGATCTACTCGGGTGACAACCCCCCACCGGTCGACGCGGCCAAGGTCCCGGTCTGGTCCTGGGGCCAAACCCCACCGTGGACGGGCTCCTAGCCCCTCCGCCACGGCAGCCCAGGAGATCCCCCCGGACGAAGTCCGGGGGGGAAGACCCGGGCACAGCCCGAGGGGGGTCCGGGGCGCAGCCCGGACCTCCGCCCCGCGAGGGCCGGGCCTCAGCCCCGCCCCTCGACCAGCAGCACCCGGAACCCGGGCCCCGCATCCGACTCCGCCCAGAACTCCACCGCCCCCTCCAGCACCTCGTGCAGCACCTCGGCATCACGGGCCCGCGCACCCGCGAAGCCCCCCCACCCGGTGACGGCGACCAGCCACCCCGGCACCGGCGCCGCCCAGGACAGGTCCGTCAGACAGTCCGCCAGCGCGTCCCAGTTCCGCCCGAACCACCCCGGCAGCCCGAATGCCCGCTCGCACCGGTCCATCAGCGTCGCCTTGGACCGTACGCCGTCCAGTTCCAGCAGCACGGTTGCCCAACCCGCCCCCCGCGCGGCGGCCAGCGCCGGCTCCAGCGGCTCGTCCGCGGGCCACACCCGCGGGGCCGGCGGCCCGGACAACGCGTCGAGGGTCATCGCAGCACCGCCCGGAAGCTCTGGTAGTGGTCGTCCGTGTAGTAGAACTCGCCGCCCCGCCCGGTGACGATGCGCCGCGCGCCCCGGTCCCGCTCCCCCGGCGTCCGTACGGTGTACTCGTGGTAGTAGCCCCGTTTCTGCCGGGGCAGCACCCGCTCGAAGTTCCCGAAGACCGTGCCGTCCTGACGGTACGGATAGGGTCCGCCCCGGTCGATGAGCGCCAGCGTCTCCCGCGCCTGCACGGGCAGGTCGGCGGCCCGCACGACCGCCATCCCCCGCGCCCACCCGGGCGTGCTCGGGGCGCCGGCGGTCGGGGTGACCAGAGCAGCGGCCCGGTCCGCCCCGCCGGAACCGCCACCGCTCCCGCCGCAGGCCGCGACGGTCCCCAGCAGCACCGTCAGGAACACGGCCCCCAAGAGCCGGGGCACGCTCCGCAAGATCATGCACCGATGCTGCCAAACAACAGGCGCACCGGCGAACGGACCCCGCCTCAACGGGCCCCTGTCAGCCGGCTCGGCACAGCCACCCGGCCCGGCTCAGCCGCCCGAGCCGACCGGCTCACCGGACCAGCGGGCCCCCGCGACCGCTCAGCGGCCCGACGCGATCGCCCCGTCGTCCGGGTCGGCCCGCTCCAGCGCCGGCCGCGCACCCGGCACCGACTCGGTCAGCAGGTAGTCGGCGACGGCGGTGTCCGTCACCAGGCTGGTCACCAGCCCGGACCGCAGCACGGCGCCGATCGCCGCCGCCTTGCGCAGGCCGCCGGCGATGGCCACGACCTCCGGGATCCGGCGCAGCCGGTCGGCCTCGACGGTGATGCACCGCTCGCCCAGGTCCCGGCCGACCCGGCGGCCGTCCTTGTCGAAGAGGTGCGCGGACATCTCGGCGGCGACGCCGAGCGACGCGTAGTGCGCCCGCTCCTCGTCGGAGAGCATGTCGTGCACGGTCGAGATGCCCGGCTCCCAGGAGCCGATGGACACCGCGGCGACGGTGACCTTGTCGAAGTACTCGAAGGCCCGGGCGATCCCGGTCTGGTTGCGCAGTGCGGCCGCCGTGGCGGGGTCCGGCAGCAGCATCGGCGCGTAGATCGGGTGCGCGTCGCCGCCGGAGACCTGGGCGGCCCGGCGCACGGCCTCGACCGAGCCGCGCTCCGCGGTCCCGGCGTCGTACACGCCGGTCAGCTGGACGACGGTGCACGGCGGCAGGCGGTGCAGGGCGGCCGCCATGTGGATGGTCGACCGCCCCCACGCCAGTCCGAGCACGTCGCCCTCGCTGACCAGCTCGCCCAGCAGGTCGGCCGCGACCGCGCCGAGGTTCTCCGGGTCGGGGGCGTCCTCGGCCGCGTCGGCCGGGGACTCCACGACGACCGCGTGACGCAGCCCGTACCGCGCGCGCAGCGCGTCGGAGCGCTCCGCGTCCAGCTCGGCCGGCACCCGGATCTCGATCCGGACGAGGTCGCGTTCCAGGGCGGTCTCCAGGACCCGGGCCACCTTGAAGCGGCTCACGCCGAACTCCTCGGCGATCTGGATCTTGGACTTGCCCTCCAGGTAGAAGCGACGGGCCATGGCCGCCGCCTGCACCAGCTCCGCGGGTCCCATCCGCAGGGCTGAGCGTCCCGCCGACACACCAGACACCGCGATCTCCTCACTGCTGTTCACACTCTCGACTCGCCGTTCATCCTGTCAGATCCGGCGGCCGTTGATCAGCCCGGACAGCTCCCGTTCACCGAGCTGTTCACCGAGCCTTCTTCCTCGGCGCCCCAGGCGCCCCTCAGTGCTCGCAGGCCCAGGGCGCCGCCGCGATCGCGGCCCCCGCCTGCTCGCGCAGCGTCCGCACCGCGGCGGCCGGGTCCACGGCCCCGTACACGGCGGAACCGGCCACGAACACGTCCGCGCCGGCCTCGGCGCACCGCTCGATGGTGGACGCCGAAACGCCCCCGTCGACCTGCAGCCACACCTCCAGGCCGTGCTTGGCGATCAGCTCCCGGGTACGGCGGATCTTCGGCAGCATCACGTCGAGGAAGGGCTGTCCGCCGAAGCCCGGCTCGACCGTCATGATCAGCACCATGTCGAGCTCGGGGAGGATGTCCTCGTACTGCTCGATCGGCGTGGCGGGCTTGAGCGCCATGGAGGCGCGGGCGCCCTTGGCCCGGATCTCCCGCGCCAGCCGTACGGGGGCGCCCGCGGCCTCGGCGTGGAAGGTGACCGATCCGGCACCGGCCTCGATGTACTGCGGGGCCCAGCGGTCCGGGTCGGCGATCATCAGATGCAGGTCCAGCGGAGTGTCCGTGGCGCGGCTGAGGGACTCCACGACCGGCATGCCGAGCGTGAGGTTCGGGACGAAGTGGTTGTCCATGACGTCGACGTGGAGCCAGTCGGCACCCTCGACCGCCTTCGCCTCTTCGGCGAGGCGGGCGAAGTCCGCGGACAGGATGCTGGGATTGATCTGAACGGCCATGCCCCAAGCGTGCCATGCCGTCGGGCCTCCACCGGTGGCACCCCCGAAACCGGCCGCGCGGACCCCGGCCCCGACCGTCGCACCGGCCCTCTCCCCGGCCGTCGCCCCGGCCCCCGGAGGAGCCGGGGCCGCGGCTCAGGCCGTGCGGCGCAGGAGCGCCAGGTACATCGCGTCCGTGCCGTGCAGGTGCGGCCAGAGCTGGACGTCCGGGCCGTCGCCCAGGGCGGGGACGCCCGGCAGCAGCGGACGCGCGTCAATCCACTCCGCCTCGAAGGGGGCCGCACCGCCCCGGCCCTTGAGCACGTCGTCCACGACGACCCGGGTCTCCGCGAGGTGCGGGGAGCAGGTCGCGTACCCGACGACGCCGCCCACGCGGACCGCGCCGAGCGCCTCGCGCAGCAGCGCGCGCTGGAGCGGGGCGAAGCCCTCCAGGTCCGCGGGCCGGCGGCGCCAGCGGGCCTCCGGGCGGCGGCGGAGCGCGCCCAGGCCCGAGCAGGGCACGTCCATCAGCACCCGGTCGAAGGAGCCGGGCAGCCACGGCGGCCGGGTGCCGTCGGCGGCGATGACCTGGTACGGGCCGGGGTTGCCGGCGAGGGCCCGCTCCACCAGCCGGGCGCGGTGCGGCTGCTTCTCGGACGCGAGCAGCGCGGCACCCCGTCCGGCCGCCAGCGCGCCCAGCAGTGCCGCCTTGCCGCCGGGGCCGGCGCAGCCGTCCAGCCAGCGCTCGTCGCGCCCCTCGACCGGGGCGTTGGCGAGGGCGATGGCGACCAGCTGGCTGCCCTCGTCCTGGACGCCGGCGCGGCCCTCGCGCACGGCCTCGATGGCGCCCGGTTCGCCTCCCTCGGCCAGCCGGACCGCGTACGGGGACCAGCGGCCCGGCAGCACCGAGTCCTCGCCCAGCGCCTCGACCAGCTCGCCGGGCTCCACGCGGCCGGGCCGGGCCACGAGCGTCACCTCGGGCCGCTCGTTGTCCGCCTCCAGCAGGTCCTCGATGCCGGCCCGGCCGCCGCCGAGGGCGTCCCACAGGGCCGAGACCACCCAGCGCGGGTGGGAGTGGACCACGGCGAGGTGCTCCTCGGCGTCCTCGTCGTACGGCGGGGCGACCTTGGCCAGCCAGCCGTCCAGGTCGTCCGCGGCGATCCGGCGCAGCACGGCGTTCACGAACTTCGCCCGGCCGTCGCCGAGCACCACGCGGGCCAGCTCCACGCTCGCGGAGACCGCGGCATGGGTGGGGATGCGGGTGCCGAGCAGCTGGTGCGCGCCGAGCGAGAGCACGTCGAGCACCGGCGGGTCGACCTCGCGCAGGGGCCGGTCCACGCAGGCCGCGATGATCGCGTCGTACGTGCCCTGGCGCCGCAGCGTGCCGTACACCAGCTCCGTCGCGAGGGCCGCGTCCCGCGCGTCGAAGGAGCCGCCCTTGGCCTCCGCGGACTCCCGGGCCTTGCGGAGCAGGGGCGGCAGGACGAGGTTGGCGTAGGCGTCGCGCTCGTCCACGGCCCGCAGCGCCTCGAAGGCGAGGACGCGGACGGGGTCCTTCTGGGGACGCCGGTAGGGCTTGTGCTGGGGCTTGTGCTGCTTGGCGGGACGGCGACGGGGCTGGTCGGTCACGTGAAAGGTGCTCCGCTGAGGGGTGGTGGAACGGGGAGGCCTGAAGGCGCCGGCGGGCGCGTCTTCAGCGTACGCCGGGGTGTGCGGGGGCTACGCGCCGAGCCGCTCGCCGGGGGCGATGCGCACGCCGCGGGCCCAGTCGGCGCCCTTCATCGGCTTCTTGCCCTGGGGCTGCACCCAGAGCAGCTCGACGGCGTGCGAGCCGGTGCCGACGTACACGTTGTTCTTGGCGGGGGCCAGCTCGCCGGGCGCGAGGTCGGTGCGCTCGGGCACCAGCCCGACGGAGACCAGCTTGAGCCGCTCGCCGCGGAAGAGGGTCCAGGCGCCGGGCGCGGGGGTGCAGCCCCGTACGACGCGGTCGGCGCGCAGCGCCGGGTCGGCCCAGTTCACCTGCGCGTCCTCGACGGTGATCTTGGGCGCGAGGGTGATGCCTTCCGCGGGCTGGGGCACGGCGCGCAGGGTGCCGTCCTCGATGCCGTCCATGGTGGCGGCGAGCAGCCCGGCGCCGGCGAAGGCCAGCCGGGTGAGCAGGTCGCCGCTGGTGTCGGTGGGGCGGACCTCCTCGGTGAGCACGCCGTAGACCGGGCCGGAGTCCAGGCCCTCCTCGATGAGGAAGGTGGAGGCGCCGGTGACCTCGTCACCGGCCATGACCGAGTGCTGGACGGGGGCCGCGCCGCGCCACGCGGGCAGCAGGGAGAAGTGCAGGTTGACCCAGCCGCGGGCCGGGATGTCGAGGGCCGCCTTGGGCAGCAGGGCGCCGTACGCGACGACCGGGCAGCAGTCCGGGGCGATCTCGGCGAGCCGGGCGAGGAAGTCCGGGTCGCGCGGGCGGACGGGCTTGAGCACCTCGATGCCCGCCTCCTCGGCGCGCTGCGCGACCGGGCTGGCGACCAGGCGCCGGCCGCGGCCGGCGGGGGCGTCGGGCCGGGTGACGACGGCGGCGACCTCGTGGCGGCCGGAGGCGATCAGGGCGTCGAGGGCGGGCACGGCCACCTCGGGGGTTCCTGCGAAGACGAGCTTCACTTGGGTCATACCTCGCTTTGCGGCGGGCCGTTGGAGACGACGGATGAGACGAATGAGGAGCAACGGCCCAGTCTATGGGCCGTGGCGCCCGGCCCGCCCGACCGGGGCGGGGGGCGTACGCACACACGCGCGCCTCTCGCATATGCCGACACGCCCCGGGGGCGTGACCTCCGTGCCGCATGGAGCGTTGGTCAAGAGAGATTGACCGAAACGGGCCGCATTGTGCAGCCGGCCCGATCCGTTTCAACCCCCCGGTTCGAGAGGCTTGTTCATGGCCGACCACGCCACCCACGACGCCCAAGCGAGGGCCAGCCTGCATCTGCTGGTGCGGGACATCGAGCGGGTCCGCCGACAGGTGGATGCCCTGCGTACCCTCACCGCCCAGCTCGGCAACGTGTACCGCCCGCGTCGCTCCGGCCCCTCCACGGGCTTCGTCGTCTACGGCCGGGCACCCGCGCCGACCGTCCGTCTCGCGCAGGAGCTGCGGGACAGCGTGGAGACGCTGGTCACCGCTGCGGTGGACTTCGACCGCTCGCTCGGCTTCTCGTGGGACGCGGTGGGCTCCGCCCTCGGGGTGACGAAGCAGGCGGTGCACCGGCGGTACGGGGCGCGCCGGGCGGGCGCCGTCACGACGGCACCGGCGGAGGCCGCGGAGCCGCTGGCCGAGGGGACGGCCGCGCCGCGCACGCTCGGCATCCCGGCGGCCCGCTCGATGCCGCCCCAGCCGACGTCCGGCTCGGGGGCCCTGCGCGAGGACGCCACCACGGCCCCCCGCTCCCCGGCCTTCCCGGGCCCCCGCACCGGCTGACCCCCACGCCCGGGACCCACCCCCACGGGGTCCCGGGCCCCCGTACCTCCGGGCGCCCGCACCCGGGCCCCACACCGGCTCACACCCGTCCGTGCAGCCCCCTCGGGGCCCAGCACGCAGCCCCGAGGGGCCCGGGGCGACCCCCCCGACGGGGGTCCGGGGCGAAGCCCGCCGGGGCCCGGGGCACAGCCCACCGGGGGCCCGAGGCGCAGCCCGCGGGGGTCCGGGGCGAAGCCCAGGGGTCCGGGGCGAGGCCAGGGGTCCGGGGCGAAGCCCGCCGGGGTCCGGGGCGAGGCCCAGCGGGAGCCCGGGCGCAGCCCACCGGGGCCCAAGGCGCAGCCCAGCGGGGTCCGGGGCACAACCCAGCGGGGTCCGGGGCACAGCCCACCGGGAGCCCGGGCGCAGCCCACCGGGGCCCAAGGCGCAGCCCAGCGGGGTCCGGGGCGCAGCCCCGGTGAACGGGAGAAGGGCGGGTAGGGGAACCGCCCCGCAGGGATTCCGCCCGCACCCCGTACCGGCGCCGCACCCGCCGCCCGCGACCCGAAGCACCGGCCGGCCCGGCACCGCAGCACCGAACCCAACCCACCCGGCGTCAGCCGATGGCTGGCGGGTCGATGCGGACCCGGACCGGGTCACCGGTGCCACGGGCAGCCAGCCGCGCGGCCTGGGCCGACTTCAGCGCGGCGGCCAGCGCGGCCCCCGACCCCGGCGGCACCCGCACCAGCGCCCGCTCCACGGCATCGTCCACCCGAGCCCCGCCCCGCGCAGCGACCGGCACCGGCCCCAGCACCACCGCGTCCCCCGGCAGCGCCGCCCCCGCGAGGAACTCCGCCAGCGCCTCCGGCCGGCCCGTCACCTCGGCCATCCGCGACACCGGCGGGAAGCCCAGCTCGGCCCGCTCCGCCAGCTCCCGCACCGCGTGCCCCACGGGATCCCACCGCACCAGGGCCTGCACCGGCCGCAGCGTCGGTTCCGCGACCACCACCACCGTCCCGCTCCCCCGCACCAGCGAGGCCGCACCGATCCAGCGCCGCAGCGCCTCCTCGCCCGCGCGCAGGTCGGGCCGCCCCAGCATCGCCCAGCCGTCCAGGAGCAGCGCGGCCGCGTACCCCGGCCCCTCCGCCACCGGCTCGGCACCCGGCGTGCTCACCACCAGCGCCGGCCGGTCCGGTACGCCGTCCAGCACGTGGTCCCGCCCCGAAGTCCGCACCGGCACCGCCGGAAACGCACGCCCCAGTTCCTCGGCCGTCCGCCGCGCGCCGACCACACTCGCCCGCAGCCGCACCGAGCCGCACTCCCCGCACTGCCAGGACGGCTCGTCCCGCCCGCACCACCCGCACCGCAGCGCCCGCTGGTCCGGCGCCTCCAGGGGACCGGCGCACGCCGTGCAGCGGGCCGGCGTACGGCAGCGCTCGCAGGCCAGCCGGGGCACGTAACCGCGCCGGGGCACCTGGACGAGCACCGGCCCGGTCTTCAGACCCTCCCGCACCGCCTGCCAGGCCAGGCTCGGCAGCCGGGCCGCCCGCGCGGCCTCGTCCCGGGCCAGGTCCTCCTCGCCCACGGTCCGCACCAGCGGCGCGGCCTCCCGCACCCGCTCGCGGTCCGCCGCCAGCGGCCGCGCCCAGCCGGACTCGACCAGCTGGGCGGCCTCCACCGTGCAGCTCGTGCCGCCCAGCAGGAAGCCGCAGTCGTCGTGCGCGGAGCGCAGTTCCAGCACCTCCCGCACGTGCGGGAAGGGCGCGTTGTCGTCGCTGTGGCTGGAGTCGCCGTCGTCCCAGACGGCCACCAGCCCCAGGTCCCGCACCGGCGCGAACATCGCAGCCCGCGTGCCGATCACCGCCTTCACCGAGCCCCGGTGCACGGACAGCCACTGGCGGTACCGCTTCTCGGGGCCGGACTCCGCCGTGAGCACCGCGTGCCGCCCCTCCCCCAGTACGGCCGTGAGCGCGGCGTCCAGCCGTGCCACCGACCGGCCGTCGGGCAGCACCGCCAGCGCGCCGCGTCCCGAGGCGAGGGCGGCGGCCATGGCGCGGGCCAGCTCGTCGGGCCAGCCGGGGCCGGGGAGGGCCGTCCAGACGGCGCGCGGGTTGTGCCCGGCGGCCAGCGACCGCAGGAAGGCAGGCCCCGCCGGGTAGCGCTCCCAGCCGCCCGGCTCCGGCACGGCCGGGGCCGGCAGCGGGTCGGGCGAGGGCTTGGACTCGGCCCGGGCGTTCCGCGGCGGGAGGGCGAGCTGGAGTACGTCGGCCAGGCTGCCGGCGTAGCGGTCGGCGACGGCCCGGGTCAGGGCCAGCATCCGGGGGGTGAGCACCCGCTCCGGGGAGACCACGTGCGCGAGCGCGGCCAGCGGTCCGTTGTAGTCGGACTCGGCCCGCCGCTCGACGAGGAAGCCGTCGATGAGCCCGCCGCCCTCCCGGCGCCCCTCCCGGACGTGGTGGGCGCCCGCGCCGAAGCGCACCCGGACGCGCACGCCCGGCTGCGCGGCCTCGTCCAGCTCGGCGGGGACGGCGTAGTCCCAGAGCTGGTCGAGGTGGAGCACCCCCTTGTTGACCAGGATGCGGGCCACCGGCAGCTCCTTGGCCAGGGCCGCGCCCCGCCAGGTGCGCGGCTTGGCCTTGGGCGCGGCGGCCTTCGCGGCGCGGACGGTCTCCCGGATGAGCGCGAGCTGCTCGGGCGGCCCCCCGGCCCGCTCGCCTGATTCGTTCTCGCTGCTCACACCAGCATTCTTACCAAAGGGTACCGACACCGGGGGAACGCCGACGGCCCCGGACCACGAGGGTCCGGGGCCGTCGTCACGACGTCCGCGCGGGCTACAGGCCGGCGGCGGCCTTCAGCGCGTCGACACGGTCGGTGCGCTCCCAGGTGAAGTCCGGCAGCTCACGGCCGAAGTGGCCGTACGCGGCGGTCTGGGCGTAGATCGGGCGCAGCAGGTCGAGGTCGCGGATGATCGCGGCCGGGCGGAGGTCGAAGACCTCGGAGATGGCCTGCTCGATCCTGGCGACGTCCACCTTGGCGGTGCCGAAGGTCTCGACGAAGAGACCGACGGGCTCGGCCTTGCCGATCGCGTACGCGACCTGGACCTCGCACCGCTCCGCGAGGCCGGCGGCCACGACGTTCTTGGCGACCCAGCGCATCGCGTACGCGGCGGAGCGGTCGACCTTCGACGGGTCCTTGCCGGAGAAGGCGCCGCCGCCGTGGCGGGCCATGCCGCCGTAGGTGTCGATGATGATCTTGCGGCCGGTGAGGCCGGCGTCGCCCATCGGGCCGCCGATCTCGAAGCGGCCGGTCGGGTTGACCAGCAGACGGTACCCGTCGGTCTCCAGGTTGATGCCGTCCTCGACGAGCTCCTTGAGCACGTGCTCGACGACGAACTCGCGGATGTCGGGCGCGAGCAGCGAGTCGAGGTCGATGTCGGAGGCGTGCTGCGAGGAGACGACCACCGTGTCGAGGCGGACCGGCTTGTCGCCGTCGTACTCGATGGTGACCTGGGTCTTGCCGTCGGGACGCAGGTACGGGATGGTCCCGTTCTTGCGCACCTCGGACAGGCGCCGCGAAAGCCGGTGGGCCAGCTCGATCGGCAGCGGCATGAGGTTCGGGGTCTCGTCGGTGGCGTAGCCGAACATCAGGCCCTGGTCGCCCGCGCCCTGCTTGTCGAGCTCGTCCTCGTCGCCCTCGACCCGCTGCTCGTACGCCGTGTCGACACCCTGCGCGATGTCCGGGGACTGCGCGCCGATGGACGTCGAGACACCGCAGGAGGCGCCGTCGAAGCCCTTCTTCGAGGAGTCGTAGCCGATCTCCAGGATCTTGTCGCGGACCAGGGAGGCGATCGGCGCGTACGCCTTCGTCGTCACCTCGCCCGCGATGTGGACCAGGCCGGTGGTGATGAGCGTCTCCACGGCGACGCGGGAGGTCGGGTCCTCGGCGAGCAGGGCGTCGAGGATCGTGTCGCTGATCTGGTCAGCGATCTTGTCGGGGTGGCCCTCGGTCACGGACTCCGAGGTGAACAGGCGGCGGGACACATCGCTCCCTGGGGTTGCAGCGGCTGCTGGCTGATCATTTGGCGGAGCCGCCCGGAGGCTGCGCCCGGCCGGTTCCGGGTTTAGTTTATCGGGCGCTCCCGTGCGCCGGACCACGCGTCTCGCCTAATGGAAGGGCTGTGACCTGCGGCACTCCATTGTGGCCCACGCCGAACGCACGGAACAAGGTCCCCCGGTCAGGCGAGTCGCGGGCTCACGAGGTCCCAAATCCGGTCCGCGAGCGCCTCCTTGGGGCCGTAAGGCACCGCCGTCTCGACGCCATCGGATGCCAGGATGACGGCTTCGTTCTCCTCGGAACCGAAGGTCTTGCTCTCGCCGACCTCGTTCACGACGAGAAGATCACACTGCTTCCGGCGGAGTTTCGCCCATCCGTTGGCCAGAACGTCGTCGGTCTCGGCGGCGAAGCCCACGATGATCTGCCCCGGCCGGGCACGGTCTGCGGAGATCTCCGCCAGCACGTCCGGATTGCGGACCAGGGCGACCGGCGCCGGCTCCTCGCCGTCCTTCTTCTTGATCTTCCCCTCGGCGTACGCGGCCGGGCGGAAGTCCGCCACCGCGGCGGCCATCACCACGGCGTCGGCGTCGGCCGCCGCCTTCAGGACCGCCTCGCGCAGCTGTACGGCCGTCCCGACCCGGACGACGTCCGCGCCGGCCGGGTCGGGCAGCGCGGTGTTGGCGGCGACCAGCGTGACGCGGGCGCCCCGGGCGACGGCGGTGCGGGCCAGCGCGTAGCCCTGCTTGCCGGAGGACCGGTTGCCGAGGAAGCGCACCGGATCCAGGGGCTCGCGGGTGCCGCCCGCGCTGATCACGACGTGCCGGCCGAGCAGGTCGGGCTCGGCGGCACCCCGGGCCAGGACGCGCTTGCAGACCTCGAAGATCTCCTCGGGGTCGGGCAGCCGCCCCTTGCCGGTGTCGACGCCGGTGAGGCGGCCCACGGCCGGCTCGATGACGACGGCGCCGCGGCGGCGCAGGGTCGCCACGTTCTCCTGGGTGGCCGGGTGCTCCCACATCTCGGTGTGCATCGCGGGGGCGAAGACCACGGGACAGCGGGCGGTCAGGAGGGTGTTGGTCAGCAGGTCGTCGGCGAGCCCGTGGGCGGCCTTGGCCAGCATGTCCGCGGTGGCGGGGGCCACCACCACCAGGTCGGCGCCCTGGCCGATGCGCACGTGCGGCACCTCGTGGACGGCGTCCCAGACCTCGGTGGAGACCGGGTTGCCGGACAGGGCCGACCAGGTGGCCTCGCCCACGAAGTGCAGCGCCGAGGCGGTCGGCACCACGCGGACGTGGTGCCCCGACTCGGTCAGCCGCCGCAGCAGCTCGCACGCCTTGTAGGCGGCGATTCCGCCGCTCACCCCCAGGACGACCTTCGGCTTGTCCACTGCGACTCCGCTCCCCGGCATCGGTACTCCCTCTTCCCACCCATGACACACCACAGGCCCGGCAGCTGCGCTGCCGGGCCTGTGGTGAAGGTATTGCTCGCGCCTTACTGGGCCGGGGCCTCGATGGCCTCGGAGGTCAGCAGACCCGCGTTGATCTCGCGCAGGGCGATCGACAGCGGCTTCTCGTGGACGTGGGTGTCCACCAGCGGGCCGACGTACTCCAGCAGGCCCTCACCGAGCTGCGAGTAGTACGCGTTGATCTGACGCGCGCGCTTGGCCGCGTAGATCACGAGGCTGTACTTCGAGTCCGTGGCCTCGAGCAGCTCGTCGATCGGCGGGTTGATGATGCCCTCGGGCGCGGTGATGGAAGAGGACACGCTCTACCTTCCGAAGATGGGTAAAAGATCAAACAACGATCAAACAACTTCCATCAAGGCTAGCAGCTCGCGTGCTACGTCCTCGACGGAGGTGTTGACCAGGGTCGTGTCGAACTCGGATTCGGCCGCGAGCTCGACCTTCGCGGCCTCCAGCCGGCGCTCGATGACCTCGGGGGCCTCGGTGCCGCGCCCGGTGAGGCGGCGGACCAGCTCGTCCCAGCTCGGCGGGGCGAGGAAGACCAGTTGGGCCTCCGGCATCGACTCCCGGACCAGCCGGGCACCCTGGAGATCGATCTCCAGCAGCACGGGCTCGCCCGCGTCGAGGCGCTCGCCGACGGCGGCCCGCGGGGTGCCGTAGCGGTTGCCCGCGAACTCGGCCCACTCCAGCAGCTCGCCGTTGGCGATCAGCTTGTCGAACTCGTCGTCGGAGACGAAGAAGTAGTGGACTCCGTGCCGCTCGCCGGGTCGCGGCTTGCGGGTGGTGGCCGACACCGAGAGCCATACCTCGGGGTGAACCTTGCGCATATGCGCGACGACCGTGCTCTTGCCGACCCCGGAGGGGCCGGAGAGCACGGTCAGCCGCGGACGAACCTCTGCTGCCATGGAGCGATTATCCCGGTTCTCAGGACTGCCTGAGAACACTCGGACAACTCGGGGCGACGCCTCAGGCGCCGCTGCCGCCGAACTCGCGCTCCAGGGAGGCGATCTGGTTGGAACCGAGACCACGGACACGACGGCTCTCGGAGATGCCGAGGCGCTCCATGATCTGCTTGGCGCGGACCTTGCCCACGCCGGGAAGGGACTCGAGGAGGGCGGAGACCTTCATCTTGCCGATGACATCGTTCTCCTGGCCCTGCTTGATGACCTCGTGCAGGGAGGCGCCGGAGTGCTTGAGTCGATTCTTCACCTCGGCCCGCTCCCGGCGAGCCGCGGCGGCCTTTTCGAGCGCGGCTGCGCGCTGTTCAGGGGTAAGGGGCGGAAGAGCCACGCCTACGTCACCTCGGATGTCGAACTGTCGGATACGGACCGGCGGAGCACCACAGGGCACCCCACCAGGCGAGCTGCACACAACGGGTGTGTGCGTTCGCTCTGGTCGGAGACTAGCGGCCAAGGCCGCTCCAGTCAGCGAGAACGAACGAAAAGTCCTGGTCAGCCTCCACTGAACCGTACATCACAGACAAAACACCCCGGTTTTGGGTGAGGATTTCGTCAAGACGGCCGGGAGCCGGGGGTGAGCGACACGCGGAATGACGAGATTCGGTGCTTGCCGGTGCGACCGCGCAGGTCGCCGCGGCTCCGGAGCGCGGCGGCGGGGCCACGGAGCGCCACCGGTGCGCCCCGGTGCGCCGGGTCCCGGGCCGGTCCGAACGGCGGGACCGTCGCGCGCGGTGTCGGATCCGGGCGCGAGCGGGCCCGTTCCGGGGGTGTGTTTCCGGCCATCATCGACCGCCGCTCGAACGGGCCGCACCCGACGGTCGGCCGGGGGCCGGACGCGCGGGAGGGGGGTGCGGGAGACCTCCCCGCACCCCCCTCCCGGGGTCGGCGCTACGCGGCGACGGCCGCGCGGATCTCGTCCGCGAAGCGGTCGGAGGCGGACCGCAGCGCGGCCGCGTCGGGGCCCTGCGCGAGGACGCCCCGCGAGACGTTCGGGACCACGTTGCGGACGGCGGAGCCGAAGACGGCCGGCAGGTCGGCCGCGGTGGCGCCCTGCGCGCCGATGCCGGGGGCCAGCAGCGGGCCGTTGATGTCCAGGTCGAACGTGGACAGGTCGCCGAGGGTGGCGCCGACCACCGCACCGAAGGAGCCCATCGGCTCGGCGCCGGCGTTCTCCTCGGCCAGGTGGGCCAGCATGGTGGCACCGATGGTCCGGCCGTCCTCGCGCACCGCGCGCTGCACCTCGGCGCCCTCCGGGTTGGAGGTCAGGGCCAGCACGAACAGGCCGGATCCGGACTCCCGGGCCAGGTCCACGGCGGGCTTGAGCGAGCCGTAGCCGAGGTACGGGGAGACGGTGAGGGCGTCGGAGAAGAGCGGGGAGTCCTTGCGCAGGAAGGTCTCCGCGTAGGCGGCCATGGTCGAGCCGATGTCGCCGCGCTTGGCGTCCATCAGAACCAGGGTGCCGGCGGCGCGCGCGTCGGCCACCGTACGCTCCAGCACCGCGATGCCGCGGGAGCCGAAGCGCTCGAAGAAGGCGGCCTGCGGCTTGAACACCGCCACGGAGTCGGCCAGCGCCTCGACCACCGTGCGGGAGAACCTCTCCAGGCCTGCCACGTCGTCGGTCAGGCCCCAGGAGGCGAGCAGCGAGGCGTGCGGGTCGATGCCGACGCAGAGCGGGCCACGGGCGTCCATGGCCTGGCGGAGGCGGGTGCCGAAGGGGAGCGTCACAGGGAGGCCTTCCGGGTCTCGGCGCCGACGGCGTCGGCGAGCGTGGCGTACGGGCTGGCGGCCAGGCGCGCGGCGAGGCCCTTGTGGATGGCGCGGGCGTAGCAGGGGCCCTCGTAGATGAAGGCGCTGTAGCCCTGGACCAGGGTGGCGCCGGCGAGGATCCGCTGCCAGGCGTCCTCGGCGTTCTCGATGCCGCCGACGCCCACCAGGACGATCCGGTCGCCGACGCGCGCGTAGAGGCGGCGCAGGACCTCCAGGGAGCGCTCCTTGACCGGGGCGCCGGAGAGCCCGCCGGTCTCCTTGACCAGGGCCGGGTCGGACTTCAGGCCGAGGCCCTCGCGGGCGATCGTGGTGTTGGTGGCGATGATGCCGTCCAGGCCCAGCTCCACGGCGAGGTCGGCGACGGCGTCCACGTCCTCGTCGGCGAGGTCGGGGGCGATCTTGACCAGCAGCGGGACGCGGCGGCCGGTGACGGTGCGGTCGGCGGCCTCGCGCACGGCGGTCAGCAGCGGCCGGAGCGACTCGGTGGCCTGGAGGTTGCGCAGGCCGGGGGTGTTGGGCGAGGAGACGTTGACGACCAGGTAGTCGGCGTGCCGGGCGACGCGCTCGGCGGAGACCACGTAGTCGGCGGCGGCCTCGGCCTCGGGGACGACCTTGGTCTTGCCGATGTTGACGCCGACGACCGGCTTGAAGACCGGGCGGCGGGCGGCGAGGCGGGCCGCCACGGCTGCGGAGCCCTCGTTGTTGAAGCCCATGCGGTTGATCAGCGCGCGGTCCGGTACCAGGCGGAAGAGCCGCTTCTTGGGGTTGCCGGGCTGGGCCTGGCCGGTGACGGTGCCGATCTCGACGTGGTCGAAGCCGAGCATCGCCATGCCGTCGATCGCGACGGCGTTCTTGTCGAAGCCGGCGGCGAGGCCGAAGGGGCTGTGGAAGCGCAGGCCCAGGGTCTCGGTGCGCAGTTCC
Organism: Streptomyces sp. NPDC086023; assembly: GCF_044540325.1. Taxonomy (NCBI): domain Bacteria; kingdom Bacillati; phylum Actinomycetota; class Actinomycetes; order Kitasatosporales; family Streptomycetaceae; genus Streptomyces; species Streptomyces sp. NPDC086023. The sequence goes on from NZ_JBITRX010000008.1 coordinate 129,597, forward strand.
TTGGTGCGGGGGGCGAGGTAGGCGGCCACGAAGGTGCGCAGCACGGGGGTGCGGGCTGCCAGGCGGATCCAGCGGAAGGCCATGTGGTGGGCCTGCTCGGGGTCCATCCGCTTGAAGACCAGGTTGAAGAACAGCTTGTACATCGTCCGGTTTATCCCTTGTGTCCGTTGTGCGCTCGGATTGACCCCATGAAAGGGGGGACACCGGTCGTTCTCGCCGGTGCCCCCCTTCCGTACGGGCTGCTAGTCGCGGGCCGCGATCAGGTGCTCCGCGTGCTCCTGGAGGGAGCGCACGCCCACGTCGCCGTGGTTGAGCGCGTCGATGCCCTGGACGGCGGCGGCCAGCGCCTGGACCGTCGTCAGGCACGGGACGCTGCGGGCCACGGCCGCCGTGCGGATCTCGTAGCCGTCGAGGCGGCCGCCGGTGCCGTACGGGGTGTTGACGATCAGGTCGACCTGGCCGTCGTGGATCAGCTGGACGATGGTCTTCTCGCCGTTCGGGCCCTCGCCCTCGCTGAGCTTGCGCACCACGGTGGCGTTGATGCCGTTGCGGCGCAGCACCTCGGCGGTGCCGGAGGTGGCCATCAGCTCGAAGCCGTGGGCGACCAGCTCACGGGCCGGGAAGATCATCGAGCGCTTGTCGCGGTTGGCGACGGAGATGAACGCGCGGCCCTTGGTGGGCAGCGGGCCGTAGGCGCCCGCCTGCGACTTGGCGTACGCCGTGCCGAAGACGGAGTCGATGCCCATGACCTCGCCGGTGGAGCGCATCTCCGGGCCGAGGACGGTGTCCACGCCGCGGCCGTGGATGTCCCGGAAGCGGCTCCACGGCATCACGGCCTCCTTGACGGAGATCGGCGCGTCGAGCGGCAGGGTGCCGCCGTCGCCGGTCCTCGGCAGCAGGCCCTCGGCGCGCAGCTCGGCGATGGTGGCGCCCAGCGAGATGCGGGCGGCGGCCTTCGCCAGCGGGACCGCGGTCGCCTTCGAGGTGAAGGGGACGGTCCGGGAGGCGCGGGGGTTGGCCTCCAGCACGTAGAGGATGTCGCCGGCCATCGCGAACTGGATGTTGATCAGGCCGCGGACGCCGACGCCCTTGGCGATCGCCTCGGTGGAGGCGCGCAGGCGCTTGATGTCGAAGCCGCCGAGGGTGATCGGGGGCAGGGCGCAGGCCGAGTCGCCGGAGTGGATGCCGGCCTCCTCGATGTGCTCCATGACGCCGCCGAGGTAGAGCTCGTGGCCGTCGTAGAGCGCGTCGACGTCGATCTCGATCGCGTCGTCGAGGAAGCGGTCGACCAGCACCGGGCGGGTCGGGGAGATCTCCGTGGACTCGGCGATGTACGACTCCAGGCGCGCCTCGTCGTAGACGATCTCCATGCCGCGGCCGCCGAGCACGTACGAGGGGCGTACGAGGACGGGGTAGCCGATCTCGTCGGCGATGGCCTTGGCTCCGGCGAAGGTGGTGGCGGTGCCGTGCTTCGGGGCGGGCAGGCCGGCTTCCAGCAGGACCTGGCCGAAGGCGCCGCGGTCCTCGGCGGCGTGGATGGCCTCCGGGGAGGTGCCGACGACCGGCACGCCGTTGTCCTTCAGCGCCTGGGCGAGGCCCAGCGGGGTCTGGCCGCCGAGCTGGACGACGACGCCGGCGATCGGGCCCGCGAGGGACTCGGCGTGCACGATCTCCAGCACGTCCTCGAGCGTGAGCGGCTCGAAGTAGAGGCGGTCGGAGGTGTCGTAGTCCGTCGAGACGGTCTCGGGGTTGCAGTTGACCATCACGGTCTCGTAGCCCGCGTCGCTGAGCGCGAAGGAGGCGTGGACGCAGGAGTAGTCGAACTCGATGCCCTGGCCGATGCGGTTCGGGCCGGAGCCCAGGATGATCACCGCGGGCTTCTCGCGGGGCGCGACCTCGGTCTCCTCGTCGTAGGACGAGTAGAAGTACGGGGTCTTAGCGGCGAACTCGGCGGCGCAGGTGTCGACCGTCTTGTAGACCGGGCGGACGCCGAGGGCGTGCCGGACCTCGCGGACGACGTCCTCGCGCAGGCCGCGGATCTCGGCGATCTGGGCGTCGGAGAAGCCGTGGCGCTTGGCCTCGGCGAGCAGCTCGGGGCCGAGCTTCTCGGCGCCGGCCAGCTCGTCGGCGATCTCCTTGATCAGGAAGAGCTGGTCCACGAACCAGGGGTCGATCTTCGTGGCGTCGAAGACCTCCTCGGGGGTGGCACCGGCGCGGATCGCCTGCATGACGGTGTTGATGCGGCCGTCGGTCGGGCGGACCGCGACGCGCAGCAGCTCGGCCTTGTCGCCGGGCTCGCCGGTGAAGGTGAACTGCGAGCCCTTCTTCTCCAGGGAGCGCAGGGCCTTCTGGAGGGCCTCGGTGAAGTTCCGGCCGATGGCCATGGCCTCGCCCACCGACTTCATGGTGGTGGTGAGGGTGGCGTCGGCCAGCGGGAACTTCTCGAACGCGAAGCGCGGGGCCTTGACCACGACGTAGTCGAGCGTGGGCTCGAAGGAGGCCGGGGTCTTCTCGGTGATGTCGTTCGGGACCTCGTCGAGGGTGTAGCCGATGGCCAGCTTGGCGGCGATCTTGGCGATCGGGAAGCCGGTGGCCTTCGACGCGAGCGCCGAGGAGCGGGAGACGCGCGGGTTCATCTCGATGACGATGACGCGGCCGTCGTCCGGGTTGATCGCGAACTGGATGTTGCAGCCGCCGGTGTCGACGCCGACCTCGCGGATGATGGCGATGCCGATGTCGCGCAGGCGCTGGTACTCGCGGTCGGTGAGGGTCATCGCCGGGGCGACGGTGATCGAGTCACCGGTGTGCACGCCCATCGGGTCGAAGTTCTCGATGGAGCAGACGACCACGACGTTGTCGGCCTTGTCGCGCATCAGCTCCAGCTCGTACTCCTTCCAGCCGAGGATGGACTCCTCCAGGAGCACCTCGGTGGTCGGGGAGAGCGTCAGGCCCTGGCCGGCGATGCGGCGCAGCTCCTCCTCGTCGTGCGCGAAGCCGGAGCCGGCGCCGCCCATGGTGAACGAGGGGCGGACGACGACGGGGTAGCCGCCGAGGGTGTCCACGCCCTTGAGGACGTCGTCCATGGAGTGGCAGATGACCGAGCGGGCGGACTCGCCGTGGCCGATCTTGCGGCGGACCTCCTCGACGACCTCCTTGAAGAGGTCGCGGTCCTCGCCCTTGTTGATCGCCTCGACGTTGGCGCCGATCAGCTCGACGTTGTACTTCTCCAGCACGCCCTGCTCGTGCATGGAGATGGCGGTGTTCAGCGCGGTCTGGCCGCCGAGGGTGGGCAGGAGCGCGTCGGGGCGCTCCTTCGCGATGATCTTCTCGACGAACTCCGGCGTGATCGGCTCGACGTACGTGGCGTCGGCGATCTCCGGGTCGGTCATGATCGTCGCGGGGTTGGAGTTCACCAGGATGACCCGCAGGCCCTCGGACTTGAGGACGCGGCAGGCCTGGGTGCCGGAGTAGTCGAACTCGGCGGCCTGGCCGATGACGATCGGGCCGGAGCCGATGACCAGGACGGACTGGATATCGGTGCGCTTAGGCACGCTCGGCCTCCATCAGAGAAACGAAGCGGTCGAAGAGGTACGCGGCGTCGTGCGGGCCCGCGGCCGCCTCGGGGTGGTACTGGACGCTGAAGGCCGGCTGGTCGAGCAGCTGGAGGCCCTCCACCACGTTGTCGTTCAGGCAGACGTGGGAGACCTCGGCGCGGCCGTAGGGGGTCTCGGAGACCTTGTCGAGCGGCGCGTCGACGGCGAAGCCGTGGTTGTGCGCGGTGACCTCGACCTTGCCGGTCGTGCGGTCCTGCACCGGCTGGTTGATGCCGCGGTGGCCGTACTTCAGCTTGTACGTGCCGAAGCCGAGCGCGCGGCCCAGGATCTGGTTGCCGAAGCAGATGCCGAAGAGCGGCGTCTTGCGCTCCAGCACGGCCTGCATGACGGAGACCGGGTGGTCGGCGGTGGCCGGGTCGCCCGGGCCGTTGGAGAAGAACACGCCGTCCGGGTCCACCGCGTAGACGTCCTCGGCGGTGGCGGTGGCGGGCAGCACGTGGACCTCGATGCCGCGCTCGGCCATCCGGTGCGGGGTCATGCCCTTGATGCCCAGGTCGACCGCGGCGACGGTGAACTTCTTCTCACCGATCGCGGGGACGACGTACGCCTCCTTGGTGGCCACCTCCGCGGAGAGGTTGGCTCCCTTCATCTGGGGCTGTTCCCGGACCTTCGCCAGCAGCGCCGCGTCGTCCGCGACGGCCTCGCCGGAGAAGATGCCGACGCGCATGGCTCCGCGCTCGCGCAGGTGGCGGGTGAGGGCGCGGGTGTCGACGCCGGAGATGCCGACGACGCCCTGCGCGGTGAGCTCCTCGTCCAGCGAGCGCCGGGAGCGCCAGTTGGAGGGCATGCGGGCGGGGTCGCGGACGACGTAGCCGGAGACCCAGATGCGGGAGGACTCGGGGTCCTCGTCGTTGACGCCGGTGTTGCCCACGTGCGGGGCGGTCATGACGACGACCTGGCGGTGGTACGAGGGGTCGGTCAGGGTCTCCTGGTACCCGGTCATGCCGGTGGAGAACACGGCCTCGCCGAAGGTCTCCCCCACGGCCCCGTAGGCGCGTCCGCGGAAGATGCGGCCGTCCTCCAGGACGAGTACGGCGGGAGTTTTCACAGCTCCCCTGGTGGAGGTCGTCATCGTTCGGCGCCTTCCGTCGTGATGGATTGGTTCATGGAGTTGATGGCTTCGACCCAGGCGGCGTGCTCGGCCGCGCGGTCGGAGCGGAAACCGGAGTCGATCAGCTTGTCGCCATGCGCCCAGGTGACGACGAGCAGTCCGCCCTCGGTCAGTACCTTGCCCGCGATTCCCTTGTCGAGGCGGGCGCCGCGCAGCTGCGCGGCCGGTACGAAGAAGTCGGTGGCACCCGGACGGACCACGTCCAGGCCCGCGTCGGTGAGGGTGAGCTCGACCCGGCTGCGGACCCCGAGGCCGTGGGCCACGATCCGGTCCAGCCACTGCCCTGCCGTGGTGGACCCGTGGTACCGGCCGGTGAGGGCCAGCCGGTGGGCCGGCAGCCCCTCGGGGGCGGCGGGCAGCTCGGGCAGGTCGCCCTGGAGCGCGCCGCGCCACTTCCAGCCCTGGCGCATCAGCCAGTAGACGAACGCGATGAAGACGACCAGGCCGACGACCCACGCGATGCGTGCGCCCCAGTCCGTCACCTTCGCCGATTCGCGTTCGGCGGCCCCTGCGGCCAGAAGGATTGCTTCAGGTGTCACGCGAGATTCCCGTCCACGACCGTTGCCCGGCCCCGCAGGAAGGTGTGGGTGACACGACCCGGCAGCTCGCGGCCCTCGTAGGGCGTGTTGCGGCTGCGGGAGGCGAAGTCTGCGGGGTCCACGACACCACGGTACGCAGGATCGACCAGCGTGATGTTGGCGGGTTCACCTGCCGAGACGGGACGTCCGTGGCCGTCGAGACGGCCGATGCGCGCGGGGGCGGAGGACATCCGGTCGGCGACGCCCGCCCAGTCGAGCAGCCCGGTCTCGACCATGGTCTGCTGGACGACGCTCAGCGCGGTCTCCAGGCCCACCATGCCCATGGCGGCCGCGGCCCACTCGCAGTCCTTGTCCTCGTGCGGGTGCGGGGCGTGGTCGGTGGCGACGATGTCGATCGTGCCGTCGGCCAGGGCCTCGCGCAGGGCCAGCACGTCGGCCTCGGTGCGCAGCGGCGGGTTGACCTTGTAGACCGGGTTGTACGTGCGGACCAGCTCGTCGGTGAGGAGCAGGTGGTGCGGGGTGACCTCGGCGGTGACGTCGATGCCGCGGGACTTGGCCCAGCGGACGATCTCGACGGAGCCAGCGGTGGACAGGTGGCAGATGTGCACGCGGGAGCCGACGTGCTCGGCGAGGAGGACGTCGCGGGCGATGATCGACTCCTCGGCGACGGCCGGCCAGCCGCCCAGGCCCAGCTCCGCGGAGACCGTGCCCTCGTTCATCTGGGCGCCCTCGGTGAGGCGCGGCTCCTGGGCGTGCTGGGCGACGACGCCGCCGAAGGCCTTCACGTACTCCAGGGCGCGGCGCATGATCACCGCGTCGTCCACGCACTTGCCGTCGTCGGAGAAGACCTTCACGCCGGCGGCGGACTCGTGCATGGCGCCCAGCTCGGCGAGCTGCTTGCCCTCCAGGCCGACGGTGACGGCGCCGATGGGCTGCACGTCGCAGTAGCCGTGCTCCCGGCCGAGGCGGTAGACCTGCTCGACCACGCCGGCGGTGTCGGCGACCGGGAAGGTGTTGGCCATGGCGAACACCGCGGTGTAGCCGCCGGAGGCGGCGGCGCGGGTGCCGGTGAGGACGGTCTCGGAGTCCTCGCGGCCGGGCTCGCGGAGGTGGGTGTGGAGGTCGACCAGGCCGGGCAGCAGGATCCGGCCCTCGGCCTCGATCACCTGCGCGCCCTCCGCCGAGAGGTTCTGCCCCACCTCGGCGATGGTCTCGCCGTCGATCAGGACGTCCTGCTGCTCGCCGCCGAGGATCTTCGCGCCACGGATCAGGATCTTGCTCATGGTTACTTCGTCTCCTCGGTGGCGGTGGCGGTGGGGGCGGCGGGGGTGGTCACGGCGGGCTCGGAGCCCCCGAGCAGCAGGTACAGGACGGCCATGCGGATCGAGACGCCGTTGGCGACCTGCTCGACGACCGTGCAGCGGTCGGAGTCGGCGACCTCGGCGGTGATCTCCATGCCGCGGACCATCGGGCCGGGGTGCATCACGATCGCGTGCTCCGGCATCTTCGCCATGCGCACGGCGTCGAGGCCGTAGCGGCGGCTGTACTCGCGCTCGGTCGGGAAGAAGGCGGCGTTCATGCGTTCGCGCTGCACACGCAGCATCATGACCGCGTCCGACTTCGGCAGCACCTCGTCGAGGCCGTAGCTGACCTGGCAGGGCCAGGTCTCCACGCCGACCGGGACCAGGGTGGGCGGGGCCACCAGGGTGACCTCGGCGCCCAGGGTGTGCAGCAGGTCCACGTTGGAGCGGGCCACGCGGCTGTGCAGCACGTCACCGACGAGCGTGATCCGCTTGCCGGCCAGGTCCTGGCCGAGCGCGTCCTTCCCGACCAGGCGGCGGCGCATGGTGAAGGCGTCCAGCAGGGCCTGGGTGGGGTGCTGGTGGGTGCCGTCGCCCGCGTTGATGACGGGGGCGTCGATCCAGCCGGAGGTCGCCAGGCGGTACGGGGCTCCGGACGCGCCGTGCCGGATGACGACCGCGTCGACGCCCATGGCCTCCAGGGTCTGGGCGGTGTCCTTGAGGGACTCGCCCTTCGAGACGCTGGAGCCCTTCGCGGCGAAGTTGATGACGTCGGCCGACAGGCGCTTCTCCGCGGCCTCGAACGAGATCCGGGTGCGGGTGGAGTCCTCGAAGAAGAGGTTGCAGATCGTGCGGCCGCGCAGGGTCGGCAGCTTCTTGATCGGCCGGTCCGCGATCCGGGCCATCTCCTCGGCGGTGTCGAGGATGAGGACGGCGTCGTCGCGCGTGAGGTCGGCGGCCGAGATGAGGTGGCGCTTCATCTGGGTGCTCCGTGGGTGGGGAGGAGGGTGGCTCGGGAATGCGGGCGGGCAGGCCTCGGCGTGGACCCGGTTCCTCCGGCCGTCGGGCGCGGGGAAGGGTCCATCACCCGGACGGGCTAGTGCTGGTCTGCCGTGTCGGTCCGCTGGCCGAGCAGGACGGCGTCACGGCCGTCCTCCTCCTGGAGCTGGACCTTGACCGTCTCCCGCAGCGACGTGGGGAGGTTCTTGCCGACGTAGTCGGCACGGATCGGGAGTTCGCGGTGGCCGCGGTCGACGAGGACCGCGAGCTGGACGGCGCGGGGCCGGCCGATGTCGCCCAGGGCGTCGAGGGCGGCGCGGATGGTGCGGCCGGAGAAGAGCACGTCGTCGACGAGGACCACGAGGCGGCCGTCGATGTCGTCGCCGGGGATCTCCGTGCGGCCGATGGCGCGCGCCGGCTTCATGCGCAGGTCGTCGCGGTACATCGTGATGTCGAGGGAGCCGACCGGGATCTTGGCACCGGTGATCTCTTCGAGCTTGGCGGCGATCCGGCGGGCGAGGAAGACGCCGCGCGTCGGGATGCCGAGGAGCACCACGTCGTCGGCACCCTTGGCGCGCTCGACGATCTCGTGGGCGATGCGGGTCAGAACCCGCGCGATGTCCGGGCCTTCGAGAACGGGCCGGGCCGCATCGGTCGTGCTGGTGTCCATGAAAGCGGACCTCCTTCTCCGCCTCACGGGACGGCATTTAAAGGACGTCTGATGTACGCCGTCCACCGTACCAGCAGGCGCGGGGCCGCCGCGCCGCGGGGGCCCGTCACACCGGGGGGTGAACCGGGGTGTGAAGTCGATCAGGCCCCCCGCCAGGCTTTTCGGACACCGGTCCGCCACGGGCTCGTAAGGGGGCGGCGGCGACCATTCGGCTTGACGCATCCACGTAACGCTGCGTAACCTCACAGTGAGTTACCAGCCGCGCGGCGGAGCCGCACGTCGTCACAGCGTCCGGGAGCCTTATGTCCAGCGAATACGCCAAACAGCTCGGGGCCAAGCTCCGCGCGATCCGCACCCAGCAGGGGCTTTCCCTCCACGGTGTCGAGGAGAAGTCCCAGGGCCGCTGGAAGGCGGTCGTGGTCGGTTCCTACGAGCGCGGGGACCGCGCCGTGACCGTCCAGCGGCTCGCCGAGCTCGCGGACTTCTACGGGGTGCCGGTACAGGAGCTGCTGCCGGGTACGACCCCGGGCGGCGCCGCCGAGCCGCCGCCGAAGCTGCGTCTCGACCTGGAGCGCCTGGCGCACGTGCCCGCCGAGAAGGCCGGCCCGCTGCAGCGCTACGCCGCCACCATCCAGAGCCAGCGGGGCGACTACAACGGCAAGGTGCTGTCGATCCGTCAGGACGACCTCCGCACCCTGGCCGTCATCTACGACCAGTCCCCCTCGGTCCTGACCGAGCAGCTGATCAGCTGGGGCGTGCTCGACGCCGACGCGCGCCGCGCGGTCACCCACGAGGACGCATAACCCCTCGCAGGACCCAGCAGAAACGTACCGCCGGGGCCGGCGGGAACCCGTTCGGGCTCCCGCCGGCCCCTCGGCGTTCCCGGGGGTTCCGAGGCGGGGTGGGGCTCAGGATGCCTCGGGCACCGGAGGGCGGCTCACGGGGGCTCGCGCTCAGGACGGCTCGGGGAAGGCCGGCAGCACGTGTTTGGCGAGCAGCCGGACCGTCCGCTCGGCCTCCTCCGGGGGCTCCGCCCCCGTACCCAGGTTCAGGCTCACCGCGACGTCGCCGAACCAGTCCCGGATCCGGGTCAGCTGCGCCAGCACCTCGTCCGGGGTGCCCGCCACCACCCGGTCCTCGCGCACCGCCGCGTCCGGGTCGCCCGTACCGACCTGCTCGACCAGCCGCCGGTAGCCCTCGTAGCCCGGCCGGTCGGCGCCGCCCCCGCCGGTCAGGGCCGCCCGGAAGCGCTCCTGGTAGCGGCCCGCGTAGGCTCGCGCCGCCGCCCTGGCCGCGGCCCCGTCCTCGTGGACGAAGCAGTCGTACGTCAGGTGCACCCGCTCCGCGCCCGTCGGGTGGCCGGCGGCCCGCCAGGCCTCCCGGTGCACGTCGATCATCGACCGGACCGTCTCCCGCGGCGCCACCGAGGGCACCAGCATCAGGCCGTGCCCCGCGGCGCCCGCCGCCCGGCACGACTCCGGCGACACCGCCGCGGCCACCAGCAGCGGCGGGTGCGGTCGCTGGTACGGGCGGGGCAGCAGGGTCACCGGGCCGAAGCGGAACCAGGGTCCGTCGACCCGCACCTCCTCCTCGCTCCAGAGCCGGCGCACGGCCTCGACCCCGGCGGTGAACCGCTCCCGGCTCTCCTCCATCGGGATGCCGAAGGCCTCGAACTCCCCCGGCAGGAAGCCCCGCCCCACGCCCACGTCGAGCCGGCCGTGCGCGAGGTTGTCCAGCATCGCCAGCTTTCCGGCCAGCTGCACGGGATGGCTGAACGCGGGGATCACGGCACCGGTGACCAGCCGGATCCGGCTGGTCCTGGCCGCGGCGGCGGCCAGGAAGGCCACCGGGTCGGGGCTGTAGCCGCCGTACGGGAAGAAGTAGTGCTCCACCGCCTTCACGTGGCCGAAGCCGAGGTCCTCCGCCAGCTCCACCAGGGCCAGCGCCTCGGCGAAGTAGCGGGAGGCGGCCTTCTCGGCCGGGCTGACGGCGGGGAAGAAGTTGATGCCGAAGTCCATCGGGCCCTCCTGGCCGGGATCTCGTCGTACGCCACAACGCCGGGCCCGGCTCAGCGGGCCGGGCTCACCACCACCGTGCTGCCGGGCCGCACGCCCAGCCGGGACGCGCCGTCGCCGCAGTTCACCGCCACCGTGAACAGCCCGGCGGAGTCGAGGAACGCGACCAGCTCCCCCGGCGGCACGTCGCCGAGCGTCCGCCCGAACGGCACCCGCAGCGGCTGGGCCCGGCCGGTCAGCCGCAGCAGCACGGCCGCCCCGGCGCCCGGCACCAGCCCCGACTCCGCCAGCGGTCCGGCGCCGATCGCGGTCTGCACGTTCCCGAAGTGGTCGACCGTGCGCACCTCCCCCACCACCTCCCCGGTCGCCGGATCGCGCCGGCAGACCGGGGCGTGCAGCCGGACCAGCGAGGCCGGGTCCAGTTCCGGCCCCACCTCCGCGACCGGGGTGCCGGCCGCGAGACGGGCGGCCGCGGGGCAGAACACGTCCCGCCCGTGGAACGTGTGCGAGACCCGCGCGGCGAGCACGGCGGGGCTCTTGATCTCGTACCCGGCCACCAGCCCGCCCAGCGCCCCGGCCGCCTCGGGCAGCAGGCCGTTGTCGGGCCCGACCAGCAGGTCGCCCCGCGCGGACACCAGCACCACCGCCCGGCGCCCGGTGCCCACGCCGGGGTCGACCACCGCGACGTGCACGGAGCCGTCGGGCAGGTACGGGACGGTCTCGGCCAGCACGGCCGCCCCGCGCCGGATGTCGCGCGCGGGCACCAGGTGCGTGATGTCGGTGATCCGCTGGTCCGGGGCGATCCGCGCGATCACCCCGTGGCAGGCGGCGACGAAGCCGTCGTACAGCCCGTAGTCGGTCAGGAAGGAGATCACGGCGGATCCTCGCGATTCGTCGGCGGTGGGGGACGGTGGTGCGGGACGGGGACGGGGACGGGGCGGGAGTCGGAGACGGGAGTCGGGGACGCGAGTCACGGACGGGGCTGCGGTCAGAGCGCGGTCTCGGCCATCGGCTGGCTGTTGCGGTGCCCGCCCCAGGCGGCCTGGGCGGCCCGGTGGATGTGCCAGATGTCCTCCTCGGTCAGGGCGCGCGAGACGACACCGGGGAAGGCCTCCTCGAAGTAGGTGTACGGAGGGCGGCTCTCCACGTCCGGGCTGTGGTAGTCCAGCCGGTCCGCCATCCCGTGCTGCCGGGTCAGCGGCGTCCCGGGGTGGTAGGTGAGGATGTTGGGGCTGGCGATGGACAGCAGCCCGTCGCGGATCAGCCGGGACACCCCGGCGATGGTGTGGTCGATGGTCGCGCGGGTCTCCCCTTCGAGGCCGAACAGCACCGAGCTGCCCACCTCGATGCCGGCCCCGCGCAGCAGGGTGAGGGCGGCGCGGACGCGTTCCTCCCAGCTCTCCGGGGCGTCCGGGCGGAGGTTCTTGTGGATGTGCCGCATCACCTCGGGCGCCAGGCTCTCGATGCCGACGTAGGCGTACGTGCACCCGGCCGCCCGCAGCGCCGCGAGGGTCTCCCGCACCTCCCCGGGCGAGCGCAGGCCGGTGAGCGAGTCGACGGTGAACTGCTCGCCCCACTTCAGCGCCCGCAGCCGGTCCCGCTCGGCGGGGGTGCGCAGCAGCCGGGCGCCGGGGAGGGCGTCGCCGGGACCGGCCGTGCGAAGGGCGGACAGCTCCGCGCAGAAGGCCCGGACGGCCGTGAAGTCCCCGGCCCACAGGATCGAGTCGTCGAAGAAGAGGGACTCGGCGCCGTACGACACGTACTCGGCGACCCGCTCCACGGCCGCGGTCACCGCGTGGCGCGGGAAGCGCTTGAGACCGCCGACGACCAGCGCGCCCTCGGAGCAGAAGTTGCAGTGGTACGGGCAGGCATTGGTGAGCATCATGTGCGCGGTCAGCATGCCGGCGCCGTCGGGGCGCGTGAAAACGGGGAAGCGGGCCCGCACGGCGAAGGCCGCGTACGGGGCGGGCAGGCTCTCCAGCGCGATGCGCTCGCCGTCCAGGGGGAAGGCGTGGCGGCGGCCGTCCGTGGTGCCGAGGGCGAGGATCAGCGCGCTCCCCCTGACCTCCTTCTCGTGCCGGGCGAGCAGCTCCAGCGCCGCCACCGTCCGGTCCGTGCTGGGCACGCCGGTGAAGGGGTCGCAGGCCAGGGAGACGGCGCGGAGCAGCAGGTCCAGCGCGTACGAGCCCTCTCCGGCGCACAGCAGGTCGACCGGCAGGGAGCCGCGGGGCCGGTCGGCGACGAGGGGGCTGCTGGGGGCGAGGCGGACCCGGCGGGCGCGGGGGTCGTAGCGGACGGTCTCGTCGACGTGGCGGCCGCCGAGGACGACGAGGCAGTCGGGCAGTTCCTCCTTGACCACGCGCGCCATGGCGAGGGCGTAGCGGTGGCCCGGGGAGACGGTGCTGATCAGGACGGCGCGGGGGCGCAGGACCCGCAGGACCCGCTCGCGGAAGCAGGTCTCGGCCCGGGCGTTCCACACGCGCGGGTCGAAGACGCACTGGTCGGTGGTGAGCTCGCCGGCGGCGAGGTCTTCCGGAGTGAAGCGGACGGCTCCCTCCGGGGCCCGTAATCGGTAGTCGGGCGAGGGTAATCGGCCCAGCGCCGGACAGAAGTCGTTGTACCCGTCGACGGTCAGCGCGCCCGAGGCGCGCACCTCGGCGATGCGGGCGATGGCGTGGCTCAGTGCCGTGTAGAGGCACATGGGGTCGCCGGGGAACTCGATCTTCTCCTCGTGCGTGCTCATCACGGGCGCGAGGACAGCGAGGACGGGGTAGGAGCGGGCGGCCCAGAGGGCCTCCGCCTCCGCCGTCTCCCCGGCCGGGCCGGTACACCGGTCCCTGGCCCGGGCGTGGATGCCGCAGCGCCGGCGCTCCAGCCACGCGGTGTCGGCGGCCCGCGCGGCGGGCCGGCTGAGGAAGTCGTCGTGGAGGGCGGTCGGTACGTCGTCCTGGAGGGCCCTCGGAACCGTGTCCGGCATCGCTGTCACCCCGTGTGTGCCTGTCGGATTTCCACCGGGAGAGTGCGCCCCGAATATGTCACCGGTGACGTGTGGGCCTCAAGGGGCCCCAGCGCCTTTGGCCGGAAGGCGCACCCGGTCCGGACCAACGGCCGGAAGGGCGGAGCCCGAGGGCGAGGGCCTGAGGGCGGGAGTCTGAGGGCGGGAGCCGTCCCGGACGCACGGAAGGGGCCCGCAGCGTGCGCTGCGGGCCCCTTCCGTGTCCGCGGAACCGTCGGGAGGCGCTCAGGCCTCGCGACGCAGGTTCGGCTTCAGCTCCTTGAAGCGGCCGAGCAGGCCGTTCACGAAGGCCGGGGAGTCGTCGGTGGAGAACTCCCGGGCGAGCTGCACGGCCTCGTCGATCACGACGGCGTCGGGGGTGTCGTCCTCCCACACCAGCTCGTACGTGGCGAGCCGGACGATGTTCCGGTCCACGACCGGCATGCGGTCGAGGTCCCAGTCCTTCGCGTAGGTGACGATCAGGTCGTCGATCCGGGCCACCTTGTCGGCGTACCCCTCGACGAGCTGCATCGTGTACTCCGCGACCGGCGGCTGCCGGTCGTCCGACCGCGAGTGGCGGATCCAGTCCGCGAGAACGGTCTGCACGGACTCGCCGCGCTGATCGGCCTCGAAGAGGATCTGGAAGGCGCGCTTGCGGGCCTTGCTGCGGGCAGCCACGGTTAGTCGTTCACCCGGCCGAGGTAGGAGCTGTTGCGGGTGTCGACCTTGACCTTCTCACCGGTGGTGACGAAGAGCGGCACCTGGATCTCGTGGCCGGTCTCCAGGGTGGCGGGCTTGGTGCCACCGGTGGAGCGGTCGCCCTGGACGCCCGGGTCGGTGTGCTGGATGGTCAGCTCGACGGCGGCCGGGAGCTCGACGTACAGCACCTCGCCCTCGTGGCGGGCGACCGAGGCCTCGAAGCCCTCGATCAGGAAGTTCGCGGCGTCGCCGACGACCTTCCGGTCGATGTGCAGCTGGTCGTAGGTCTCCAGGTCCATGAAGACGAAGTACTCGCCGTCCATGTAGGAGAACTGCATGTCGCGGCGGTCGATCGTGGCCGTGTCGACCTTCACGCCCGCGTTGAAGGTCTTGTCGACGACCTTGCCGGACAGCACGTTCTTGAGCTTGGTGCGCACGAAGGCCGGGCCCTTGCCGGGCTTGACGTGCTGGAACTCGACGACGGACCAGAGCTGGCCCCCGTCGAGCTTGAGCACCATGCCGTTCTTGAGGTCGTTCGTGGAAGCCACGGTTGCCAAATCTCCTGGACTGAAAGACCACGGGCGCGCGCCCGTGCCGCACGAGCGGCTACAGCGCGAGCAGCTCCTTGGTCGTAATGGTGAGTAGCTCGGGTCCGCCGTCCGCCTCGGGGCGTACGACGAGCGTGTCATCGATCCGGACGCCGCCCCGGCCCGGGAGGTGGACCCCCGGTTCGACGGTGACCGGCACGCAAGCGTCCAGTTTACCCATTGCGTCGGGTGCGAGCTGCGGGTCCTCGTCGATTTCGAGTCCGACCCCGTGTCCGGTCCAGGGCGCGAGGGCCTCGCCGTGGCCCGCGGAGTCGATCACCTGGCGTGCGGCGCGGTCGACGTCGCGGTACGCGGCGCCTGGGGTGAGGGCCTCGCGGCCCGCCCGCTGGGCGGCGAAGACCAGGTCGTACAGCTCGATCTGCCAGTCGGCGGGCGTGGTGCCGATGACAAAGGTGCGGCCGATCTCGCAGCGGTAGCCGCGGTAGTTGGCACCGAGGCAGACGGAGAGGAAGTCGCCCTCCTCGACCCGCCGGTCGGTGGGGCGGTGGCCGGAGCGGCCGGAGTGCGGTCCGGTGGCCACGGAGGTGCGGAATGCCGGGCCGTCCGCCCCGTGGTCGACCAGCCGGCGCTCCAGCTCCAGGGCGAGGTGCCGCTCGGTGCGGCCGACCAGGATCGACTCCAGCAGCTCGCCGAGGGCCTGGTCGGCGATCTCGGCGGCGATCCGGAGGCAGGCGATCTCCTCCTCGTCCTTGACCAGCCGCTGCTGTTCGACCGCGAGGCCGAGGTCGGCCAGGCGGAGGCGCGGGGCCACGGAGCCGAGTGCCCGGTGCCGGGCCACGGTCAGGTGGTGCTCCTCGACCGCGAGGCCGTCGGCGCGGGCGCCGGCCGCGAGGTCGGCGGCGGCGACGGCGGGATCACCGCCCGGCCGCGCCAGTACGGAGACCTTGAGCAGTTCGTCGAGGCGGCCCTCCTCGGGCTCGCCGGTCGGACTGTCGGGGCAGAACAGCACGTCCTCGCGAGGGCCGAGGAGCAGCACGGCGCCCCGGGGGGCCGCGCCGGCGAGATAGCGGACGTTGGCCGGACGGGAGATCAGGGCGGCCTGGCTGCCGGCGGCGGTGAACCGGTCGCGCAGCAGGCCGCGGCGGACCGCGTACACCTCTGACATGTTTCCGAGCGTACGAGCGTGCCGGCCGCCCGGCCTGCCGAGCGCGTCCGGACGGGGTGCGGGGAGGGCGGCTACCAGCCGGGCGGGGCCGCGATGGCGCGGGCCAGCACCTCGTCCAGGGCGCGGGCGGTGGTCTCCACGTCGTACTGCGAGTTGTCGATGATCGGCAGCCCGGAGCCGTACCAGCCGGCCATCCGCCCGTGGATCCGGGCGACCTCCTCGTCGGACAGCCGCCGGTTGCCGCTGCGCTCCGCGTTGCGCTCCAGGACGATCTCCAGCCCCGGGAGCAGGACCACGGGCAGCAGGCCCGGGCCGACGTGCCGCTTCCAGCCGCCGAGGCCCACCACGGGCCGGTCGGGGAAGACGGCGTCGTCGACGATGCAGGAGATGCCGTTGGCCAGGAAGTTGCGGGCGGCGAAGCCGCAGGTGCGGCGGGCCAGCCGGTACTGGGCCTCGGAGTGCTCGTTCCAGCCGGCCTGGGGGTCGGCGAAGCCCGAGCAGACCCATTCGCGCACGTCGTCGAGGCTGATGTGGGCGGTGGGCACAGGCCGGCTCGCCGCCCAGTGCCGGGCCACGGTGGTCTTGCCCGCGCCGGCCGGGCCTATGAGCAGGACGGCGAGGGTCGCGTGGCCGGTACCCTGCGCGGGCGGTGCCGGGTGCGGTACGGGGCCTCCGGGCGGCAGCGCCAGGTGCCCCGTGGGGTCGGTCCAGCCCAGGGCCGCCGGGCCCCCCGGCGGAACCTGCGCCGCCGGGTGCTGTCCCGGCTGGCCCCAGCCCCCCACTGCGTGCTGCATCCGTTGCCACTCCGTCCGTACCACGCCACTGATGCGGAAACGTTACCGTCCCCGGCCGTCCTGCGAAGAACGGCCGGGGACGGTCAGGAGTGCCCCTTGTCCGGGATTCGGCCGGAATCGGCCGGCCCGCGACCGGCGCCCGCCGGTCGGTCGCCGCGGGTCCGCTGCCCGGCCGGTCGACCCTCCGGCCGGTCGCCCGGCGGTCAGTCGCCCAGCTGGTCGGCCAGCTCGTCGGCGAGCGCCCGCAGGGCCAGCCGGTAGGAGCCGATGCCGAACCCGGCCACGGTCCCGGTCGCCACGGCCGCGATCACCGAGGTGTGCCGGAATTCCTCCCGGGCGTACGGGTTGGAGATGTGCACCTCGATGAGCGGCGCGGTGCGCTGCGCCGCCGCGTCGCGCATCCCGTACGAGTAGTGCGTGAAGGCACCGGGGTTGATGACCACGGGCAGCCGGCCGTCGGCGGCCTCGTGCAGCCAGCGGATCATCTGGCCCTCGTCGTTGGTCTCGCGGACCTCGACGTCGAAGCCCAGCTCGGCGCCGAGCTTCCGGCAGGTGTCCACCAGGCCGGCGTACGAGGTGGCCCCGTACACGTCCGGCTCGCGGGAGCCGAGGCGGCCGAGGTTCGGCCCGTTGAGGACCAACACCCGGCGGCTCACGCGGAGACCTCGCCGTACGCCGCCACGAGGACGGCCGGGTCGGGGCCCTCCAGGACGGTGGGCTTGGCCAGGCCGTCGAGGACGATGAACCGGAGCAGGTCGCCGCGGGACTTCTTGTCGACCTTCATGGTCTCCAGCAGCTTGGGCCACTGGTCGCCCCGGTAGGTCAGCGGCAGGCCGACGGAGGCCAGCACCGACTTGTGGCGGTCGGCGGTCGCGTCGTCCAGGCGGCCGGCGAGACGGCCCAGCTCGGCGGCGAAGACCATGCCGACGGAGACGGCCGCGCCGTGCCGCCACTTGTAGCGCTCGTTCTTCTCGATCGCGTGGGCGAGGGTGTGCCCGTAGTTGAGGATCTCGCGCAGGCCGGACTCCTTGAGGTCGCTGGAGACCACGTCGGCCTTGACCTGGATGGAGCGGACGATCAGCTCGGCGGTGTGCGGACCGGCCGGGGTCCGGGCGGCCTCCGGGTCGGCCTCGACGAGGTCCAGGATCACCGGGTCGGCGATGAAGCCGGCCTTGATGATCTCGGCCAGACCGCTCACGTAGTCGTGGACCGGCAGCGACTCCAGCGCCGCCAGGTCGCACAGCACGCCGGCCGGCGGGTGAAAGGCGCCGACGAGGTTCTTGCCCTCGGCGGTGTTGATGCCGGTCTTGCCGCCCACGGCTGCGTCCACCATCGCCAGCACGGTGGTCGGTACGGCGACCCAGCGCACCCCGCGCAGCCAGGTGGCCGCGACGAAGCCCGCCAGGTCCGTGGTGGCTCCGCCGCCCACGCCGACGATCACGTCGGTGCGGGTGAAGCCGGACTGGCCCAGCGCCTTCCAGCAGTACGCGGCGACCTCGGCGGTCTTGGCCTCCTCGGCGTTGGGCACCTGGATGGCGATGGCCTCGTAGCCCTGCTCGGCCAGGTCGTCGCGGAGCGCCTCGCCGGTGGACGCGAGCGCCTCCGGGTGGATCACGGCGACGCGCTTGGCCTTGGTGCCGATCAGACCGGCGAGCTCGCCGAGCAGCTGCTCGCCGACCAGGACCTCGTACGCGTCGTGGCCTGCGCTCGCGCCGACCTGGATCCGCGTCACGTCCGTCATACGTCCTTCAACTCCAGTGCGTCGAGGATCGCCTCGGCGACCTCTTCAGGGGTTCGGTTGTCGGTGGCCACCTCGACGCGGGCGACGTCGGTGTACAGGTGGCGGCGGGCCTCCATCAGCTCGCGCCACTGCCGGCGCGGGTTGACGGCGAGCAGCGGGCGGGCGGCGCCGAGGCCGACCCGGCGCACGGCCTCCTCGACGTCCATCGACAGGTAGACCACCGGCTGCCCGGCCAGCAGCTCGCGGGTGTCCGCGTCGAGGACGGCGCCGCCGCCGAGCGCCAGGATGCCCCGGTGCTCGGCGACGGCGGCCGCGACGGCCGCCTTCTCCAGCGCGCGGAAGTAGGGCTCGCCCTCGTCCACGAAGATCTCGGAGATCTCCCGGCCCTGGGCGGCGACGATGTCCGCGTCGGTGTCCCGGTAGGGCGCGCCGAGCCGCTCGGCCAGCAGCGCGCCCACCGTGGACTTGCCGGATCCCATGGGTCCGACGAGGACGACCAGGGGTCCGCCGGTCACCGGATCTGGAGGTTGTCGAGGTACGACGTGACGTTGCGGCGGGTCTCGGCGACCGAGTCGCCGCCGAACTTCTCCAGCACCGCGTCCGCGAGGACCAGGGCGACCATGGCCTCGGCGACGATGCCCGCGGCGGGCACCGCGCACACGTCGGAGCGCTGGTGGTGGGCCGCGGCGGCCTCGCCGGTCGCCACGTCGACGGTGGCGAGCGCGCGGGGCACGGTCGCGATCGGCTTCATGGCCGCGCGGACGCGCAGCAGTTCGCCGGTGCTCAGGCCGCCCTCGGTGCCGCCGGCGCGCCCGGAGGTGCGCTTGATGCCCTCGGGGGTGGCGACGATCTCGTCGTGCGCCTTCGAGCCGGGGACGCGGGCGAGGTCGAAGCCGTCGCCGACCTCGACGCCCTTGATGGCCTGGATGCCCATCAGGGCCGCGGCCAGGCGGGCGTCGAGACGGCGGTCCCAGTGGACGTGGGAGCCGAGGCCGACGGGCACGCCGTAGGCCAGGACCTCGACGACGCCGCCGAGGGTGTCGCCGTCCTTGTGGGCCTGGTCGATCTCGGCCACCATCGCCTTGCTCGCGTCGGCGTCGAGGCAGCGCACCGGATCGGCGTCGAGCTTCTCGACGTCGGCCGGGGTGGGATACACGCCGTACGGGGCCTTGGCGGCGGCCAGTTCCACGACGTGGGAGACGATCTCGATGCCGGCGGCCTCCTTGAGGAAGGACCGGGCCACGGCGCCGAGGGCGACGCGGGCGGCCGTCTCCCGGGCGCTGGCGCGCTCCAGGATCGGGCGCGCCTCGTCGAAGCCGTACTTCTGCATGCCGGCCAGGTCGGCGTGCCCGGGGCGCGGGCGGGTGAGCGGCGCGTTGCGGCCGGTCTCCTTCAGCTCCGCCGGGTCCACCGGGTCGGCGGACATGACCTTCTCCCACTTGGGCCACTCGGTGTTGCCGACCATCACGGCCACCGGCGAACCCAGCGACAGCCCGTGCCGGACACCACCGAGGAAGGTCACCTCGTCCTGCTCGAACTTCATCCGCGCACCGCGGCCATAGCCCAGGCGTCGCCGCGCGAGGTGGTCGGCCACCAGCTCAGTGGTGACCGGAACGCCGGCGGGAAGCCCCTCCAGCGTCGCGACCAGCGCGGGTCCGTGCGACTCCCCAGCGGTCAGCCAACGCAACCTGCTCAACGATGCTCCTCATGCTCGCGCCTGGAACTGCCACGGCCGGTCCGGGTGCGCGGCCCTGGCCCGCCGTACCCGAATCCTCCCACGTCCAGCGTGCGGGACCGATCTCTGGTCCAGCTATCGGACGCCCGTCTCATCCGCGGAGCCGGCCCGGGGCGTCCTGACGACCGCGCCGCGACGCTGGAGCCACCGCATGCCGGCCCACAGGAAGCAGCCGCCGACGACCGCGAGCAGGGAGTACCGGACCCACTCCGGGGCGTTCCCGAAGGCCAGTCTGAGGAGGGCCGGGATCCACGCCCCGAGGTCCCACAGGAAGTCGAATTTGCCTGCCAGCACCGTGCCCGTCGCCCCGTCCATGACCGCTCCCCCTCGGTTTCACCTGCGTCGTCGCAGGTGGGGAGCCTATCGGGCGGCCAGTGCGCGCTCTCCGGCGGCCCGCATGGCGGCGAGGGGGCCGGGGTGGCCGGTCATCTGCCCGACCTGGAGCACGGCCTGGTGGACGAGGAGGTCCAGACCGCCGACGACCTGGCCGCCACGCCGGTCCCAGGCGGCCGCGAGGGCGGTGGGCCAGGGCTCGTACAGCACGTCGAAGAGGGTGCCGGGGGCATCGGGGACGCGCGCCGCGAGGGCGTCGGTGGTCCCGGCGGGGGTGGTGGCGACGACCAGGGGCGCGCTGAGCGCCGCGGCTGCATCGGCCCAGTCCGCGGTGCGCACGGCCACGCCGAGCCGCTCGCCCCACTGCCGCATCTCGGCCGCGCGGGCCTGGCTGCGGACGTACGCGGTGACCTCGCCGGTGCATATCCGGGACAGGGCCGCGAGCGCCGAGGAGGCGGTGGCCCCGGCGCCGAGGACGGCGGCCGAGGGCACCTCGTCGACGCCGCGCTCGTGCAGCGCGGCGATGATGCCCGGGATGTCGGTGTTGTCGCCGATCCGGCGTCCGTCCTCCGTGAAGACCACCGTGTTGACGGCCTCGACGGAGGCGGCCGTCTCGCTGACCTCGTCCAGCAGCGGCATGACCGCCCGCTTGAGCGGCATGGTCAGCGACAGCCCGGCCCAGCGGTCGTCGAGCCCCGCCACGAACGCCGGGAGCCCGGCCTCGTCGACCTCGAACCGGTCGTACGACCAGTCGGCGAGGCCCAGCTCCCGGTAGGCGGCGCGGTGCAGCACCGGAGAAAGAGAGTGCTCGATGGGCGAACCCAGCACCGCGGCCCGACGACCAGACATCTGTGACTACCTACCCGTTGTTGTGCTTCTTGTTGAACTCCGCGACCAGTTTCTCGTGCTCGGCGAAGGTCTTGGTGAAGGTGGTCGTCTTTCCGTCAACTGATACGAAGAACATCCACCCGCCCTTGTCGGGATTGAGGGCGGCGTTGAGGGCGTCCGTACCCGGGTTGCCGATCGGGCCGGGCGGCGGACCCTCGTGCTTGTACGTGTTGTACGGGTCCTCCAGGGTCCGCGCCTCGGTGCGGCCCACGTGGATGTTGCTCGTGCCCTTGGCGTAGTTGATCGTCGAGTCGAACTCAAGCTTCCGGTTCGTGATGTCGTTGGTGGGCTTGAGTCGGTTGTAGATGACGTCCGCCATCTTGCGGAAGTCGTCGTGGTTCATGCCCTCGGCCTGCACGAGGCTGGCGACCGTGACGAGCTGGAGCGGCGAGTCCAGACCCAGGGACTTGGCCTTGTTCTGGTCGAAGCCCAGCTCCTGGTACTGCGCGGAGGCCTTGGCGACCATCTGCTTGAGCAGCTTCTCCGGCGTGGCCCCGGCGCTCAGGTCGTAGCGCTGCGGGAAGAGGAAGCCCTCCAGCGGGTCCTTGATCTTCGGGTTGTCGTCGGCCCACGCGGGCAGGCCGAGGTTCTTGGCCTGGTTCTTGGCCACCCCCGCGGTGGTGCCCTCGGGCTGCTTGAGCTTCTTGTCGATGGCCTTGTAGACCTCGGCATTGCGCATGCCGGGGTTGACCATCAGCACGTTCTGGGCGGTGCCGCTGAGCATGGCCTCGACGGCAGCCTGGCCCGACATCGTCTTCTTCAGCGTGTAGAGGCCGGGCTGGATGCCGGTGCCGCGCGGGTTCTCCTGCGCGGCGGTGACGAAGGCCTCGGCGCTCTTGACCACGCCGGCGGCCTTGAGCACGTTGCCCATCTCGTACAGGCCGGAGCCCGCCTTGATCTCGACCTCGACCGAGCCCGTGCCCTCGCCCGCGTAGTCCTCGGCCGGGCCGAACTTGGCCTTCAGGAAGTCGTAGGCGAGGTACCCGCCGCCGCCGACGCCGCCCACCAGGACGAGGGAGACGACCAGGCAGGCCACTCCGCTGCGGCCCTTCTGCTTGCGACCGCCCCGGCCGCCGCGTTTGCCGCGGCCGCCCCGGTCGCCGGAGTCGTCGTCGTGGTCGTCGTCGTCCCCGCCGCCGGCGAAGAACGCGTGCTCGGGCTCCTCCGGCTCGGCGTCCTTGCCGTCCTCGGCCTGCTCGTCCAGCCACTCCCCCGCCGGCTCGGGTACGAGGTGGCGGCGGTTGGGCGGCTGCGGAGGCGGGTAGGCCTCCGCGGTGCGGTACCGGTCGGGGGCCTCGGCGGGGTAGCCCACGGGCTGCTGGGCGCCGTACGGGTCGGGCGCGCCGGTGTTCCAGGAGCCGGTGTCCCAGCCGCCTGTGCCGTCCCCGGGGTACTGGCCGGGGTCGGCCTGCTGCGGCTGGGCACCGTACGCCTGCTGCCGGTCCTGGTACTGGGGGTCCCCGTAGTGCGGGTCCTGGTACTGGGGGTCCTGGTACTGGGGGTCCCCATAGTGCGGGTCCTGGTACTGGGGGTCCTGGTACTGCGGCTGCTGCGGCTGGTATTGCCCCCCTGGCTGCTGGGGGTGGTACGGGACCTGGGGCTGCTGCGGCTGCTGCTGGTAGTAGTAGTGCTGCTGCGCGCCTTCGTACGGCACCTGGCCGTGCTGGGCCTGGTGTCCGGTCCACGCCTGGTCCCCGTACAGGGGGTCGTCAGGGTGCCACGGTTCGGGGCCCGTGCCCCGGCCATACTCAGTCATCGGTCTCCTGGAGCCGCGAGACGGTGGCCCTGGCGTGGGTACCACGGCTTCCGGTCCGCCTCTTCCATGGGCGACGGCTGTTCGAAAAGCCGCCACATGGCGCGGAACGTTACCGTATCGCGATCAGATGACCACTTCGACGCTCTCGCCGGGCGGATTACCTGATACCCGTTCGGTCTCAAGAGCGTTCTGAAGGATCACCACAGCGGCTGCCTGGTCGATGACCGAACGGCCCTTCCTGGCGTTCTTCCCGGAGGCCCGCAGGCCCTGGGCCGCGGTGACGGTCGTCATCCGCTCGTCCACCAGACGGACCGTCACCGGCTTGATGCCCTTGGCCAGTTCGGTGGCGAAGGCCCGCACCTTGGCCGCGGCCGGACCCTCCCGCCCGCTGAGCGAACGGGGCAGTCCGACCACGACCTCCAGGGGCTCGTACTCCTCGACCAGCTGGCGCAGCCGCCGGTGGGCGGCCGGGACGTCACGTCCCGGCACGGTCTCCACCGGTGTGGCGAGCACCCCGTCGGGGTCGCACGAGGCGACCCCGATCCGGGCGTCCCCGACGTCGATCGCGAGCCGACGTCCGCGGCGCAGGGTCATCGTCAGGCCGTCTCGACGACGAGGCGCTCGACCGCGGCGATGGCCTCGGGGATGGCGGCCGGGTTCTGGCCGCCGCCCTGGGCCACGTCCGGCTTGCCGCCACCGCCGCCGCCGAGGGTCTTGGCGGCCGTACGGACCAGGTCGCCGGCCTTGAGGCCGCGCTCGCGGGCGGCCTCGTTGGTGGCGATGACCGTCAGCGGACGCTCGTTGGCCGTGGTGAAGAGGGCCACGACGGCCGGGCGGTCACCCGGGATGCGGCCGCGCACGTCGAGGACCAGCTTGCGCAGGTCGTCGGCGCCGGTGCCGTCCGGCACCTGGCCGACCACGAGGGCCACGCCGCGGATGTCCTGGGCGTTCTCGGCGAGTCCGGCAGCGGCCTGGAGGACCTTCTCCGCGCGGAACTTCTCGATCTCCTTCTCGGCGTCCTTGAGCTTGGTGAGCATCGAGGAGATCTTCTCCGGCAGCTCCTCCGGACGGCCCTTGACCAGCTCCTGGAGCTGGGCGACGACCGTGTGCTCCTTGGCGAGGAAGTTGTACGCGTCCACGCCGACCAGGGCCTCGACGCGGCGCACGCCGGAGCCGATGGAGGACTCGCCGAGCAGCTTGACCAGGCCGAGCTGGCTGGTGTTGCCGACGTGCGTGCCGCCGCACAGCTCCTTGGAGAAGTCGCCGATGGTCACGACGCGCACGCGCTCGCCGTACTTCTCGCCGAACTCGGCGATGGCGCCCTGCTTCTTCGCCTCGTCGATGCTCATGATCTCGGCGGTGACGTCGAGCTCGCGGGAGAGCACCTCGTTGATCTTCTGCTCGACGTCGGTCAGGACCGTGCCGGGGACGGCGTTCGGGGAGCCGAAGTCGAAGCGGAAGCGGCCGGGCGAGTTCTCGGAGCCGGCCTGGGCGGCCGTCGGGCCGAGGGCGTCGCGCAGCGCCTGGTGGGTCAGGTGGGTGGCCGAGTGGGCACGGGCGATGGCCCGGCGGCGCTTGACGTCGATGGCGGCGTACGCGGAGGCGCCGACCGTCACCTCGCCGACCTGGACGGAGCCCTTGTGGACCGAGACGCCCGGGACCGGCTGCTGGACGTCGCGGACCTCGATGACGGCGCCGGAGTCGAGCTTGATGCGGCCCTGGTCGGCGAGCTGGCCACCGCCCTCGGCGTAGAAGGGGGTGCGGTCGAGGACGACCTCGACCTCGTCGCCCTCGGAGGCGGCGGGCGCGGAGACGCCGTTGACCAGCAGGCCGACGATGGTGGCCTCGCCCTGGGTGGTGGCGTAGCCGGTGAACTCGGTGCCGCCGGAACCGTCGGCGATCTCGCGGTAGGCGGACATGTCCGCGTGGCCGGTCTTCTTGGCCTTGGCATCGGCCTTAGCGCGGTCGCGCTGCTCCTGCATCAGGCGGCGGAAGCCGGTCTCGTCCACGGAGAGGCCCTGCTCGGCGGCCATCTCCAGGGTGAGGTCGATCGGGAAGCCCCAGGTGTCGTGGAGCAGGAACGCCTTGTCGCCCGAGAGGACCGTGCCGCCGGCGGCCTTGGTCTCGGTCACCGCGGTGTCGAGGATGTTCGTGCCGCCCTTGAGGGCCTTGAGGAACGCGGCCTCCTCGGCGAGCGCGACGGTCTCGATGCGCTTGCGGTCGGTGATCAGCTCCGGGTACTGCCGGCCCATCGTGTCGATGACGACGTCGATGAGGTCCTTGACCACGGGGCCGGTGGCGCCCATGAGGCGCATGTTGCGGATGGCGCGGCGCATGATGCGGCGCAGCACGTAGCCGCGGCCCTCGTTGCCCGGGGTCACGCCGTCGCCGATGAGCATCACGGAGGTGCGCATGTGGTCGGCGACCACGCGCATCGAGACGTCCGTGTCCTTCGCGGCGCCGTAGCGGACGCCCGTCAGCTCGGTGGCCTTGTCCATGACGACGCGCAGGGTGTCGGTCTCGTACATGTTCTGCACGCCCTGCAGGATCATCGCGAGGCGTTCCAGGCCGAGACCGGTGTCGATGTTCTTGGAGGGCAGGTCGCCGAGGATCGGGAAGTCCTCCTTGCCCTCGCCGGCGCCGCGCTCGTACTGCATGAAGACCAGGTTCCAGATCTCCACGTACCGCTCGTCGTTGACGGCCGGGCCGCCCTCGACGCCGAACTCGGGGCCGCGGTCGTAGTTGATCTCGGAGCAGGGGCCGCAGGGGCCCGGGACGCCCATGGACCAGAAGTTGTCCTTCTTGCCCAGGCGCTGGATGCGCTCGGCGGGGACGCCGATCACGTCGCGCCAGATCGTCTCGGCCTCGTCGTCGTCGAGGTAGACGGTGATCCAGAGCTTCTCCGGCTCCAGGCCGTAGCCGCCGTCCGCCACGGGAGTCGTGAGGAGCTCCCAGGCGTACTTGATGGCGCCTTCCTTGAAGTAGTCGCCGAAGGAGAAGTTGCCGCACATCTGGAAGAACGTGCCGTGGCGGGTGGTCTTGCCGACCTCTTCGATGTCGGGCGTGCGGACGCACTTCTGCACGCTCGTGGCCCGCGGGGCCGGGGGCTTGGTCTCACCGAGGAAGTACGGCTTGAACGGCACCATGCCCGCGTTGACCAGCAGCAGAGTCGGGTCGTCGGCGATGAGCGACGCCGAAGGGACGACGGTGTGACCGCGCTCCTCGAAGAAGCTCAGCCAGCGGCGGCGGATTTCAGCCGACTCCATCAGTGGTCCTCATTCCGGTTGTACGAATTCAGTCGGGGGTGTTGCTTGCGGCCGCGGGCGGCGGACGGGTCGTTCTCGATCTCCGCACGCCGTCGCGGGGCGGGCAGTGCCTGGACCTGGTCCGGGTCCTGGCGCAGCCCGAGTGCGTCGTTCAGTTCGTCCTCGCGCTGGGCCATGCCGGCCCTGATGTCGAGGGCGAAGTCCTTGAGGCGGTGGCCCGCCTCGACGGCCTTGTCCGCGGCCTGCGCGGCGAGGCTCTCGGGGGTCAGCTGCCTGAGCTTGCGGTTGACCTTGGTGGTGGCCCACACGCCCGCTGCGGCGCCTGCGGTGAACCAGAAGGTACGGCGGAACATCGCGATCTCAGTCCTTCTGCTTCCGGCGCCGGGCCGCTGGTACGGTCCGTCCGACGATCACCGTACGCCGGGTCGCCCGGGCGGGCACCTCCTCCGTACGGCCCAGTGCCTTGCGCACGCCGTAGCCGAAGGCCGCGACCTTGACCAGCGGGCCGCCGAAGGCGGAGGCCACGGTCGAGGAGAGCGCGGAGGCGTTGGAGGTGACCTCCTGGACGTCGCTGGTGATGGCGTCGACCTTGTCGAGCTGGGTGCGGGCGGAGCGTACGGTCGTGGACGCGTCGGCCAGCAGCGGCACCGCGCGGTCCGTCACGTCCGCCACGAGCCGGGTGGTCGCCCTGAGCGTCTGGGCCAGCCTCGCCAGCACCACGGCGAGGAACGAGACCAGGATCGCCCAGAAGACGGCCACGATGATCCCGGCCACCTCTCCACCGGACACGTGCACCGCTCCCTGATCGAAGAACACATCGAAAAACGAAAAAGCCGTGCCCCGACCCTATCGCGCCGGGGGTGCGCCGCCGTACCGGAATTCCGGGGTTCGACGAGCGCCTTGTACGCAGCGCATCCGGAGCAGTACGCTCCGTGTCCCATGCGAGCAAGCACGTACGGCAATCTTCCCTCTGAGCTGAACGGCTTCTTCGGGCGGGGTCCCGAACTCGCCGAGCTGGGGCGGCTGCTGGAGGCCTCGCGGCTGGTGACGGTGACCGGTGTCGGCGGCGTGGGGAAGACCCGGCTGGCACTGAGGGCCGCCCGTCAGGTGCAGGAACGCTACTGCGACGGGGTGTGGCTCGCGGAGCTGGCCGCCGTCCGCGACCCGGCGCTGCTGGACCACGCCGTGTCGGAGGCGCTCGGCCTCACGGACCACACCGCGCGGCCGCCGCGTGAGGTGCTGGCCGAGCATCTGGCCGACCGCCGGGCGCTGCTGGTGCTGGACGGCGTCGAGCAGCTGGTGGACGCGTGCGCGGAGCTGGTGCGGGAGCTGCTGCGCAGGGCGCCCGGGCTGCGGGTGCTGGCGGTGGGCCGCAGGCCGCTGTGCCTGGACGGCGAGCAGTGCTTCCCGCTCGCCCCGATGGCCGGGCCGGAGGCGGCGGAGCTGCTGGAGGCGCGGGCGGGCGCGGTGGTGCCCGGCTTCGCGCTGACGGAGGGCAACCGGGAGGCGGTGGCGGAGCTGTGCGCCCGCCTCGACGGGATCCCGCTGGCGGTGGAGCTGGCGGCCGGGCGGCTGCGGAGCCTGTCCGTGGGGCAGGTGCTCACCCGCCTGGAGGACCGGTTCCGGCTGCTGACCGGCGGGGCGCGCGGCACGCTGCCGCGCCACCAGGCGCTGCGTACGGCCATCGGCTGGAGCCACGAGCTGTGCACCCCGCAGGAGCGGCTGCTGTGGGCCCGGCTGTCCGTGTTCGCCGGCCAGTTCGACCTCGACGCCGCGGAGTACGTGTGCGGGGGACCCGAACTCCCCCAGGACGACGTGCTGGACGTGGTCGGCGAGCTGCTGGCCCAGTCGCTGCTGGTCCGGGAGGAGGGCCCGGCCGGGGTCCGCTACCGGATGCTGGACACCGTACGGGAGTACGGCGCGGGCTGGCTGGCGGCGCAGGGCGAGGCCGAGCGGCTGCGGCGGCGGCACCGGGACTGGTACATGGGACTGGCGACCTGGTGCGAGCTGGACTGGTTCAGCCCGCGGCAGGCGGAGGTGGCCGCGCGGGTGGACACGGAGCTGCCGAACCTGCGGCTGGCCCTGGAGTGCTGCCTGGACGACCCGGAGGACGGCCACCTGGGCCAGTACCTGGCGGGCACGCTGTGGTTCTACTGGGCGGGCTGCGGACGGCTGGCGGAGGGGCGGCACTGGCTAGACCGGGCGCTGGAGGTGACGGCGGACCACGACGGCTCGCGGCTGAAGGCGCTGTGGGTGCTGGGGTACGTGGCGGCCCTGCAGGGCGACCCGGTGGCCGCGCTCGCGGCGCTGCACGAGTGCCGGGACGGTGCCGCGGCGGCCGGGAACCCGGTGGCGATGGCGTACGCGGTGCACCGGCTGGGCTGCCTGGCGCTGGTCTCGGACGAGGTGGAGCGGGCCGGGGAGCTGTTCGGGGCGGCGCTGGAGCAGTACCGCGAGGTCGGTGAGCTGAACAGCAACGTCCTGATGTGCCAGGTCGAGCTGGCGCTGGCGCTGGCCTTCCAGGGCGACATGGCGGGGGCGCTGCGGCTGTGCCACGAGGTCCGGGAGATCTGCGAGGACCACGGGGAGCGGTGGGCGAAGGCGTACGTGCTGTACGTGCTGGGGTACGCGGCGCTGGGCGGGGGCGACCTGCCGGGGGCGCGGGCGCTGCTCGGCGAGTGCGTGACGATCAACCACGCCTTCCACGACCTGCTGGGCCTGGTGCTGGCGGTGGAGCTGCTGGCGCTGCTCACGGTCACGGAGGGCGATCCCGCGGAGGCCGCGGTGCTCCAGGGCGCGGCGGACCGGCTGTGGGACTCGGTCGGGCTGCGGCTGTTCGGCTCGGGGTACTTCAACGGCCCCCGGCTGGCCTGCAAGGAGCAGGCGGGCGAGGCGCTGGGCGAGCAGCGGTACGAGGCGCTGGCGGCCGAGGGCCGGACGCTGGACGCGGACGCGCTGGCCGCCCGGGCGCTGCGCGGGCCGGCCCGCGCGCGGGTGGCCCTGCCGACGCCGCGTACCGGCGGGGCCGCACAACAGAACAGGCCCGCCGACTCCCGTGAGGGGAGCCGGCGGGCCTGACCAGCCTGTGGGTTCCCCCGGCGTCGCCGCCGGGGCCACCCCTACGCTCGCGGAGGCTTAGCGGGCGTAGTACTCGACGACGAGCTGCTCGTCGCAGATGACCGGGATTTCCTTGCGGTTCGGGTCACGGTCGAGGCGGAAGGCCAGGGCCTTCAGGTTGACCTGCAGGTAGCGAGGGGTCTCGCCCTCACCCGCGTAGCCACCCTCGCGGGCGACCTGGAACGGGTGCTTGTCGCGGCTGCGCTCGCGGACCGTCACGACGTCGTCGGGACGGACGCGGAACGACGGCTTGTCGACCTTGCCACCGTTGACCTCGATGTGGCCGTGAACGACCATCTGGCGGGCCTGGTAGATGGTGCGGGCGATGCCCGAACGCAGCACCAGGGCGTCGAGGCGACGCTCGAGCTCGACGACCAGCGCCTCGCCCGTCTTGCCCTCGGCCTTCTTCGCGCGGTCGTACGCGCGGGCCATCTGCTTCTCGGAGATGTCGTACTGCGCGCGCAGACGCTGCTTCTCCAGCAGACGGACCTTGTAGTCCGAGTTCTGCTTGCGGCCACGGCCGTGCTCGCCCGGCGGGTAGGGGCGAGCCTCGAAGTACTTGACGGCCTTCGGCGTCAGGGCGATGCCGAGGGCGCGAGACTTCTTGACCTTGGGTCGTGCCTGGTTCACGAGGAACCTACCTCCATGTAAGTTAGGTGAGCCTTACCTTATTCGAGGAGGACGTAATGTCTCGACCACATGGGATCTCCCTGCCCAGTGCGCATCGCAGTTCGGACGAGAACCAATCCACGTCCGCTGACGACGACGGTAGGCAAGGTCAGCCGCGTCCCAGGGAAGGCGCTCGACAGCTCACCGGAGCCGAGCGCGTACGAACCCTCGTTGAGTCCAACGCCTCAGTATCCCTCACTCTGCCGGGTGCTCGTGACGCGCGGGGCGCGTACGGGCCCGTAGAGCCGGGGACAGGGATGCCGGTCGCGCGGACCGTCACCCCGGACGGGGACGTGCTTCTCCTGGTTCCAGGGGAAAGCGCGGCTGCCAGGGCGGCCGCTCACGCCCAGGACGACGACCTCACGGCCGTGATCGAGATCACGGACGTGGCGCCGGTGTCCGTGCCCCATCGTATCCGGGGCCGCGCGTGGCTCGCCGGGTGGCTGACCCCCGTGCGCGGGGAGGAGCGGGCCGCGGCCGCCATGCTGCTGGCCGAGCGGCAGCCGGTGGGCGAGCTGCTGGGCCTCGGGGAGGCCCTCCACCCCGACCCCGCGCCCGGTGCGTACGGCCGCCCGGCGTGGATGCTGCTGCGCCTGGAGGTCGGGGAGATCGGCG
Organism: Streptomyces sp. NPDC086023; assembly: GCF_044540325.1. Lineage (NCBI taxonomy): Bacteria > Bacillati > Actinomycetota > Actinomycetes > Kitasatosporales > Streptomycetaceae > Streptomyces > Streptomyces sp. NPDC086023. Next base: position 160,167 of record NZ_JBITRX010000008.1, read on the forward strand.
TGGACGACCTGTGGGGCACGGAGTACGTCGACCCCGACGCCCTGGCCGCCGCATCCCCGGACCCGCTGGCCGCGCACGAGGCGGAGCTGCTGCAGCACCTGCACGCGGCCCACGGCGACCGGGTGGGCGGGCTTACGGGACTGCTGGGCGCGCGCGAGGCCGAGGCGGGAGGACGCCGGGCGGTGCCCCTGGCGCTGGACCGTTTCGGACTGCGGGTCCGCTTCACCGGCGACCGGCCCTTCGACGCTCGCTTCGACTTCCCGGAGCCGGTCCGGGACGTGTGCGGGCTGCGGCGCGCGATGCGCGCCCTGTTCGAGGCGGCGTGCTGACCGGCCGCGGCCGGCACGGGACCCGCACGGGACCGGTGTCCTATTCGCCGCGCAGGCGGCCCCTGACCCGCTCGACCACGTCCGCGTACCGCGCCTCCGCCCCGTACCGCGTCGGCTCGTAGTACCGCCGGCCCGCCACCGCGTCCGGCGCGTACTGCTGCGCCGCGATCCCGCCCGGCACGTCGTGCGGGTACACGTACCCCTGCGCATGGCCCAGCTTCGCCGCGCCCTTGTAGTGGCCGTCCCGCAGGTGCGCCGGCACCGGCCCCGCCAGGCCGGCGCGGACGTCGGCGAGCGCGGCGCCTATCGCCGTGGTGGCGGTGTTCGACTTGGGGGCCAGCGCCAGCGCGATCGTCGCGTGCGAGAGGGTCAGTGCCGCCTCCGGGAAACCGATCATCGCCACCGCCTGGGCCGCGGCCACCGCGGTCGGCAGGGCCGTCGGGTCCGCCAGCCCGATGTCCTCGCTGGCCGAGATCATCAGCCGCCGGGCGATGAACCGCGGGTCCTCCCCCGCCTCGATCATCCGCGCCAGGTAGTGCAGCGCCGCGTCCACGTCCGAGCCCCGGATGGACTTGATGAGCGCGCTGGCCACGTCGTAGTGCTGGTCGCCGTCCTTGTCGTACCGGACCGCCGCGCGGTCGACGGCCTCCTCCACCGTCTGGAGGGTGATCTCGTCCTCGCCCTTGGCGATGGCGGACCCGGCGCCCGCCTCCAGCGCGGTCAGCGCGCGCCGCGCGTCACCGCCCGCGATCCGCAGCAGGTGCGCCTCGGCGTCCTCCGGCAGCGTGACCGCGCCGCCGAGCCCCCGCTCCTCCGTGAGCGCACGCCGCATCAGGCCGCGCAGGTCCTCGTCGGTCAGCGGCTCCAGCGTGAGCAGCAGCGAGCGGGAGAGCAACGGGGAGATCACCGAGAAGTACGGGTTCTCCGTCGTCGCCGCGATCAGCGTGACCCAGCGGTTCTCGACGGCCGGGAGCAGCGAGTCCTGCTGGGCCTTGCTGAAGCGGTGGATCTCGTCGAGGAAGAGGACCGTCTCCTTGCCGTACCCCCCGGCCGCGCGGCGGGCTCCCTCGATGACGGCCCGCACCTCCTTGACGCCCGCGGTGATCGCGGACAGCTCCACGAAGCGCTTCCGGGTGGCCTGGCTGACGACGTACGCCAGGGTGGTCTTGCCGATGCCGGGCGGGCCCCAGAGGATCACGGAGGAGGCGCCGGCCGGACCGCCCTGCCCCTCCCCGACCAGACGCCGCAGCGGCGAGCCGGGCTTGAGCAGGTGCTGCTGGCCGACGACCTCGTCCAGGGTGCGCGGGCGCATGCGGACGGCGAGCGGCGAGCTCGCCGGGTCCTTCTCCTGGCGGTCCTCGGCGGCGGCGGTGAACAGATCGGGTTCCACGCCTGAAAGCCTAGGGCAGGCCGCCGACAACCGGGCCCGGCCCGGTGGCCGCCCGGCCTGCGGCGGGGCGGCGGCGGGCCGGCGCCCCGGGAGCCGGGGCGGCCGGGGGTCAGGAGGTCCAGAAGTCCCACCAGCGGGTCAGGATCAGCATCCCGATGATCCCGATGTGCAGCACCGGCAGCACCCAGGTGAACTCGGCCAGGAAGTTCCTCAGCCAGGCGGGCGCCGGCAGCAGCCCCTCGCGGATGTTGTGCGCGGTGACGTACCAGAACATGAAGATCGTGGCGACCCAGGCCAGGCAGCACCACAGGCACAGCGAGCTGATGACGTACAGCGACTGGTACTGCAGCCAGGTGCAGAACCCCACGCCGAAGAGGGTGCCGGCGTTGAAGGTCAGCCAGTACCAGGGCCGGAAGCTCGCCCCGGCCAGCAGGCTCATGCCGACGCAGATCACGATGCCGTAGGAGACCAGGCCCAGCATCGGATTCGGGAAGCCGAAGGCCGACGCCTGTTCGCTCTTCATGATGTTGCCGCACGCCACCACGGGGTTGAGGCTGCACCCCGGGGTGAAGTTCGGGTCCTCCAGGAGCTTGAACTTGTCGATCGTGATCACCCAGGAGGCCAGCAGGCCCGCGGCCCCGGTGATCACCAGCAGCCACGCCAGCGCCCTGCTCCCGCCGACGGTCCGCGTGGTCTTCTCAGCTGTGGTGGTCATGGCGTCGTTCGTATCCCGTCATCGGTCGTCCGGCCCGTAGGAGCAAGGTCATTGTGCCGCACGGGCCCCGCTGTCCACCGTTCGGTGGACACGAGTCCGTACGGGCGGGGGGACCGTTCCGGCCACCCGCCCGCCAGGCTCTTGGACATGACGACTCTCGCAGTGGAAGTACACGGACTGCGCAAGCAGTACGGGGAGGTCCGGGCCGTCGACGGCCTCGACCTGACGATCCGGCAGGGCGAGGTCTTCGGCCTCCTCGGCCCCAACGGCGCCGGCAAGAGCACGACGGTCGAGATCCTCCAGGGGCACCGCACCCGCGACGGCGGCGAGGTCCGCGTCCTGGGCGCGGACCCCGCGACGGCCGGCCGGGCCTGGCGCTCCCGGGTCGGCATCGTCTGGCAGGACGAGTCGGCCCCGGCGGAGCTGACGGTACGGGAGACCGTCGAGCACTTCGCGCGCTACTACCCGGCGCCGCGCGACCCGCGCGAAGTGATCGCCCTGGTCGGCCTGGAGGCCGAGGCGGACCGGCGGGTCAAGGGCCTGTCCGGCGGCCGGCGGCGCCGCCTCGACGTGGCGCTCGGGGTCATCGGCGGCCCGCAGCTGCTGCTCCTCGACGAGCCCACCACCGGCTTCGACCCGGCCGCCCGGCGACAGTTCTGGGAGCTGATCCGGCAGCTGGCGGACGAGGGCACGACCATCCTGCTCACCACCCACTACCTGGAGGAGGCCGAGGCCCTGGCCGACCGGCTCGCGGTGGTGGCCGGCGGCAGGGTCGTCGCCGAGGGCGAACCGGCCGCGCTGCGCCGCCGGTACGGCACCGGCGCCACCGTCGAGTGGACCGACGGCCCGGACGGCGCGTCCCGCTCCATGGCGACCGACACCCCGACCCGGACCGTGGCCGAGCTGATGGCCCGCTTCGACGGCGAGATCCCGGGGCTGCGCGTCACCCGCCCCACCCTCGAAGACGTGTACCTGCGCGTGACCGGACAGCAGGGCCCCGCCGACGGCACGGCCGGCCCGGCCGCGACCGCCCCCCTCACCCGGAAGGACGTCCGATGACCACCGCCGCCGCCACGGCCGCGACCTCCCCGAAGGCCGCCGCCCGCGCCCTGCCCGGCGCCTGGACCCTGGGCCTTGCCCGGGGCGTCCTGGAACTGCGCCAGTTCTTCCGCCAGCGCGACCAGGTGATCTTCACCTTCGCCTTCCCGGTGGTGTTCCTGGCCCTGTTCGCCTCGATCTTCCGGGACCAGGTGGAGGGCACCGACATCACCGCCTCCCAGCTCTACGCGGCCGGCATGGTCGCCGCGGGCGTCATGTCCGTCTCGTTCCAGTCGCTGGGCATCTCCATCGCCATCGAGCGCGACGAGAAGGTGCTGCGGAGGCTGCGCGGCACGCCGATGCCCCCGGCCGCCTACTTCCTCGGCAAGGTCTGGCTGGTGCTGGTCACCGGGCTCGCCGAGACCGCGCTGCTGCTCGGCGTGGGCACCGCGCTGTTCGGCCTCGACCTGCCGGGCACCGCCGCCAAGTGGCTGACCTTCGGCTGGGTGTTCGCCCTCGGCCTGACCGGCTGCGCCCTCCTCGGCATCGCGATCAGCAGCCTGCCCCGCTCCGGCAAGAGCGCGAGCTCCGTGGTCGTCCTGCCGTTCCTGGTCCTGCAGTTCGTCTCCGGGGTGTACATCCCGGTCGGCTCGCTGCCCGACTGGCTGCTGAACATCGGCGCGCTGTTCCCCCTGAAGTGGATGTGCCAGGGCTTCCGCGGGGTGTTCCTGCCGGAGTCGGCCGCCGTGCTGGAGCAGGCGGGGAGCTGGGAGTACGGACGGACCGCCCTGGTGCTGGGCGCGTGGTGCATCGGAGGATTGGTGCTGTGTCTGCTCACCTTCAAGTGGAAGAGCCGCCGCGACGGCTGACGGAGTTCGCCGGGAGCGCCGGAGCGCGCGACGCCCACGTGTGGGAGCGCGCGTTCCGGCCCTGGGACCTCTACTTCGCGGTCGTCTGGGCGGCGACCGCGGTGTTCCTGCTCGGGGCCGCCGAACCGCCCGCCCCGTACCGGCTGACCGCCGTGGGCCTGCTGGCGGTCCTCGTGCCCTGGTACGTGGTGGTGGGACGGCCGGCGATCCTCACCGAGGGCGAGGACCTGCGGCGCTCGACGGTGTACCTCGCGGGGGCGATGGCGCTGTTCCTGCCCGCCGGCTTCCTGGCCGGCGAGACCCGGCTGGCCACCTTCGCCCTGGCGCCGCACTGCTTCATGCTGCTGTCCCTGCGCCGGGCGATGGCCGCGTCCGCCGTGCTGAACCTCGGACCGGTCGCCGGCTGGGCTTTGATCTGGCGGCCCCCGGTCCACGTGGTCTTCTTCAACTCCGTGTTCGCCGTGGTGACGCTGGTCTTCTCCGCCTTCTTCGGCGGCTGGATCATCCGGATCATCGAGCAGAGCAGGGACCGGGCCCGCCTCATCGCCGAACTGGAGGCCCGCCGCGAGGAGGTGGCCCGGCTCTCCGCGGAGCGCGGCGCGCTGGCCGAGCGGGAGCGGATGTCCCGGGAGATCCACGACACGCTGGCCCAGGGGTTCACCAGCCTGCTGATGCTCGTCCAGGCCGTGCAGTCCGAGCTCGACCACGACCTGCCGGAGGCCCGCCGGCACCTGGACCTGATGGCGGTCACGGCAAGGCAGAACCTCGCCGAGGCCCGGGCCCTGGTCGCCGGCGGCGCGCCGGCCGACCTGGACGGCGGCTCGCTGCCCGACGCGGTACGACGACTGGCCGCCCGGCACGAACCCCCGGCCGAGGTCGCCGTCACCGGCCCGGTGCGGCCGCTGCCGCCCGCGCTGGACGTGGTGGCCCTGCGCACCTGCCAGGAGGCCCTGGCCAACGCCGCCAAGCACGCGGGCCCCGGCGCCGCGGTCCGGCTCTCGCTCGCCTACGGTGATCACGAACTGACGGTGTCGGTGCGGGACGGGGGCCGCGGCTTCGCGCCCGACGCCCCGACCCGCGGATTCGGCCTGCGCGGCCTGCGCGCCCGCGCCGCCGAGGCGGGCGGCACCGCGTCCGTGACCAGCGCCCCCGGCCTGGGCACCACCGTCTCCGTCACCCTGCCGACCGACCCCGGGAGTGCCCCGTGATCCGCATCGTGCTCGCCGACGACCACCCCGTGGTACGGGAGGGCCTGCGCGGCATGCTCAGCGCCGAACAGGACCTGGAGGTGGTCGGCGAGGCCGCCAGCGGCCCGCAGGCGGAGGCCCTGGCCGCCGAACTGCGGCCGGACATCGTGCTGATGGACCTGCGGATGCCGGGCGGCGACGGGGTCGAGTCGACCGGCCGGATCACCGCGGCGGGCCTGCCCTGCCGGGTCGTGGTCCTCACGACGTACGAGACGGACCGCGACATCCTGCGGGCGGTGGAGGCGGGCGCCGCGGGCTACCTCCTGAAGGACCTGGCCCGCGGGGAGCTGGCCGAGGCGGTGCGGGCGGCCGTGCGCGGCGAGACGGTGCTGGCCCCCACGGTCGCGGGCCGCCTGGTGGACCGGCTGCGCGCGAAGTCCGAGCGGCCCCGGCTCTCGGACCGGGAGGTGGCGGTGCTGCGGCTGGTCGCTGACGGCCTGACCAACGCGGAGGTCGGCCGCCGCCTCTACGTGGCGGAGTCCACGGTCAAGACCCACCTGCTGCGGATCTTCGGCAAGCTGGGCGTGGACGACCGCACCGCAGCCGTGACCACCGCCCTGCGCGAGGGCCTGCTGTAGACGCGGGGGCGCTGGAGGGGCCTGCCGCTCGCGGCAGGCCCCTCCGGCGTCCGGCCGGTGCCGCGCCGGGCTCGCCCGGCCGGCCGGCGTTACGCCAGCTTCGCCTGAACCGTGGCCACCAGGTCCGCGACCGGCACCGCGGTCTGCTCGCCGGACTCCATGTCCTTGAGCTGGACGACGCCCTCGGCGAGGTCCCGCTCGCCGGCGACCACGGTGAGCCGCGCGCCGCTGCGGTTCGCGTCCTTCATGGCGCCCTTGAGGCTCTTGCCGCCGTACGCGAAGTCGGCCGCGACCCCGGCCCGGCGCAGCTCGGTCACCTTGCCGAACAGCAGCCGGCGGGCCTCCTCGCCGATGGCGACGGCGAACACGGCCGTGGCGGCCGGGATGTCCAGCTCCACGCCCTCGGCCTCCAGGGCCAGCACCGTGCGGTCCACGCCCAGCGCCCAGCCCACGGACGGCAGCGCGGGGCCGCCGATCATCTCGGACAGGCCGTCGTACCGGCCGCCGCCGCCCACCGCGGACTGCGAGCCCAGGCCGTCGTGCACGAACTCGAAGGTGGTGCGGGTGTAGTAGTCCAGGCCGCGCACCAGCTTCGCGTCGTCCTCGAAGACCACGCCCGCCGCGGTCACCAGCGCACGCACCTCCTCGTGGTACGCCTTGCACGCGTCGCACAGGTAGTCCCGCAGCAGCGGGGCGTCGACGAGCTGCTTCTGGACGTCGGCACGCTTGTCGTCCAGCACGCGCAGCGGGTTGATCTCGGCCCGGCGCAGGGTCTCCTCGTCCAGGTCGAGGCCGCGCAGGAAGGTCTGGAGCGCCTCGCGGTAGACCGGGCGGCACTCCTTGTCGCCCAGCGAGTTCAGCAGGATGCGGAAGTTCTGCAGGCCCAGCGAGCGGTACGCCTGGTCGGCCAGGATGATCAGCTCGGCGTCCAGGGCCGGGTCCTCGGCGCCGATCGCCTCGGCGCCGACCTGCGAGAAGTGGCGGTAGCGGCCCTTCTGGGGGCGCTCGTAGCGGTAGTACGAGCCCGAGTACCAGAGCTTGACCGGCAGGTTGCCCTGCTTGTGCAGGCTGGCCTCCAGGGCCGCGCGCAGCACGGAGGCGGTGCCCTCGGGACGCAGGGCGAGCCTGTCGCCGCCCTTGGTCTCGAAGGCGTACATCTCCTTGGTCACGATGTCCGTGGACTCGCCGACGCCGCGGGCGAAGAGGTCGACGTCCTCGAAGCCGGGGGTCTCGATGTAGCCGTAGCCGGACGTGCGGAGCGGACTGGAAATGGCCTCGCGCACCGCCAGGTACTTCGCGGAGTACGGCGGGATCAGGTCGTACGTGCCCTTGGGGGCCTTGAAGGTGCTCACGAAACTCTCGTCACATTCCTCGTCGTGGAGCGGCGGTGCCGTCTCCCAGGCCGGCGGCGACTTCCCGGAGGTACGGGTTGGTCGCGCGCTCGCGGCCGATGGTGGTCTGGGGGCCGTGGCCGGACAGCACCACGGTGGAGTCGTCGAGCGGCAGGCACACGCGGGCCAGCGACTCGAGCATCTCGGCGTGGGAGCCGCCGGGCAGGTCGGTGCGTCCGATGGAGCCGGCGAACAGCAGGTCGCCCGAGAAGAACACGGACGGCACGTCCGCGAGCTCGGGCATCCGGAAGGTCACCGACCCCCTGGTATGACCGGGCGCGTGCGCGACGGTGAGGTCCAGACCGGCCAGCTTCAGCTCGCTGCCGTCGGTGAGCTCGCGGAGGTCGTCCGGCTCCCCCACGGTCAGCTCGCCCATCAGCGGCATCCCGATGGAACGGCCCAGGGCCTTCTCCGGGTCGCTCATCATGTAGCGGTCCTCGGGGTGGATCCAGGCGGGCACGTCGTGCGCCCCGCAGACCGGAACCACGGAGGCGACATGGTCGATGTGGCCGTGGGTGAGGACGACCGCGACGGGCTTGAGCCGATGTTTCCGGAGGGTGTCCTCGACTCCCTGGGTGGCCTGGTGGCCCGGGTCGATGATCACGCACTCCTCGCCGGCGGCGGGGGCGACCACGTAGCAGTTGGTCCCCCAGGCCCCGGCGGGGAACCCGGCAATGAGCACGTTCGTCCTCAGATCGTCATCGGGCCGGCGTAGCGGCCGGCGGATTGCGGCAGATCAGAGCCTACCGGCGCTGCTCAGCACACAGCGAACCCATATACGGTACGGCCTGACCCAGCCCGGACAGCAGTACGTGAGAGCACAAGGAGACGACCCGGTGGTCACCAGTGAGCAGCGGCGGAAGAACGCCAGGGAGAAGTTCGAGCGGCAGCAGCAGCGCCGGGTGGAGGCCCAGCGCAAGGCGCGCCGCAAGGGCGCGGTCATCGGCTCGGCGGTGGCGGTGGTGATCGCGGCGGTCGTGGCGACCGTGGCGTCCGGCGCGTTCTCCTCGAAGGACGACGCCACCCCCGAGGCCCGGCCGAGCGCCACGGCGACACCTTCGGCCACGCCGGAGGCGAAGAAGGAGCCCGCGATGGCGATCGACCGGAAGGCGAAGTACACGTTCGCCCTCAAGACGAACCAGGGCGACCTCGGCATCACGATGGACGCGGCCAAGACCCCGCACACCGTGAACTCGTTCAAGTCGCTGGCCGACGCCGGCTACTTCGACAAGACGAAGTGCCACCGGCTGACCACGGGCGGCATCTTCGTCCTCCAGTGCGGCGACCCGCAGGGCACCGGCAGTGGCGGCCCGGGCTACACGATCCCGGACGAGAACCTGGACGGCCTGGGCAAGGCGGGCGCGGACGGCACGGTGACGTACCCGGCCGGCACCGTGGCCATGGCCAACACCGGGCAGCCCGGCTCGGGCGGCAGCCAGTTCTTCCTCGTGTACAAGGACAGCAAGCTGCCCCCGACGTACACGCCCTTCGGCAAGCTCGACGCGGCCGGTCTGAAGGCCGTGGAGGAGGTCGCGAAGGCCGGTGTCGCGGGCGGTGCGACGGACGGAGCGCCGCAAAAGGGAGTGACCATCGAAAAGGCGACGGTCGCCAAGGGCTGACGGGCGAGATTCCGTGTCGCCGGATGCGGACAGGCGGCCCGGCGGTCGCCTAGATTGGCGTTGTGCAGGGCGGGCGCTGCCCGCCCCAGGAAACTGTGGACGATGCCAGGGGGCTTGACCCCCGGCATCAGGTGGAGGAGGCGCTGTGAGCAGCGACCCGTGGGGCCGCGTCGACGAGACGGGCACCGTGTACGTGCGTACTGCCGAGGGCGAGCAGGTCGTCGGATCGTGGCAGGCGGGCACCCCTGAGGAGGCCCTGGCCTACTTCGAGCGCAAGTACGAGGGCCTGGTGGTCGAGATCGGCCTCCTCGAACGACGGGTGCGGACCACCGACCTGTCCGCCAAGGACGCGACGACGGCGATCGATCACCTTCGCCAGCAGGTCGAGGAGCACCACGCGGTGGGCGACCTCGACGCGCTGCGCGTGCGGCTCGACAAGCTGGTCGAGACGGTCGAGTCGCGCCGCGAGGAGCGCAAGGCCCAGAAGGCCAAGCAGACCGACGAGGCCAAGCACGCGAAGGAGGCGCTGGTCGCCGAGGCCGAGGAGCTGGCGCAGAGCGACCAGTGGCGGTCCGCGGGCGAGCGGCTGCGCGCCCTGGTCGACACGTGGAAGGGGCTGCCCCGCCTCGACCGCAAGTCGGACGACGAGCTGTGGCACCGCTTCTCGCACGCCCGCTCGGCGTTCTCCAAGCGGCGCAAGGCGCACTTCGCGTCCCTGGACGCGCAGCGCGAGGACGCCCGCAAGATCAAGGAGCGGCTGGTCGTCGAGGCCGAGTCCCTCTCCGGCTCCACCGACTGGGGCCCGACGGCCGCCCGCTACCGCGAGCTGATGGCGGACTGGAAGGCGGCCGGCCGGGCGCAGCGCGAGGCCGAGGACGACCTGTGGAACCGCTTCCGCGGCGCGCAGGACGTCTTCTTCGCGGCGCGCAGCGAGGTGTTCGCCGAGCGTGACGCCGAGCAGGCGGAGAACCTGAAGCTCAAGGAGGAGCTGGCCGACGAGGCCGAGAAGCTCCTCCCGGTGACGGACCTGAAGGCCGCGCGTGCCGCGTTCCGGTCCATCAACGAGCGCTGGGAGGCCATCGGCCACGTGCCGCGGGACGCCCGTCCCAAGGTCGAGGGCCGGATGCACGCCGTCGAGCGGGCCATCCAGGAGTCAGAGGAGGCCGAGTGGCGCCGGACGAACCCGGAGGCGCGGGCGCGTGCCGCGGGTCTGACCGGTCAGCTGCAGGCGGCCGTCGACAAGCTGCGCGAGCAGGCCGAGGCCGCCCGCGCGGCGGGCAACACCGCCAAGGCCGACAAGCTCCAGCGTGAGCTGGAGGGCCGCCAGGCCCTCCTGGACCAGGCGCTGAAGGGCCTGGAGGAGTTCGGCGGCTGATCAGGCCGATCAGGCCGCCGGGACGCCGTCCCGAGCGAACGAGAGGGGCTCCCGTACCGCGGTACGGGAGCCCCTCTTCGTGTCGTCGCCCGGCCGCCGGGGCCCTGCGGGCCGGCCGGCTAGGGCCTGCGGGCCGAGGTGACGCGGTAGACGTCGTAGACGCCCTCCACGCCGCGTACGGCCTTCAGTACGTGGCCCAGGTGCTTGGGGTCGCCCATCTCGAAGGTGAACCGCGAGGTGGCCACCCGGTCGCGGGAGGTCTGCACGGCCGCCGACAGGATGTTGACGTGCTGGTCGGAGAGGACCCGCGTGACGTCGGACAGGAGGCGGGACCGGTCCAGCGCCTCGACCTGTATGGCGACCAGGAAGACGGACGACTGGGTGGGCGCCCACTCGACTTCGAGGATCCGCTCGGGCTGCTGCGAGAGCGAGTCGACGTTCACGCAGTCGGCGCGGTGAACCGATACGCCACTGCCGCGCGTGACGAAGCCGATGATCGGGTCGCCCGGCACCGGCGTGCAGCAGCGGGCCAGCTTGACCCACACGTCCTCGACGCCCTTGACCACGACGCCGGGGTCGGCGTTGGCCCGCCGCTTGGAGCGGCCGCGCGACGGCGGGACGCTCTCCTCGATGTCCTCGTTCGCGGCCTCCTCACCGCCCATGGCCTGGACGAGCTTGGAGACGACGGCCTGCGCCGACACGTGTCCCTCGCCGATCGCCGCGTACAGCGAGGAGATGTCGGGGTAGCGCATCTCGTGGGCCAGGGTGACCAGCGAGTCGCCGGTGAGGATCCGCTGGATCGGCAGGTTCTGCTTGCGCATGGCCCGCGCGATGGCGTCCTTGCCCTGCTCGATCGCCTCGTCGCGGCGCTCCTTGGAGAACCAGGCCCGGATCTTGTTGCGGGCGCGCGGCGACTTGACGAAGGTCAGCCAGTCGCGGGACGGCCCGGCGCCCTCGGCCTTGGAGGTGAAGACCTCCACGAGGTCGCCGTTGTCCAGGGTGGACTCCAGCGGGACGAGGCGGCCGTTGACCCGGGCCCCTATGGTCCGGTAGCCGACCTCGGTGTGGACGGCGAAGGCGAAGTCGACCGGCGTGGCCCCGGCCGGGAGCGCTATGACGTCGCCCTTCGGCGTGAAGACGAAGACCTCGTTGCGGGAGAGGTCGAAGCGCAGAGAGTCGAGGAACTCGCCCGGGTCCTCGGTCTCCTTCTGCCAGTCCAGCAGCTGGCGCAGCCAGGCCATGTCGTTGACCGTGTCCTGGCCGGCGCTGCCCTTGGCGGCCTGCGGGACGTCGGTGCGGATCTTGGAGGCGCCGGCGACGGTCTGCTGCTTGTACTTCCAGTGCGCGGCGATGCCGTACTCGGCGCGGCGGTGCATGTCGAAGGTGCGGATCTGCAGCTCGACCGGCTTGCCGTTGGGCCCGATGACCGTCGTGTGGAGCGACTGGTACATGTTGAACTTGGGCATCGCGATGTAGTCCTTGAACCGCCCCGGAACCGGGTTCCAGCGGGCGTGGACGGTGCCCAGCGCCGCGTAGCAGTCGCGGACGGTGTCGACGAGGACGCGGATGCCCACCAGGTCGTAGATCTCGGCGAAGTCGCGGCCCCGCACGATCATCTTCTGGTAGACGCTGTAGTAGTGCTTCGGGCGGCCGGTGACGGTCGCCTTGATGCGGGCGGCCCGCAGGTCGGCCTGGACCTCGTCGGTGACGACGGCGAGGTACTCGTCCCGCTTGGGGGCGCGCTCGGCGACCAGGCGGACGATCTCGTCGTACATCTTGGGGTAGAGGATCGCGAAGGCGAGGTCCTCCAGCTCCCACTTGATCGTGTTCATGCCCAGGCGGTGGGCCAGGGGCGCGTAGATCTCAAGCGTCTCGCGGGCCTTCTTCTCCTGCTTCTCCCGCTTGAGGTAGCGCATGGTGCGCATGTTGTGCAGGCGGTCCGCGAGCTTGATGACCAGGACGCGCGGGTCCTTGGCCATGGCGACGACCATCTTGCGGACCGTCTCGGCCTGCGCGGCCTCACCGAACTTGACCTTGTCCAGCTTGGTGACGCCGTCGACGAGCAGGGCGACGGCGTCACCGAAGTCGCGGCGGAGCTGGTCGAGCCCGTACTCGGTGTCCTCGACGGTGTCGTGCAGCAGGCCCGCCATCAGCGTGGCCGGGTCCATGCCCAGCTCGGCGAGGATCGTCGTCACCGCGAGCGGGTGCGTGATGTACGGGTCGCCGCTCTTGCGCTTCTGGCCGCGGTGCCAGCGCTCGGCGACCTGGTAGGCCTTCTCGATCTGCCGGAGCGTAGCCGTCTCGATCTTCGGGTCGTTGCTGCGGACGATGCGCAGCAGCGGCTCCAGGACCGGGTTGTACGGGTTGGAGCGCTGGACGCCCAGCCGGGCGAGTCGGGCCCGCACGCGGTTGGACGAACCGCCGGGCTTGGCCGGCAGCGGCCGGGGCGGAACCGGCGGTACGGGCTTGGGTGCCGCGGGGGGCGTGGCGGCGGGCGCCGTGGCCGGGTCTGCCTTCTTGTCGGGCTGCGCGGCGGAGAGTGGCTGGACCTCGTCTGGCAAGAGCGCTCCTCTGGGGGTCCCCCCGGAGTCCGGGGGAGGTTCCGGGGCCCCGGTCAGGTCCGGAAAACCCATGGTAGCGACCTGTGGCCCGGCACGTTCCCCGCGGCCGCCCTGCGGACGGCCCCGGGGACCCCCGCAGACACGGAAGCGGCGGGCGCCGGACGTGTTCCGGTGCCCGCCGCTCCGCGGGAGAGTGCGGTCGTCAGACCACGATCAGGGCCTCCAGCGGGGCCCCGCCCAGGCTGGCCTCCAGGCGCGCGCGGCCGGCGAGGAAGCTGAGCTCCATCAGCACCGCGACGCCCGCGACGTCCGCCCCGGCCCGCCGGATCAGCTCCAGCGAGGCCTCGGCGGTGCCGCCGGTGGCCAGTACGTCGTCGATGACCATGACCCGGTCGCCCGGGACCAGGTCCTCGGCGTGCACCTCGATCTCCGCGGTGCCGTACTCGAGCTCGTACGCCTGCCGGAGGGTCGCCCCGGGCAGCTTGCCGGCCTTGCGGACCGGCACGAAGCCGATCCGCGACCGGACCGCCACCGGGGCGGCGAGGATGAACCCGCGTGCCTCAAGACCGACGATCTTCGTCGCGCCGTACCGTGCGCACAGCTCGGCGAGGGCCTCGGTGAGGGCACCGAACGCCTCCGGGTCCGCCAGCAGCGGGGTGATGTCCTTGAACATCACCCCGGGCTTCGGGTAGTCCGGTACGTCCTTGATCCGGCTGAGCAGCAGCTCGCGTACGGCCCCGGTCACCGGCGGTGTCCCGTCCGCGCGGTACGGCCGCCCTGGCCCACGACCTCGGCGCCCGCGTCGTCGGCGTCGTCCGGGGACTCGCCCTTCGCGGCGGCCGCGGCCCGCTTGGCGAGCACGCGCTTGCGGAGGGCCTTCATCGCCGGGTCGCGCTCCTTGAGGTCGGCGACCAGCGGGGTGGCGATGAAGATCGAGGAGTACGCGCCGGCCGCGAGGCCGACGAACAGCGACAGCGAGATGTCGTTGAGCATGCCGGCACCCAGCACGCCGCCGCCGATGAACAGCAGGCCGGCGACGGGCAGCAGCGCCACGACGGTGGTGTTGATCGAGCGGACCAGCGTGCCGTTGAGGCTGCGGTTGGCGACCTCGCTGTAGGTGTAGCGGGTCTGCTTGGTGAGGTCCTTGGAGGCTTCCTTCAGACCGTCGAAGACGACGACGGTGTCGTAGAGGGAGTAACCGAGGATCGTCAGCAGACCGATGACCGTGCCCGGGGTGACCTCGAAGCCGACCAGCGCGTAGATGCCGACGGTGATGGTGAGGTCGTGGATGAGCGCGATCAGCGCGGCGACGGCCATGCGCCACTCGAAGGCGATGGCGAGGTAGATCACCACGAGGATCATGAAGACCGCGAGGCCGGTCCAGGCCTTGTTCGCGATCTGCTCACCCCAGCTGGGGCCGACGAGGTCGGCGTTGATGTCCGCCTCCTTGACCCCCAGGTCGGCGGCGAGCTTCGTCTTCACGTCGTTGGCCTGGTCGGTGTCCAGACCGGAGATCTGGATGCGCAGGCCGCCGGTGCCGAGCTCCTGGACGATCGCGTCGTGGCCGGAGGCCGTCTCCGCGTCCTCCTGGGCCTTCTCCACCGACACGGTGGTCTTCGGGGTGGTGAAGACGGCACCGCCCTTGAACTCGATGCCCATGTTGAGGCCCTGGACGGCCAGCGCCACGATCGCCGTGATGGTGATCAGGATCGAGACGGCGTACCAGATCATCCGCTTGCCGACGAAGTCGTAGCCGACCTCGCCTCGGTACAGCCGGGCGCCGAGGTTACCGAGCTTCGACATCTCAGGCCTCCTTCGGTTCGACGGGGCTGCCAGCGGCAGGAGCGGTGGCACGGCGGGAGCGGCGCAGCGGCGGCTTGGCGCCGAGGCGCTTCGGGTCCAGGCCCGACCACGGGTGGCCGTCGGCGAAGAACTTGGTGCGCGCCAGCAGCGTCATGATCGGCTTGGTGAAGAGGAAGACCACGACCACGTCGAGGAGGGTGGTCAGGCCCAGCGTGAACGCGAAGCCCTGCACCTTGCCGACGGTGACGATGAACAGCACGGCCGCGGCCAGGAACGACACGAAGTCGGAGACCAGGATGGTGCGCCGGGCGCGCGGCCAGGCACGCTCGACGGCCGGGCGCAGGGTGCGGCCCTCGCGGACCTCGTCGCGGATGCGCTCGAAGTACACGATGAACGAGTCCGCGGTGATGCCGATGGCGACGATCGCACCACAGACGGCGGGCAGGTTCAGGGCGAACCCGATGCCCTTGCCGAGCAGCGCCATGATCGTGTACGTGAGGATCGCGGAGACCAGGAGGCTGATGATGGCGATGAACGCCAGGCCCCGGTAGTACGCCACGAGGTAGATCACGACGAGGGCGAGGCCGATGGCACCGGCGATGAGGCCGGCCTTCAGCTGCTCGCCGCCGAGCGCGGCGGTGACGGTGGTGACGCTGTCCTCCTGGAAGGACAGCGGCAGGGCGCCGTACGAGAGCATGTTACCCAGGTCCTGGGCGGACTGCTGGGTGAAGCCGCCGGAGATCTCGGCGTTGCCGCCGGTGATCGCGGTGCTGACGGACGGGTCGGAGATGACCTCGCCGTCGAGCACGATGGCGAACTGGTTCTGCGGGGACTGCTTGGCAGCCAGCGCGCCGGTGGTCTTGGCGAACTTGTCGGCGCCCTTGTCCGTGAACTTCAGCTGGACGATCCACATCGCGCGCTGCGGGTCGAGGACACCCTTGGCGTCGGAGACGTCCTGGCCGTCGACCTCGACCGGGCCCAGCAGCCACTTCGACCACTGGCCGGCGTTGTTCAGGCCACAGGCGACGGTGGGCTCGGTGGGCTTGGCGTTCTTGCCGGCGTTGGCCCGCACGGCCTCCTTGGTGCAGTCCAGTGCGGCGAACTGCTTCTGGAGGTCACCGGTGGCGGCGTCCGGGGTCGGCGTCGGAGCCGGGGTCGCCTTCTTGTCGTCGGCCTTCTTCGAGGCGTCCGGCGTCGGCGTCGGGCTCGGGGCCTTCAGGGCCTCCGGCACCGCGCGGCCCTGGGAGCTCGCGCTCGCCTTGGGGGTCGGGGTGGCGGTGCTCTTGCCGCCCTCCGCCTTCGGCTTGCCGGAGGGGCTCGCCGACGGGGTCGGCTCGGGGGCCGCCGGGGCGCCGGGCGCGTACGCCACGACCGGGCGGAAGTAGAGCTGCGCGGTCGTGCCGACCTGCTCGCGGGCCTGCTTCTCGTTCGTCCCCTTGGGGATGTTCACGATGATGTGATCGCGGCCCTGCGTCTGGACCTCGGCCTCGGAGACGCCGAGACCGTTGACACGGCGCTCGATGATGCCGACCGCGGTGTTCATGTTGGTCTCGTTGACCGCGTTCGGCTTGCCGGGCTCGCTCTTGGCCTTGAGCGTGATGGTCGTGCCACCCGCCAGGTCGATGCCCAGGCGGGGCGTCGTCTGCTTGGAGATGAACATCCCCGCGGTGAGCGCCACCATCGCGATCAGGATCACCGCCAGGGCACGCCCCGGCCTGCCCTGAGCCCCCGTGGGCCGTCGGCCCTTCTTCGGTGCTGCCACCTTGTCGTATCTCCCTGTCCAACCGCCCGCGCCGGGTGTGCGCTCAGGCGGCCACGAAAGTGTTGTGGGGGCCTGCCCCCCGCAGAAGTGAGCACTGACCGGGACCGCGCCGGACGCCGGTGGGCGTCGCGCGGTCCCCGTCGGCCGGCTTACTTCGCGTCGGCCTCGCCGTCCGTCTTGCCGTCCTTGGTGCCCTGGGTGTCCCCGTCGGCCTCGGACTTGCCGAGGTCGATCTTGGTGTCGTCCGCCTTGTCCGCGGCCTCGGTGAGGGAGGACGCGTCGTCCGGGACGACCGGCGTGTCGATGGTCAGATCATCGCCGGCGCCGTGCACGATGCGGTTGTACTCCGCATCCTCGAGGACGGCACCGATGGCGTTCTTCGCGTAGACCGCGTGGACGCCGGGGGCGACCTCGAGGGTGACGGTGTCGTCGCCGACTTCCTTCACCGTGGCGTACATGCCGCCGATCGTGCGCACACCGGTGCCGGGCGTCATCTGGTCGCGCATCGATGCCGCCGCCTGCTGCTTCTTCTTGGCGGAGCGGGTCATCAGGAACATGGCCCCGATGAGCACGATGAACGGGAGGAAGGTCACGAGATTGTTCACGGGACGGAGTTTCCTTCGCACGACCGCGCAGGAGAGGCGGCCATTTTCTACGGGGGTGGGCACGCCGACCTCGGACGGTCGGCATCGGCGGAGTCTAGGCGAGTCCGCACCGATGGAACAACGCCCAGCATGGCACCCGGGTTCCTGACCAGGCGACCCTCCGCGCCGTCACGCCCCGAACAGGCCCTGTTGTCCGCTTGATCCACTTCCGGCCTGCCGCGGCGGTACGAGGCCCAGGTGGGCCCAGGCCGCGGGCGTGGCCACCCGGCCTCGCGGGGTGCGGGCCAGCAGTCCCTCGCGCACCAGGAAGGGTTCGGCCACCTCCTCGACGGTCTCGCGCTCCTCCCCCACGGCCACGGCCAGGGTGGACAGTCCCACCGGGCCGCCGCCGAAGAGCTTCAGCAGGGCCTCCAGCACGGCGCGGTCGAGGCGGTCCAGGCCGCGCGCGTCCACCTCGTACACGCCGAGGGCCGCTGCCGCGATCTCGCGGTTGATCACACCGTCGGCCTTCACCTGGGCGTAGTCGCGGACGCGGCGGAGCAGGCGGTTGGCGATGCGGGGGGTGCCGCGGGAGCGGCCGGCGATCTCGGCGGCCCCGTCGGCGTCGATCTCCACGTCGAGCAGGCGGGCGGAGCGGTGGACGACGCGCTCCAGCTCCTCGGGGGCGTAGAACTCCATGTGGCCGGTGAAGCCGAAGCGGTCGCGCAGGGGCGGGGGCAGCAGGCCGGCCCGGGTCGTGGCGCCGACCAGGGTGAAGGGCGGCAGCTCCAGGGGGATGGCGGTGGCGCCGGGGCCCTTTCCGACGATCACGTCGACGCGGAAGTCCTCCATCGCCATGTAGAGCATCTCCTCGGCGGGCCGGGACATCCGGTGGATCTCGTCGAGGAACAGCACCTCGCCCTCCTGGAGGGAGGAGAGGATGGCCGCCAGGTCGCCCGCGTGCTGGATGGCGGGGCCCGAGGTGATCCGGATCGGGGCGCCCATCTCGGCCGCGATGATCATCGAGAGGGTGGTCTTGCCGAGGCCGGGGGCGCCGGAGAGCAGGACGTGGTCGGCGGTGGCGCCGCGCTGGCGGGCCGCCTTGAGGACGAGGTCGAGCTGCTGGCGGACCTTCTCCTGGCCGACGAACTCGTCGAGGTCCTTCGGGCGCAGCGCCGCCTCGACGGCGCTGTCCTCGCCGTCTGCGACGGCGCCGACCAGTCGCTCCGCGGCGGTGCCGGTGTCGTCGTCCTCGTCCCAGTTCACGTTGTCTGCCCTTTTCGGTGTCGTGCGGTGGTCGTCCGGTGCGCTGCCGGGTGCCGGTCCCGTGCCGGGTGCGGGTCGTTGCCCTGCGGGGCTTTCTCCCCGCCCCGCCCTTTCTCCGTTTCCCGGGGCTTCGCCCCGGACCCCTTTCGGGGGCTCCGCCCCCGGACCCTCCCCCAGCTCCTCAAACGCCGGAGGGGCTGTAGGCAGCCTCGCCGGCGTTGGGGCGGAGCCCCGGCTAGCGGGTGCGGCTCAGGGTCTGGAGGGCGGCCCGCAGCAGCTGCGGGACGGGGGCGCTGCCGCCGGCGGCGATGGCGGCCTCGGCCTGCGGAGCCACCGCCTCGACGGCGGCGTCGGCCTCCCGGGAGGCGTACCCGAGGCCGATGAGCGCGGCAGCCAGCTGCTCCGACCAGGGCGCCGGCCCGGCCGCCACCCGCTGGGCGCCGACCAGACCGGAGGAGCCCAGCGGAGCGCCCAGCTTGTCCTTCAGCTCCAGCAGCAGCTTCTGGGCGCCCTTCTTGCCGATCCCCGGCACTGCCATGAGGGCCTTCTCGTCCCCGGTGGAGACCGCCGTCCGCAGCGCGTCGGGACTGTGCACCCCCAGCATGGCCTGGGCGAGGCGCGGGCCGACGCCGCTGGCGGTCTGGAGGAGCTCGAAGACCTGCCGCTCGTCGTCGTCCGCGAAGCCGTACAGGGTGAGCGAGTCCTCGCGGACGACCAGCGAGGTGGCCAGCCGCGCCTGCTCGCCGAGCCGGAGCCCGGCGATGGTGGTGGGGGTGCACTGGACGGCCATGCCCACGCCGCCGACCTCGATCACGGCCGTGGTCGGGGCCAGCGCGGCGACGGGGCCGGTGACGAAGGCGATCATGCGGTGGGGCCTTTCGGGCTGCGGGCGGCGGACGGGGTGCGGGCGGGCCGGCGGGCGGCGAGGAGGGCCTCGGCGGGGGACCCGCCGCCCCGCCTGCCCGCGGCGTGTGCGGCGGCCGCCTGCTGGAGGCGGTTCTGCGCGGGGGCGCGCCAGATGTGGCAGATGGCGAGGGCCAGGGCGTCGGCGGCGTCGGCGGGCTTGGGCGGGGCGTCGAGCCGGAGCAGCCGGGTGACCATCGCGCCGACCTGAGCCTTGTCCGCCCGGCCGCTGCCGGTGACGGCGGCCTTGACCTCGCTGGGGGTGTGCAGGGCGACCGGGATGCCGCGGCGGGCCGCGCAGAGCATGGCCACCGCGCTGGCCTGGGCGGTGCCCATCACCGTACGGACGTTGTGCTGGCTGAACACCCGCTCCACGGCGACCAGTTCGGGCCGGTACTCGTCGAGCCAGGCTTCCATGCCCGCCTCGATCCCGACCAGCCGGACCGGGGTGTCCGCGTCGGCGGGCGTGCGGACGACGCCCACGCCGAGCATGGTCAGGGGCCGGCCGGCGGTTCCCTCGACGACCCCCACGCCACACCGGGTCAGCCCCGGGTCCACCCCGAGAACGCGCACGTCACCCTCCCTGTGGTCTCCGGTTCGAGCAGGCTACCGGGTGCCGCCGACAGCGCCGCCCAAACGGCGGCGGGCCGGCGGGGGGTGTGTCCCCCGCCGGCCCGCCGGAGCCGCTGCCGATCAGGCGTCGACCGCCGCCATGACCTCGTCGCTGACGTCGAAGTTGGCGAAGACGTTCTGCACGTCGTCGCTGTCCTCCAGCGCGTCGATCAGCTTGAACATCTTGCGCGCGCCCTCCTCGTCCAGCTCGACCTGCATGGTCGGGACGAAGCTGGACTCGGCCGAGTCGTAGTCGATGCCCGCTTCCTGGAGCGCGGAGCGGACCGCAACCAGGTCGGTGGCCTCGCTGATGACCTCGAACTGCTCACCGAGGTCGTTGACCTCCTCGGCACCCGCTTCGAGCACGTGCTCCAGGACGTCGTCCTCGGTCAGGTCGCCCTTGGGCAGCACGACGACGCCCTTGCGGTTGAACAGGTACGAGACCGAGCCCGGGTCGGCCATCGAACCGCCGTTGCGGGTCATGGCGACGCGCACGTCGGACGCGGCACGGTTGCGGTTGTCGGTGAGGCACTCGATGAGCACCGCGACACCGTTCGGGCCGTAGCCCTCGTACATGATCGTGGCGTAGTCGACGCCACCCGCCTCAAGACCACCGCCACGCTTGACCGCGGAGTCGATGTTCTTGTTGGGCACCGAGCTCTTCTTGGCCTTCTGGATGGCGTCGAAGAGGGTCGGGTTGCCGTCCGGGTCGGCACCGCCGGTGCGGGCCGCGACCTCGATGTTCTTGATCAGCTTCGCGAAGAGCTTGCCGCGCTTGGCATCGATCACGGCCTTCTTGTGCTTCGTCGTAGCCCATTTAGAGTGGCCGGACATCCGCCTGTCTCCTTCGCGTAACCAACAGTGTTCGCCTCAGATCCTACCGGGGCCGCGTCAGGCGCTCGCGCGCACCATGTCGACGAAATACGCGTGGACGCGGTCGTCGCCGGTGAGTTCCGGGTGGAACGAGGTCGCCAGCACGTTCCCCTGGCGCACGGCCACCGTGTGGCCGTCGTACGTCGCGAGGACCTCGGCGGAGGCGCCGACCGACTCCACCCACGGCGCGCGGATGAAGACGCCCTCGACGGGGCCGCCCTCGATGCCCTCGAAGGCGATCTGCGCCTCGAAGGACTCGTTCTGGCGGCCGAACGCGTTGCGGCGGACGATCATGTCGATGCCGCCGAGCGTCTCCTGGTCCTCACGGCCGTCCAGGAGCTTGTCGGCGAGCATGATCATGCCCGCGCAGGTGCCGTACACCGGCATCCCGGCGCGCACGCGCTCGCGCAGCGGCTCCAGCATGCCGAAGAGGACGGCGAGCTTGGACATGGTCGTGGACTCGCCGCCGGGGATGACCAGGGCGTCGACCTCGGCGAGCTCCTCGGGGCGCCGGACCGGCCTGGCCACGGCGTCAGCCGCGGCCAGGGCGATCAGGTGCTCCCGGACGTCACCCTGGAGGGCCAGGACGCCGATGATGGGAGGGTTGTTCATGGTCCGGGGTGCCTTACCAGCCGCGGGAGGCGTAGCGCTCGGCCTCGGGCAGGGTGTCGCAGTTGATGCCGACCATGGCCTCGCCCAGGTTGCGGGAGGCGTCCGCGATGACCTTCGGGTCGTCGTAGAAGGTGGTGGCCTTCACGATGGCGGCGGCGCGCTTGACCGGGTCGCCGGACTTGAAGATGCCGGAGCCGACGAAGACGCCCTCGGCGCCGAGCTGACGCATCAGGGCGGCGTCGGCCGGGGTGGCGACGCCACCGGCGGAGAACAGCACGACCGGGAGCTTGCCGAGCTCGGCGACCTCCTTGACGAGCTCGTACGGGGCGCGCAGCTCCTTGGCGGCGGCGTACAGCTCGTTGTTGTCGTAGCCGCGCAGCTGGGCGATCTCGTTCTTGATCTGGCGCAGGTGGCGGACGGCCTCGACGACGTTGCCGGTGCCGGCCTCGCCCTTCGAGCGGATCATGGCCGCGCCCTCGGCGATGCGGCGCAGGGCCTCACCGAGGTTGGTGGCGCCACAGACGAAGGGGGTGGTGAAGGCCCACTTGTCGGAGTGGTTGATCTCGTCGGCCGGGGCGAGGACCTCGGACTCGTCGATGTAGTCGACGCCGAGGGACTGCAGGACCTGGGCCTCGACGAAGTGGCCGATGCGGGACTTGGCCATCACCGGGATGGAGACCGCGTCGATGATCTCCTCGATCATGTTCGGGTCCGACATGCGGGCGACGCCGCCGTCCTTGCGGATGTCCGCGGGAACCCGCTCCAGGGCCATGACGGCCACGGCGCCGGCGTCCTCGGCGATCTTCGCCTGCTCGGCGTTGACCACGTCCATGATCACGCCGCCCTTGAGCTGCTCGGCCATGCCGCGCTTGACGCGGGAGGTGCCGATGGCCGACTCAGCGGACTGCGGGGTGGTGGGAAGCGTGCTCACGGATTGACCTCACTCGATGCAGACGGGGTACTGCGGTACTACGCAGCCAGGAAACCCGGCGTGGGCCGGAAAGTCCGACCTGAGCCAGGAAACCGGGCCGATCAGTCCACTGCAAGGGCCAATGTGGAGCGAGTGGATCCTTCCGCATGGCCAGAGTGGCCAGTGTCAGCTGCCGGGGCGGTCTGCCAAGGCCACCGGAGGCTCATCGTCCATTTCGAAGGCGAGCGGGAACGGCGCGTGGCCGGCCAGCCGGAACCAGCGGACCTTGCGGTGGCGGCGCAGGGCGCGGGCCGCGCGGACCGCGTCGTTGTGGAACCGCCGGGCCATGGGTACGCGGCGCACGGCCGCGGCCAGCTCGCCGGCGGCCTCCTCGCCGCCGGGCGCCTCCTTGACGGCCTCGACCTGGTCGGGCTCCTCGAAGACGGCCCGCAGGGCCTGGCTGAGCTCGCTCTCGGCGACCTCGCGGTGGTCCTCCTCGGCCTGGCGGGCCGCGTGCGCGGCCTCGTAGAGCACGATGGACGCGGCGGGATCGAGCACCCCCGACGTGGCCAACTCCAGCGCGACGGAGGCGCGCCGCACGAGCTGGGCGTCGAGCGCGGCGCGGGCGGCGTCGATGCGCGTGTGCAGCCGGTCGAGCCGTCCGGCGGTCCAGCTGAGGTAGATCCCGACGGCGACGAGCACCAGGGCGATCCAGACGAGGGTTTCGATCACGCCCGGCGACTCTACCGGTCCGCTGCGCGGCGCGGTCCCGACGGTACCGGTCCGCCGCGCTCGGCCGGCGTCCGCGATGCCGGCGCTGGAGGGTGGCGGTGGCCGATTCGAGGCCCGGCGCCCGGCCCGACCGCCCCGGACCCCGTCCGCGGTGCCGGCGGCCCCGCGCTTGGCCTGACCGCCGCGGCCCCGTCCACGATGCCGGCGCACGGCGCCCGGCCCGTCCACCCCGGCACCGCTCAGCCGACCCGGCTCCACCATCCCCGTACCGGCCGTCCGTGCCCCCGCTCCGGTGGGGCCGGCTTCGGCAAGCCAGAGCCGGCTGCGGCTGCGGCGCCGCCTTCGCGGCTTGGGCACCCTCCGGCCGGCCGGGGCACTCACCGACAGGTCGGGCCGCTCCGGATGCCCGGCGCCAGGCGGCCGCTTCCGGAAGCCAGGGCCGGCCCCGCCGGGGCCAGGGAGGGATCCAGGGCCCGCTTCGGGGGCCGGGGGCCGCCCCACCGAGGCCCTGGAAGGAGCCAGAGCCTGTATCGGGCGGCCAGGGGCCGGGCCCTCGGGGGCGGGGCTGATCCGGCCCGATCCGAAAGACGCGGCCTAGGGGGTGTTGCGAAAGTCCTGTGTGGTGCCCGCGGTGTCCGGTGCGTGCTCTCGGCGTGCCGGACGAAGGCCCTCGTACTGGGCGTACTCGGGGCTTTGGCCGGTGCGGCGAGAGTGCGTGCCGGGCGCCGTGGGCGCCGTGCGGGACTTTCGCAACACCCCCTAGTCCCGGGTCAGGCCCCACCTCGTGCGGAGGGGGACCCGTTCGTCGGTGGCGACCGAGGCCGCCCCGTCCGTGACCGTTTCGTAGACCGCCAGGATGTCCGCCCCCACCGTCGACCAGTCGAAGCGCTTCACGTGCGCCGAGCCCCGGGCGCTCAGCTCCGCGCGGCGGGCCGGGTCCTCCAGCAGCCGCACCGCGCCGCGGGCCAGCGACGCCGGGTCCTCGTTCGTGAAGAGGTCGCCCGCCGCGCCCTGGTCCAGCACCTGCGCGAACGCGTCCAGGTCCGAGGCCAGCACCGGAGCCCCCGCCGAGAGGGCCTCGACCAGGATGATCCCGAAACTCTCGCCGCCGGTGTTGGGCGCCACGTACACGTCCACGCTGCGCAGCAGCCGCGCCTTGTCCTCGTCCGAGACCATGCCCAGGAAGGTGACCTTCGAGCGGAGTTCGGCCGGCAGCGTCGCCACCGCCTCCTCCTCGTCGCCCCGGCCCGCCACGAGCAGCCGTACGTCCGGGCAGGCCGCCGCGATCTCCGGGAACGCCGCCATCAGCACCGGCAGCCCCTTGCGCGGCTCGTCGATGCGGCCGATGAAGCCCAGGGTCCGGCCGCTCCACTCCGGGTTCGGCTCCGCCTTCTCGAAGAAGCCGACGTCGACGCCGTTGGGGATGACCACCGCGTCGCCGCCGAGGTGCTCCACCAGCGTGCGCCGCGCGTACTCGCTCACGGCGATGCGGGCGCTGATCTTCTCCAGCGCCGGCTGGAGGATCGGGTACGCGGCGATCATCGCCCGGGAGCGCGGGTTCGAGGTGTGGAAGGTGGCCACGATCGGCCCCTGCGCCGCCCAGCAGGCGAGCAGGCCGAGCGAGGGCGAGGCCGGCTCGTGGATGTGGATCACGTCGAAGGTGCCGTCGTGCAGCCACCTCCGCACCCGCGCCGCGGACAGGAAGCCGAAGTTCAGCCGCGCCACGGAGCCGTTGTAGGGCACCGGCACGGCCCGCCCCGCGGAGACCACGTACGGCGGCAGCGGGGTGTCGTCGTCCGCGGGCGCGAGGACGGAGACCTCGTGGCCCAGCCGGATCAGGTGCTCGGCCAGGTCCCGGATGTGGAACTGGACCCCGCCCGGTACGTCCCAGGAGTACGGGCAGACGATGCCGATCTTCACGCGCGGTCCCCCCGCGGTTCGAGGTCGTCCAGCCACAGCCGCTGGAGCATGTGCCAGTCCTCCGGGTGCTCGCCGATGCCGGAGGCGAAGGCGTCGGCCAGCGCCTGCGTCATCGTCGCCGTCTTCGCGGGCCGGGTGCCCTCCTCGGGTACCTCGACCGCCGGGTGGATGCGGCCGCGCATGGCCGCCCCGTCGTACCAGAGCGTCACCGGCAGCAGGACGGCCCCGGTCTGCTGCGCCAGCAGCGCGGGCCCCGCCGGCATCCGGGCCGCGGCGCCGAAGAAGTCCACCTCGACGCCCGAGGAGGACAGATCCCGGTCCGCGACCAGGCAGATCAGGCCGCCCGAGCGCAGCCGCCGGGCCAGCGCCCCGAAGGCCGCGCCGCCGCTGTGCGGGAGCACCTCCATGCCCAGGCTCTCGCGGTAGGCGACGAACCGGTCGTACAGCGACTCGGGCTTGAGCCGCTCCGCGACGGTGGTGAAGGGCACTCCGAGGTACGTGGTGACCCAGGCGCCGGCGAGGTCCCAGTTGGCCAGGTGCGGCAGGGCGATGACGACACCGCGTCCGGAGGCGAGCGCCTCCCGCAGGATGTGGTCGTCCTTGATCTCCACGGTCTCCCGGACCCGCTCGGCGTCCCAGGCCGGGAGCCGGAAGGACTCCATCCAGTAGCGCATGTACGAGCGCATGCCGGCCCGCGACAGCTCGCGCAGCCGCTCGGCGTCCGCCCCGGGCACCACCCGGGCCAGGTTCGACTCCAGCCGCAGGACGCTCTTGCCGCGCCGACGCCAGGCGAAGTCGGCGATGCGCCGCCCCAGCCCGGTCGCCGCGGGCTCCGGCAGCTTCTTCACGGTGCTCCAGCCGAGCCCGTACACCCCGTCCGTCAGCCGGTCGCGCAGGTTCACGCGGCACCGTCCCCGGCCGGGTGGGCGCCGTTTCCGGCGGTACGGGAGCCGTCCCCGGCCCCGCCGTCCCCCGCGGTACGGGAGCGCTCGGCCGCGTCCGCCTCCGCCGACTCCCGCCGCACGGTCACCACGCGCTGCACCAGCGTGACGAGCGAGCCGACCGCCACCACCCAGAGCGCCACTGGCAGCAGCACGCCGATCCAGCCGGGCACCCCGAAGGTCTGGAGGCCCGACAGACCGGCCGCCACCAGCGTGATGACCAGCCGCTCCGCCCGCTCGACCATGCCGTTCACGGCCACGGGCAGCCCGATCGACTCGCCGCGCGCCTTGGTGTACGAGACCACCTGGCCGCTCGCCAGGCAGAAGATCGCCACGGCGCACAGCACGTTGTCGTGCCCGCCGCCCGCGTACCAGAGCGCCAGGCCGCCGAAGATCGCCGCGTCGGCGACCCGGTCCAGGGTCGAGTCGAGGAAGGCGCCCCACCGGCTGGACACGCCGGCCTGCCGCGCCATGTTCCCGTCGACCAGGTCGGAGAAGACGAACAGGGTGATCGTGATCGTGCCCCAGAAGAAGTCGCCCCGGGGGAAGAAGACCAGCGCACCCGCCACCACACCGGCGGTGCCGATGAGGGTGACCGCGTCCGGGCTCACCCCCCGGCGGAGCAGAAACGCGGCGAACGGTGTGAGGACACGCGTGAAGAATGCACGCGCGTACTTGTTCAGCATGGCCTTCCCGGAGGGTCGCTGGGCCGCGCGGCCACAGCGGCCACCGGCTGGCCCATCGTAGCCAGGGGTGGCGTGTTCACCCCCTCGCACCCACCGGTTCGCGTCGGGTACGACGTATGGACGCACCGTGACACGGGTGCAAAGCTCGAAGGACCGCGGGCGTCGCCGGAGCCGTCGATTCCCCTCGCGCCTCCCCTGGGTCCGCGCTCACACCCTCCTCGCCGTGCAAGGAACAGGGAGGCAAGGCAACCATGGGCGACAAGGCGAACCAACAGCCCGGGGCCGCCGGCAGGGCACTGACGGCCGACCGGCCCTCCGACATCCGGAACGTGGTGCTGGTCGGCCACAGCGGTGCCGGGAAGACGACCCTGGTCGAAGCGCTCGCGCTGACCGCCGGAGCGGTCAACCGGGCCGGACGGGTCGAGGACGGCGGCACGGTCTCGGACTACGACGAGATCGAACACCGCCAGCAGCGGTCCGTACAGCTCTCGCTCGTCCCGGTCGAATGGGGCGGCATCAAGATCAACCTTCTGGACACCCCCGGATACGCCGACTTCGTCGGGGAACTCAGGGCCGGTCTGCGGGCAGCGGACGCGGCCCTTTTCGTCGTCTCGGCCTCGGACGGCGTCGACGGCGCCACCCGCATGGTCTGGGAGGAGTGCGCCGCCGTCGGCATGCCCCGGGCCATCGTCGTCACCCATTTGGAGGCATCCCGGGCCGACTACGCCCAGATGACCGCGGTCTGCGGCGAGATCTTCGGCGCGGACGACCCCGACGCCGTCACCCCGCTCTACCTCCCCCTCCACGGCCCCCCGGGCCCCGACGGCCACGCGCCCGTCCACGGCCTGCTCGGCCTGCTCTCCCAGCGCGTGTACGACTACACCTCGGGCGAACGCCGCGAGCGCGACCCGGAGCCGGACGAACTGGCCCTGATCGCGGACGCGCGCAACCGGCTCATCGAGGCCGTCATCGCCGAGAGCGAGGACGAGGGCCTCATGGACCGCTACCTCGGCGGCGCGGAGATCGACCTGAAAACGCTGGTCGACGACCTGGAGCGGGCCGTCGCCCGCGGCACCTTCCACCCCGTGCTGATGGCCGCGCCCGCCACCGACGGCGCCCGCCAGGGCCTGGGCACCGTGGAACTCCTCGAACTGATCACCGGCGGCTTCCCCACCCCCGAGGAACGGCCGGAACTCGCCGTCACCACCCCCCAGGGCAGGGCGCGCCCCGCCGTCACCTGCGATCCCGCCGGCCCGCTCGTCGCCGAGGTCGTCAAGACCTCCTCCGACCCCTACGTGGGCCGCGTCTCGCTCGTACGCGTCTTCTCCGGCACCCTGCGCCCCGACGAGACCGTGCACGTCTCCGGCCACGGCCTGAAGGACCGCGGCCACGAGGACCACGACGTCGACGAGCGGGTCGGCGCCCTCTCCTCCCCCTTCGGCAAGGCCCAGCGCACCCTGGGCAGGGCCATCGCCGGTGACCTCGCCTGCGTGGCCAAGCTCACCCGCGCGGAGACCGGCGACACCCTCTCCTCGAAGGACGACCCGCTCCTGATGGAGCCCTGGGTGATGCCCGACCCGCTGCTCCCCCTCGCCATCCAAGCGCACAGCAAGGCCGACGAGGACAAGCTGTCCCAGGGCCTGGCCCGGCTGGTCGCCGAGGACCCGACCATGCGGCTGGAGCAGAACAAGCACACCCACCAGGTGGTCCTGTGGTGCCTGGGCGAGGCCCACATGGACGTCGCGCTGGAGCGCCTGCGCACCCGGTACGGCGTCCACGTCGACGCCGTGCCCCACAAGGTCTCGCTCCGGGAGACCTTCGGCACCAGGGCCGCCGGGCGCGGCCGCCACGTCAAGCAGTCCGGCGGCCACGGCCAGTACGCCATCTGCGAGATCGAGGTCGAGCCGCTGCCGCCCGGCAGCGGGATCGAGTTCGTCGACAAGGTGGTGGGCGGCGCCGTGCCGCGGCAGTTCATCCCGTCCGTCGAGAAGGGGGTGCGCGCCCAGGCCGCCAAGGGACTGGCCGCCGGGTACCCGCTGGTCGACGTACGGATCACCCTGGTCGACGGCAAGGCGCACTCGGTGGACTCCTCCGACGCCGCCTTCCAGACCGCCGGCGCGCTCGCCCTGCGCGAAGCGGCCGCGGAGGCCCGGATCCACCTGCTGGAACCGGTCGCGGAGCTGTCCGTGCTGATCCCCGACGAGTACGTCGGCCCGGTCATGAGTGACCTGTCCAGCCGGCGCGGCCGGGTCGTCGGCACCGAACAGGCCGGCCCCGGCCGGACGCTCGTACGCGCCGAGATCCCCGAGATCGAGATCGACCGGTACGCGGTGGAGCTGCGCTCGGTCTCCCACGGCACCGGCCGCTTCGACCGCGCGTACGCCCGGCACGAGCCCATGCCGCAGCAGTTGGCGGACAAGATGCGCGAAGAGGCCCGGAAGGGAGCGTAGTCGGTCGTGCCGTCCGGAGCCGCCCGCCCAACTCACTTGCGGCGGGCGGCATTTCCGGGTCCCGTTCCGGGGTGGTACACCTGGCGGATAGGCTTCGTCACGAAGTGTGCCGGGTGTGACCACGGGGAACAGCCGCAAGGTAGGGGGCACCGCCCGGGCACGGCGGGCGGGGTCAAGCGCGCGTGATGGGGGCAGCGGTGGCGGACGATCTTTTCGACTTCAGTCCCGGAGCACAGGTCCCGCTCCAGGGCGCGGGCGGCCAGACCGCGGCGACGAACGCCCTCGCCTCGGCGGCGTACCGCGACAGCCCCGTGGACGAGATCCAGAAGGCCGACAACGACTGGTACAAGACCGACGTGAAGGCGGGCAAGCTCTCGCTCTTCAAGCCCAACCTGGGCGAGGCCTTCTGCACCGCGGTCGAGGCCCGGATGCTCGGCGCCAAGCGGAAGCCCCTCGTCCAGTCCTTCGGGGCCGAACCGCAGACCGTGGTCGAGCACTGCCTGGCCGCCTCCCGCATCCGCAAGGAGCGCGACGCCAAACTCCGCATGATCATGTTCGTGTGCGGCGTGGTCTTCCTGCCCGGCCTCCTGCTGTGGCTCGGCCTCTTCCAGCTCCGCAAGACCCTCGCGGGCAAGGAGGGCGACCGGAAGGCCACCTGGATGGGCACCGCCGTCCTCGTGGGCATCGGCATCGTCGCCGCCGTGGCCATGTTCCGGCTGCCGTTCACCGGCTTCTGGGGCTACTACCTCCGCGCCATGGTGATCGCCCCCGCCGTCGGCTGGCCGCTGGCCCGCCGTATCTGCGAGTCCACCGCCAAGGACATGCGGGCCCGCTGGGACGGCCTGCTCTCCGGGGGCGGCATCGGCGCCAAGATCCCCGAGGCGGTGCCCGGCAACCCCGACGAGACCGCGGCCGAGGAACTGCGCCGCCAGCTGGCGAGGCTCACTGCCGAGGACCGCAGCAACTCGGTCTTCTACGCCGGCCCCAAGGGGATACTCGGCATGGGCACCCGGTGGGGCAGCTGGCAGCTGGCCGAGGAACTGGCCCCCCGCACCGCCGGCACGGAGATCCACCCGTTCCGCAGCTGGGACGTCATCCGCATGATCGAGAAGCAGCTCACCCAGCTCGACCGCGGTCCCCTGCACACCGGCGGTTTCCCCGCCCCCTCCGTCAAGCACTGGATCGTCAGCCCGGTCGGCGAGGGCGCCAAGGAGGTGACCCGGCCGTCCGGCGAGGGCGCCGACAGCTTCCAGATCACCGGCCAGGAGATAACGCGGATCTGCAACGAGCAGCAGTTCGGCAGCGGCAACCGCCACTACCTCGGCGTCCAGTTCACCCTCTGGGACGGCCAGTTGGTGCTCACCATGCTGGTCACCGTCACCGTGCTCTACCAGACCCTGCGCGTGGAGGTCACCGGCCACGCCCTGGGCCCGGTCCACGGCCTGTTCACCACCAAGTCCGCGCCGAAGACCCACGAGGTTCCCAAGAGCATCCGGTTCTGGGAGACCGTCGAGGTCGTCGAGCCGCTCTGCGACACCAACGAGGTGGTCAGGCTCAGCGTCCGCGCCCTGCTCAGCTGGTACCCGCCGGTGCTGAACTTCCTCGGCGGCAAGATCGTCCTGCCCGAGCCGTTCGGCGTCCGCCACGTCTGGGCCGCCCAGCCCTGGCGCCACCGCTTCATGGCCGACGACGCGATGCGCGCCGCGACCCCGGTGCTGCGGGTGGTGCACTCCGCCGCGATGAAGGTGCTGGAGGAGAACGGCGTGGACACCGAGCGCTTCACCAACCGCTCGATGATCGTCAGCGGCCTGGTCCAGGACCCGTCCCCGCGCAAGGCGGACCTGTACGACGCGTAGCGCGCCGCGCACCTGTGCGAGGGGGCCCGTACGGCGATCCGTACGGGCCCCCTCGCGTCCGGCACCGGGCCGGCGGCCGGGGCCGGCCGCTCGGCCGGGCGGCGTCAGTCGGTCGGCCAGGCGTCCGCCAGCATCGCGCGGGTGTCCGCCAGCAGCTGCGGCAGCACCTTGGTGTGCCCCACCACCGGCATGAAGTTCGTGTCCCCGCCCCAGCGCGGCACGATGTGCTGGTGCAGGTGGGCGGCGATGCCGGCACCGGCCGCCGCGCCCTGGTTCATGCCGATGTTGAAACCGTGGGCGCCCGAGGCCTTCCGCAGCGCGACCATGGCCCGCTTGGTCAGGTCGGCGAGCTCCGCGGTCTCCGGACCGTCCAGGTCGGTGTAGTCGGCAACGTGCCGGTACGGGACCACCATCAGGTGCCCGCCGTTGTACGGGTAGAGGTTGAGCACCGCGTAGACGTGCCGGCCCCGCGCCACGACCAGGCCGTCCGAATCGGTCATGTCCGGGATCCCGCAGAACGGACAGCCGTCGCCCGCCTCCGGGCCGGTGGGCTTGTTCTCGCCCTGGATGTACGCCATCCGGTGGGGCGTCCACAGCCGCTGGAACGCGTCCTGCACCCCGACACCGATCTGCTGCTCCGGCTCAGTCGTCATGCCATGCAGCATATGGCTTCGCCCCCGCGCGGCGTGTCGCCGGGGCGCACACCGGCCGGCCTGCGGCGATCCTGTCCGGATGGACCCTGTAGCCGATCCCCGCCTGGAGCGCTGGGAGAGCCGTACCGAGCTGCCCCTGTTCCTCATCTCCCTGGCCTTCATCGCCGGCTACGCGGTCCGCGTACTGGTGCCCGACTCGGACCAGGGCCTGCGGGACGCCGGTCTCGCGGTGACCCTCGGCGCCTGGGCCTGCTTCGGCACCGACTACCTGGTGCGGCTGAGGATCAGCGGCCGGCGCCCGCTGCACTTCGCCCGCACGCACCTGCTGGACACCCTCGTGCTGATCCTGCCGCTGCTGCGCCCGCTGCGCATGGTGCGGATGTACAACGTGCTCCAGAAGCGGCGGGACAAGCCGCGCCTGGGCCTGCACGCCCGGGTGATCGCGTACGCGAGCCTCTCCGCCGTGCTGCTGGGGTTCTCGGGGGCGCTGACGGTGTACGACCACGAGCACCTGGCGCCCGGTGCGTCCATCGTCACCTTCGGCGACTCGATCTGGTGGGTGTGCACCACGCTGACCACCGTCGGGTACGGGGACGTGGTGCCGGTGACCCCGGTCGGCCGTACGGTCGCGGCGGGCCTGATGTTCGGCGGCCTGGCCCTGCTCGGCGCGGTGACCGGCTCCTTCTCGTCCTGGCTGCTCCAGGTGTTCACCAGGGAGGACGAGAAGACCCCCGGGGAGTGATCTCCCCGGGGGTCCGGCCCCGCGCGCGGCGGGGTTCAGTCCTCGAAGCCTCAGACCTGGACGCGGTCCTCGACGACCTTGACCAGCTTGGCCAGCGCCTCGTCCTTCGGGATGCCGTTCTCCTGCGAACCGTCGCGGTAGCGGAAGGAGACGGTGCCCGCGGCCATGTCCTCGTCACCGACGATGATCATGAACGGGACCTTGAGCTTCTGGTGGTTGCGGATCTTCTTCTGCATGCGGTCGGAGGAGGCGTCCACCTCGACCCGCAGGCCCTTCTTCTTCGCCTCGGCGGCGAACTCCTGCAGGTACTCGACGTGCGCGTCGCCGATCGGGATGCCGACCGCCTGCACCGGCGCCAGCCACGGCGGCATGGCACCCGCGTAGTGCTCCAGCAGCACCGCGAAGAACCGCTCGATGGAGCCGAACAGCGCGCGGTGGATCATGACGGGCCGCTGGCGCGAGCCGTCCGCCGCGGTGTACTCCAGGTCGAAGCGCTCCGGCAGGTTGAAGTCCAGCTGCACGGTCGACATCTGCCAGGTGCGGCCGATGGCGTCGCGCGCCTGCACCGAGATCTTCGGGCCGTAGAAGGCCGCGCCGCCCGGGTCGGGGGTCAGCGGGAGGCCCTGCTTCTCGGCGACCTGCCGGAGGACCGCGGTGGCCTCCTCCCAGGCCTCGTCCGAGCCGACGAACTTGGTCTCGTCCTTGGTGGACAGCTCCAGGTAGAAGTCGGTCAGGCCGTAGTCGCGCAGCAGGTCCAGCACGAAGGTGAGGGCCCGGTCCAGTTCGTCCGCCATCTGCTCACGGGTGCAGTAGATGTGCGCGTCGTCCTGGGTGAAGCCGCGGGCCCGGGTCAGGCCGTGCACGACGCCGGACTTCTCGTACCGGTACACGGTGCCGAACTCGAAGAGGCGCAGCGGCAGTTCACGGTACGAACGCCCGCGCGCGTCGAAGATCAGGTTGTGCATCGGGCAGTTCATGGGCTTGAGGTAGTAGTCGGTACCACCGTCGAGCTGCATGGGGGGGTACATGCCCTCCGCGTACCAGTCCAGGTGGCCGCTCTTCTCGAAGAGCGCGCCCTTGGTGGCGTGCGGCGAGTAGACGAACTCGTAGCCCTCTTCCTCGTGCCGGCGGCGCGAGTAGTCCTCCAGGGTCCGGCGGATGATGCCGCCGCGCGGGTGGAAGACGGCGAGGCCGGAGCCGATCTCGTCCGGGATGGAGAAGAGGTCCAGCTCGTTGCCGAGCTTGCGGTGGTCGCGCTTCTCGGCCTCGGCGAGGAAGTCGAGGTGGGCCTTCAGCTCCTCCTTCGACGGCCACGCGGTGCCGTAGATGCGCTGGAGCATCGGGTTCTTCTCGCTGCCGCGCCAGTAGGCGGCGGCGTTGCGCATCAGCTTGAACGCCGGGATGTTCCGGGTGGTGGGCAGGTGGGGACCGCGGCAGAGGTCCTTCCAGCACAGCTCGCCGGTCTTGGCGTCCAGGTTGTCGTAGATGGTCAGCTCGCCGGCGCCCACCTCGACGTTCGCGCCGTCGTCGGTGGAGGCCGAGCCCTTGATGCCGATGAGCTCCAGCTTGTACGGCTCGTCGGCGAGCTCCTCGCGGGCGGCCTCGTCGGTGACCACACGGCGGGAGAAGCGCTGGCCGCGCTTCTGGATCTCCTGCATCTTCTTCTCGATGGCCTTGAGGTCATCGGGGGTGAAGGGCTTGGCCACGTCGAAGTCGTAGTAGAAGCCGTCCCGGACCGGCGGGCCGATGCCCAGCTTGGCCTCGGGGAACAGCTCCTGCACGGCCTGCGCCATGACGTGCGCGGTCGAGTGGCGCAGGATGTTCAGGCCGTCCTCGGAGGAGATCTCCACCGGCTCGACGGTCTCGCCGTCCGCGGGCTCGTACGAGAGGTCCTTGAGCTCGCCGGCCACGCGCGCGGCGATCACGGTGCGCTCGCCGGGGAAGAGGTCCGCCGCAGTAGTGCCCGTGGTCACCACGCGCTCTTCCCGCTCGGAATCGCGTTGGATGATCACACGGACGTCTGACACCGGTCTCTCCTGACTCTGGGGGCACCTCCCGGGCGAGTGCCCGGGGAGATCGCGACAGTGGTCACTGCGCGCCTGAATCGTACCGAGCCGAGCGGCCCGCCCGCGAAACGGTTAACCCCGGGTCCCGCCGTCAGTCCTCGTCGCACGCCTCCGCCAGGAAGTCCACGCCGTCCCCGCTGCCCTGGAGCGACTTCATCAGCCGGTCCCGCTCCACCTCGTCCAGCGGTACGGGAGCCACGTCGCGGGCGTCGGTGAGCCGCCGGAACCCGCCCCGGCGCTGGAGCCGCCCGGACAGCCGCACGGGCAGCCCGGCCAGGTGCGCGTGGCCCGCGACCTGGTACGCCTCCTCGTCGAGCGCGGCACGGACGTACGGCACCTCCGCCCCGGCCAGCACCCGCAACCGTACGCTCCCGCCGCCCCGCGCGGACGCGCGCCGCATCCGCACCACCGTGCCCGCGATCCGCACCGGCACGGCCGGCTCGTCCCGCGTGTACCGCTCCCCCGCCTCCCGCAGCACCGGGAGGTCCCCCGGCGAGAACTCCACGGGCTCGGGCCGCACCGCGCACCCGGCGGGGGTCCCGGCCGCCGGCGCCCAGGCCAGCGCCACCCGCGCCCCCTCCGTGCCGCGCACCAGGGCGATCAGCGCCTCGGCCAGCTCGCGGCTCACGCCCGCCTCGACCGCCGCGTCGAACGCCTCCATCCCTCCCGTGGCCCGCCGGTAGTCGACGGCCTCCCGTGCCGCGTGCAGCGCGTGGTGGAGCCGGATCACCGTGCCCCGGCCGCCGTCCACCGGCACGAAGGCGGTCAGCCGCGATCCGCCGGGCGAGGGCCCGACCAGCACCCCCTCCAGGGCCCGCTCGGCCTGCGCCCGGTGCCGCGCCCCGTGGTACCCGGCCCGTGCCCGGTCGGCCAGCGCCCCGGCGAGCAGCAGCCGGTGCGCGGCGTTCCGCAGCTGTTCATGGGCGGCCCAGGAGGACTCCTCGCGCAGCCCGGGCGGGACCTCCCGCCACCAGCGCACCTCGTCGCTGGGCACGGTGAGCCCGTAGAGCACCTCGCGGGCGCCGGGCAGGGCGCTGTGCGACAGGGCGGTGAGGGCCTCGCCGAGCAGGTCCTCGCTGTCCGGGAAGCCGGTGCTCTCGGGCACCAGCAGGCTGGTGCCGCCGGGGCCGGCGCCGGGCGGCGTCCAGCGGCCGTACTTCCCGGCGGCCCCGCCCCTGCGCTGCCAGCCGTGCCGGTGCAGCAGGGCGCCCAGCACGGTCGGGTCGACGTCCGCGGCGGCCGGCCGGCGGGGCGCGGCGGCGGGGTGGGGCGGGGTGTCGTGGTGCGTCCAGTGCATCAAGGTCTCCCTCCGACCCCGACCCGGGTCATGATCTCGCAGAGCGCGCGGTCGTCGAAGATCCGGGTGGTGGGGATCCTGACGGTGGTCCTGCTCCGGCCGGTGACGGGGTGTCCGGCCAGGTTGGTCCAGTAGCAGCAGTGCCGCAGCCCGAGGGCGTCGTGCCCGGCGCCGATCCAGTCCCCGCGGGACCGGGGGACGAGCATCACGACGAGGATCTTGTGCACGGCGACGGGGGTGCGGGCGAGCTTGACCAGGTGGTCGTTGTCGAGGGTGAAGCCGAAGCTCGGCCCCGGCGGACGGGGGGCCACCTGGTAGGTCGCCTTGAGCTGGACCTTGATGGTGACCTCGTCGTCGACGGTGTGGCCGTCGGATCCGTGGCTGACGTGCCAGTCGATGCCGTTGTCCGGGAACGGCTGGGACAGCGAGCAGCCCGCCGCCGCGGCGACGGCGTGCAGATAGCCCACCTGGAGGGTCTCCATGCAGGCGGTGGTGGCGAGGTTGCCCCGCAGCGGCTCCGTCCGCTCGGGTTGTACGAGCGCCATGGCTCCCCGTGCCTTCCGGGTCGTGTCAGCCGGTCCATGACGACCGTTCAGGTGTACGGTCCCCCACCGGTGTTGTCTCCGCGACGGGCGTGCCGCAAACGGCGTACGGCGCCGGGGCCACGGGTATCACGCTCTCGGGCAGGGGTGGCCGG
The DNA here is from genome assembly GCF_044540325.1 of Streptomyces sp. NPDC086023. Taxonomy (NCBI): domain Bacteria; kingdom Bacillati; phylum Actinomycetota; class Actinomycetes; order Kitasatosporales; family Streptomycetaceae; genus Streptomyces; species Streptomyces sp. NPDC086023. The sequence continues at coordinate 196,644 of NZ_JBITRX010000008.1, forward strand.
ATCGAAGGCGCGCGCCATCTGCCGATCGGGGACGAGGAGTTCGGACATGACGCGCTGGTACGAGGGGCCGCTGGCCGCATTTGACACCGAGACCACCGGGGTGGACGTCGAGCAGGACCGCATCGTCTCCGCGGCGGTGGTGGTCCAGGAGTGTGCGGGGGGCCGGGTCCGGGCCACCCGCTGGCTGGTCAACCCGGGCATCCCGGTGCCCCGCGAGGCCACCGAGGTGCACGGTCTGACCGATGGCCACCTGCAGCGCAACGGCCGGTGGCCGGCGCCGGTGGTGGAGGAGATAGCCCGCGCCCTGGCGGAGCAGACGGCGGCCGGCCGCCCGCTGGTGGTGATGAACGCCCCCTTCGATCTGACGCTGCTGGACCGGGAGTTGCGCAGGCACCGGGCGTCGTCGCTGTCGCGGTACCTCGACAGCCGGCCGCTGACGGTGCTGGATCCGCGGGTGCTGGACAAGCACCTGGACCGTTACCGCAAGGGGCGGCGGACACTGACGGACCTGTGCGCGCACTACGGCATAGCGCTGGAGGGCGCGCACGACGCGGCGGCGGACGCGGTGGCGTCGCTGGAGGTGGTCCGGGCGGTGGGGCGCAGGTTCGCGGCGCGGCTGGAGCGGCTGAGCCCGGCGGAGCTGCACGCCCTGCAGGCGGTGTGGCACGCGGCGCAGGCCCGGGGGCTCCAGGCGTGGTTCGCGCGGAACGGCTCGGAGGAGGCGGTGGACCCGCACTGGCCGCTGCGCCCGGAGGTGCCGGCGGCGGCGTGAGCCGGGCGCGCGCCGCGGGGGAGCCGGCGTGCCGCCGGAGGTGCGGAACCCGCGTACCCGCGGGACCGGGGTACCCGCGGGACCGGGGTACCCGCGGAACCGGCGTACCCCGGAAAAGAGTTGAGGCCGGTCCGTCTGGTGACGGACCGGCCTCTCCCGGTGGGCGATACTGGGATCGAACCAGTGACCCCTTCGGTGTGAACGAAGTGCTCTCCCGCTGAGCTAATCGCCCGGGAACGAGTTGAACCATACAGGGCACGGGCGGGTGGTTCAAAACCCGGTCCTCAGGCAGCGTCCCCGCCCTCCGCCAGGAAGCGCGTCAGTCCGCGCCGTCCGGCGCGCATCATCAGGGCGTGGTTGGCGCGGAAGGCCGGCCGGCCGGGCACCGCGAGCCACCTCATCAGGGGCTTGCGCACCACGACCTCCTGCTCGTGGACGGCCTGTGTGCCGCCGCCCGGGCCGGGGCGTACGGTCCACCGCACCCAGCCGTCGAGGTCCCCGCTCATCGCGACCTCCAGCACGCCGGCCCCGGGGTCGTTGCGCCGCTCCGAGGCGGTGACGACCAGGTCGTACGGGAGGAGGGAGCGGAAGCGCGCGGTGCCGGTGCCCGCCCCGCCCGGGGCCACCCGGCGGACCTGCGGCCACCACTCGGGGTACCGCCCGGGCTCCGCGAGTACGGCGAAGACCCGGCCGGGCGGCGCGGGGAGCTCCCACACGCTCCGGAAGCGGTAGCGGCACCAGTCCATAGGGGGAGTCTGCGCGCCGGGCGGGCCCGGTACTCGCCCGCGGCCGCCTTTCCCCCACTCCCCCGGCTTCCGCGGGCCGCCCCCACCCGTACTCACGCGCGTCCCCGCGGAAATCTGAGTATCCGCACCCATGTTCCCGCCGGGTGACCGGCGCCACACTCCGGGGCATGGAAAACGTTCCGCCGCACATGCCGCCGCCCCAGGGGCCGCCCGGGCCCGGCGTACCGCCGCCCGCCGAGGAGCTCGTCCTGCTCGACCGGGAGCTGGTGCAGCTCGACGCGCGCCGCGCGCAGCTGCTGGCCCGCCGGGCCTGGCTGGTCTCGGTGCTGACGGCGCCGGCCGCCCCGGCCGCGCCCTTCCCCGGGTGGCAGGCGCCGCCGGCCGCCGGTCCGGCGCGTGACATGTCCGGGCCGAGTGCCCAGAACGTGCTGCTGACGCTGGGCGCGGTGCTGCTGACCATCGCCGCGTTCGCGTTCACGGTGGTGAGCTGGGGCTCCATGGGCATCGGCGGCCGGGCCGCGGTGCTGGGCGTGGTGACGGCCGCGGCACTGGCGGCACCGGTGGCGCTGCTGCGCCGCGGGCTGCGGTCGACGGCCGAGTCGGTGGCGGGGCTGGGGCTGGCTCTGACGGTGCTGGACGCGTACGCGCTGTACGCGGTGGCGCTGCCGGGTACGGACGGCACGGCGTACACGGCGGGTGCGGCGGCGGTGCTGGCCGCGCTGTGGACGGCCTACGGGCTGGCCCTGGGCGCGCTGCGGCTGCCGGTGCCGGTGGCGCTGGTGACGGCCCAGCTGCCGCTGCCGCTGGGCGCGGTGGCGGCCGGGGCTCCGGCGCAGGCCGTGGGCTGGGCGCTGCTGGGGACGGCGGTGCTGGACGCGGCGGTGGCGCTGTGGTGGCGGGACCGGTTCGTGCGGGTGCTCGCGGCGGTGGCCGGGGCGGCGACGGGTGGCTGGGCGCTGCTGGGCGCGCTGTGGCTGTCGCTGGCGGCCGGTGACCCCGCGGCGGCGGTGGCACCGGGCGCGCTGCTGCTGGGCGGCGCGGTGCTGGCGCTGGCCGTGGCGTTCCGGGTGCCGGAGCAGGGCGCGGTGCCGCTGGCCGGTCTGGCGGGCGCTGCCGCGGTGGCGGCGCTCGGCGGGGTGCCGCGGGCGGCGCTGCCGGACGGCTGGGCGGTGTTGCCGTACCTGGTCTGTGCGGTGCCGCTGCTGCTGTTCCTGCGGGTGGCCGGGGTGCGCGCGGGGGTGCGGCGCGGGCTGGCCGGTGCCGGGGCGGGCGTGGCGGTGCTGGGCGCGCTGTCGGCGCTGCCCGCGGTGCTGCTGGCGCTGGCGCTGCCGGCCGAGGTGTGGGGCGGCGTGTGGGCGGGCCGGGTGCCGGTGTCCTCCGACGTCCGGGTGGTGGGGATGCAGGCCGCGCCGGTGGTGCTGCTCGTGGTGGCGGGCATGGCCGGGCCCTGGGTGCGGCGCCGGGCCGAGGCGGGGACGGCGGTGGTCGTCCTGGTCTGGGCGGCCCTCTTCACGGCCTCCGCGGTGCTGCCGTCGGCCCACCCGGTGGTGCTCGGCTGTCAGGTGCTGCTGACCGCCGTGGCCGTGGGGTACGCCCTGTGGGCCGGTGGGCCGGTGGCGGGGGCGCTCGGGCGGTCCGTGGCCGCGGGGGTGTGCGCGGTGGCCGGTGCGGCGAGCGCGTCGGTGCTGTCGCTGGCGGGGAAGCCGGGCACCTTCGCGGTGCTGGGGGCCTTCCTGGCGCTGTTCGCCGCCGCCGCCTTCGCGGGCCGGGGGCCGGTGTGGGCGCGGTCGGCGGCCGCGGTGCTGTCCGTCGGCTACGCCACCGGGCTGCTGCTCGCCCTGGGCCGGGCCTTCGACCTGCCGGCCCACTCGACCGCGCTGCTGGTGCTGGCGGTGCCCGTGATGGTCGCCCTGGCCGCGGTGGCGCCGGCGGCGCGCCCGGTACGGGTGCCGTTCGAGGCGGCCGGTGCGGGCGCGGGGGCGCTTGCCGTGGCGCTGGCACTGCCGGACCTGCCGGTGCTGGCCCTGGTGCTGGCGCTGCTCGGGGTGGTCTGCGCGGGGACGGCCGTACGGGCCGACCGGCGGCCGGCGGGGTACGCGGCGGGGGCGCTCTTCCTGCTGGCCGCCTGGGTGCGGCTGGCGGCGTCCGGGGTGACCGTGCCGGAGGCGTACACCCTGCCGGTGACGGTGCCCGCGCTGGTGGTGGGCCTGCTGCGGCGCCGGCGCGACCCCGAGGCGGGGTCCTGGACGGCGTACGGGCCCGGACTGGCCGCGACGCTGGTGCCGAGCCTGGTCGCCGCGTGGGGCGACGCCCACTGGCTGCGGCCGCTGCTGCTCGGGGTGGCCGCCCTGGTGGTGACGCTGCTGGGGGCGCGGTACAAGCTGCGGGCGCCGCTGCTGCTGGGCGGCGCGGTGCTGGCCCTGGACGCGCTGCACGAGCTGGCGCCGTACGTCGTACAGGTCGCGGACGCGCTGCCGCGCTGGATGCCGCCGGCGCTGGCCGGGGTGCTGCTGCTGGCGGTGGGTGCCACGTACGAGCGGCGCCTGCGGGACGCGCGGCGGGTCCGTGAGGCGCTGGGCCGCATGAAGTGACGCGGGAACGCCGAAGGCCCGGAGACTCTCACGAGTCTCCGGGCCTTCGGTCCGGGTGGGCGATACTGGGATCGAACCAGTGACCCCTTCGGTGTGAACGAAGTGCTCTCCCGCTGAGCTAATCGCCCCGGCGCACCTCAAACATTACCGCATGTCAGAGGGTGCCCGGGACCACGGAGGCGCCGGGCACCCGCGGGGTCACTCGCCGATGTTCCACGGCATGGCGAAGCCGAACTTCCAGAGGTAGATCCCCAGCAGCGTCAGGGTGATCACCAGGCCGATGGAGGTCAGGATGATGTTGCGGCGCCGGACCTTCGGGTCGAGCGCCTTCTGCGCGGCCTCGGTCACCTTGCGCTTGGTCCAGCGCAGGACGAGCTGCGCCCAGACGAACTCGGTCGCCCAGATCGCCATGCCCGCGAAGATCACCAGCCAGCCCGGACCGGGCAGCGGGAGCATGACGACGCCCGCTCCCACGACGGCCAGGCCCACGATGAAGACGCCGACCTGCCAGCTGAGGTGCAGGGTGCGGCGTGCCTTGATGAATTCCGGCGCGCGCGAGCCGAGCGGCGCCTCTTCCGTCTCTGCGGCCGGGTTCTCGCTGTTCCCGCGGCCGTCACTCCCCGTGTTCATGGGAGCAAACCTACCGGAGCTCCAAGCACAGGTGAACGGGCTGCGGGATCCGCCGTACGAGGTACCTGAACGCCCGCAAAACGGTCAGAGGGGTTTACAACGGCACCGTAGGTGGCATGTCGATTTCGCCGACGTGCGAATCCCCGAGCGCACACTGAGCGAAAGGCCCTGGCGCTTATGAACACCACGGTCAGCTGCGAGCTGCACCTGCGCCTCGTTGTGTCGAGCGAGTCCTCACTGCCTGTACCCGCGGGCCTGCGGTATGACACGGCCGACCCCTACGCCGTGCACGCCACCTTCCACACCGGCGCCGAGGAGACGGTCGAGTGGGTCTTCGCCCGCGACCTCCTCGCGGAGGGCCTCCACCGGCCCACCGGTACCGGAGACGTCCGCGTCTGGCCGTCCCGGAGCCACGGTCAGGGCGTCGTCTGCATCGCCCTGAGCTCACCGGAGGGAGAAGCCCTGCTCGAAGCCCCCGCGAGGGCCCTGGAGTCGTTCCTGAAGCGGACCGACGCGGCGGTGCCACCCGGCACCGAGCATCGCCACTTCGACCTCGACCAGGAGCTCTCCCACATCCTGGCGGAAAGCTGAGCCAGGGCGAGAGCCGCCCGACACCGTCCGACTCGGGGCGACGGTGTGGGCCGGACAACCACATACGGCAGTACCGGCGCTGTTCCCGCGGAAGCCACCCGCGCGGACGGCGCCGGTGCGCTTTTTCCAGGGGACGCTATTGTTCGGCGACATCGGCGGGCACCGGCCCGCAGCGGCCCCAGGGAGCGAGAACCCCATGCAGATCCCCCACGACACGCGTCGCGCACTCGACGTCGTCGTCGATCTGGTGAACACCTCGCCCGATCCGGGCGGGCCCGACGGGCTGGCCGACCTCGGGGCGCTGCGCGAGTTCGTACGGGAGCACGAGATCAGTGACGTCGGGGTACTCGGCGCCCGCGACCTCGCGGGGGTGCGGACGGTACGCGGCCTGTTCGGTCAGATCTTCGCGGCCGGCACCGACCGCGTGGCGGCCGGCGTGATCAACGAGCTGGTGGCGGCGGCGGGCACCACGCCCCGGCTGACCGACCACGACGGCTACGACTGGCACGTGCACTACTTCGCCCCCGGCGCCTCCGTCGGCGACCACATCGCCGCGGACTGCGGGATGGCGCTGGCCTTCATCGTGGTCTCGGGCGAACGGGAGCGGCTGCGCCGGTGCGAGGCCCCCGACTGCCGCCGGGCCTTCGTGGACCTGTCCCGCAACCGCTCGCGCCGCTACTGCGACTCCCGCACCTGCGGCAACCGCCTGCACGTGGCCGCGTACCGCGCCCGGCGCAAGGAAGCCGCCGAGTAGCCACCACCCCGGCCACGGCCCTAGAGCAGGAAGAGGTCGTGCGTGGCGGCGAGCAGCAGAAGGGTGCCGATCACCGCCAGGAAGATCATCAACGGCGGCTGGGAGAGCGCGAAGAGGCAGCCGCGCTGTTCCTCCGTGGGAACGGTGGTGGCGGGCTCGCCCCGCGATGTGTCCAGCATCTCGGGGCGAATGATGACGCAGCCCCCTCGCCCCACCCCCTCAACACGCCAGGACCACGCGGCAGTTCGCTAGATCCCGTGTTTCTTCAGAATCGCTTCGATGTCGGAGAAGTCATCCGCGGGGGTGACCGCCGGGGAGGCGGGCGTCTGCCGCGGGCGGGTGGTCGGTGCGGGCGCGGGTGCGACGGCTGCCGGGGCCGTGCCGGTGGCCGCCTTGCGCTCCTTGCGCTCCTTGCGGGTGCCGGTGCCGCGGCGCTCCACCGCGCGGGTGGTGGCGAGCAGCACCCAGGCCAGGGCGAGGAGTCCGAAGCCGATCCAGACGCCGGGCTTGAAGACGATGCCGGTGACCCACTCCACGAGGCCGGTCATCACCAGCGCCACGGGCACCAGCGAGTAGGCCGCGATGCGCGTGGCCGCCAGGTACCGCTTGCGGTAGGCGGTGAGCGCGGCGATGCCCAGGCCCGCCGCGGACACCGCGGAACATATGGTCTCGGCAAGCATGCGGTCCCTCCAGCTGTGGATGCGGCGCGTGGGCGGGCGTTTCCGCCCCTTCCATCCTGCACCGGGCGGGTGCGCACGGGCCACGGATCGGCGCCCGTGGCGGCACATCTCCGGGAGATCTCCGGGGCGTCTCGGGGTCGGTCTCCTCCTCAGGGAGGGTCTGGGAGACTGGCCCCATGAGCGATTCCCAGCCTTCCGGCGCCCCCGGTCCCGTCGTCCTCGACGTCTGGTGCGAACTCCAGTGCACCGACTGCCGCACCGCCCTGGACGACGTGCGCGCCCTGCGGGCCCGGTACGGCGACCGGATGGACATCCGGCTGCGGCACTTCCCCCTGGCGAAGCACAAGCACGCCTTCGCCGCGGCCCAGGCCGCCGAGGAGGCCGTGGAGCAGGGTCAGGGCTGGCCGTACGCGGAGGCCGTGCTCGCCCGCGCCGAGGAGCTGGAGCGCCGGGGCGAGGCCTTCCTCGTGCAGACCGCGAAGGAACTCGGCCTGGACGCCGAGGAGTTCGACACCGCCCTGATCGACGGCCGGCACATCCTGATCGTGGACGCCGACCAGGCGGAGGGCAAGGCGATCGGCGTCACCGGCACCCCGACGTACGTGATCGACGGCGAGCGCCTGGACGGCGGCAAGAGCCAGGAGGGCCTCCGCGAGCGCGTCGAGGAGATCGCCGACCGCCTGCTGGCCGTCCGGTAGGGCGCCCCCGGCTGCCGGGATGCCCGGCAGCCGCGGTTCGGCCGCTCCCCCGCCGGGTCAGATCAGCGGCTTCGTGAAGTTGTGCCGGACGACCTGGTACCCGAGGGACTCGTAGAGCCGCCGGGCCGGGGTGTTCGACACCAGGACGTGCAGGCCGATCAGCCGGGCCCGGCCGGCCAGGGCGGCCCGCTCGGCGAGCAGCATCAGCGAGCGCCCGTGGCCGCGCCCGCGGTGCTCCCCTGCCACCGCCACGTCGAAGACGTACGCGCCGGGGTCCCCCGGCAGGCCGGCGACGCCGAAGCCCACCCACACGTGCCCGACGGGCACGCCCCCGCTCTCCAGGACGGAGAAGGACGTGCCGGGGGTGTCGAGGCCCCGCGGCAGTCGTTCGTCGTGGGCCGCGCGCGAGCGGGCCAGCGCCTCCGCGGGCGCCAGGCCGCGCTCCCGCCAGACGGCCGCGTAGCCCTCGACGGCCGGGCCCAGCCAGGCCTCGAACTCCTCCGCCGTCATCGGCCGGCCCGCGTCGCCCGCGGGCAGGGCAGGCGACCGGGCGGAGACGCGTTTGACCATGTGGCGGCCGGTCTCGGTGTAGCCGAGGGCGTCGGCCATCCGGCGCGCCTCGGCGGCGTCCCCGGGTACCGCGACGTCGATCCGCCGGCAGCCCCAGCCGCGCAGCACCTCCTCGGCGGCGAGCGCCGCGACCGTGCCGCGACCGCGCCGCCGGTCCGGGCGGTCGATCCACAGGCCGCGGATCAGGCCCACGCCGGGGCCGGCGGCCGGATCGGCGGCCAGCTCCACCTTCCCGACGACGCGGCTGTTGACGCGGACCTCGTACGGGCGCGAGCGCGCCCCTTCCGCGGCGCTCTGGAGCGGCCCGGCCGGCCGCAGGGTCGTGGTCATCACGCCTGTTGTACCCGCCCGCGGGCCCGCCCGTCACCGGTGCGTGACGCGCCCGCGCCCCGGGACTCCGGCGCCTCCGCTACGCGGGGTCGGCGTCCTGGGCCGCCCGCTCGTCGAAGATGCGCATGGCCTTGGCCGTGACGGGGCCGGGGGCGGCGGCCAGCTCGCGGCCGTCGACCCGGTGGACGCCCTGCACGTCGCGCAGCGTCGAGGTCAGGAAGATCTCGTCGGCACGCTCCAGCACGTCGAAGGGCAGGTCGGTCTCGTGCGCCCCGGTCCACTCGACCGCCAGGGCGCGGGTGATCCCGGCGAGGCAGCCGGAGGGGACGGGCGGGGTGTGCAGCTCGCCGTCGAGGACCACGAACACGTTGGAGCCGGTGCCCTCGCACAGCTGCCCCACGGTGTTGGCGAAGAGCGCCTCGGAGGCGCCGGCCTCGTGGGCCTTGGCCAGGGCGACCACGTTCTCCGCGTACGAGGTGGTCTTCAGGCCCGCGAGGGCGCTGCGCTCGTTGCGCACCCACGGGACGGTGATCACGGCGGTGGTGTCGGGGCGCCGGGTGGTCTCGCCGACGGCCACGACCAGCGTGGGGCCGGTCTCGCCGCGGTCGGAGCCGAGCGGCGACAGCCCGCCGGTGTAGGTGATGCGCAGCCGGCCCAGCGGCATCGGGTTGGCCTCGAGGACGGCGGCGCAGGCGCGGCGCACCTCGTCGAGGTCCGGGTCGGGCAGGCCGAGGCCGCGCGCGCTGCGGGTCAGCCGGTCCAGGTGGCGGGTGAGCGCGAAGGCCTCCCCGTCCACGGCCTTGAGCGTCTCGAAGACGCCGTCCCCCACGGTCAGCCCGTGGTCGAAGACGGAAACCCGGGCGTTCTCGGCGTCCCGCAGCTGCCCGTCGAGCCAGATCCTCACCGTACGGTCCCTTCACTCGCCTGGTACGTACCCGACGCTACCGCGAGCAGCCGGGCGGCCTTCAGTTCGGTCTCGGCCCACTCGCGCTCGGGGTCGGAGCCCCAGGTGATCCCGGCGCCGGTGCCGAAGCGGAGCCGGGGGCCGCCGGGGGCCTCCCGGTCGATCCAGAAGGTCCGGATGCCGACGGCCAGCTCACCGGTGCCGCGGTCGGCGTCGACCCAGCCGATGCCTCCGCAGTACGGGCCGCGCGGGGCGGTCTCCAGGGCCTCGATGATCCGCAGGGCGGAGGACTTGGGGGCGCCGGTGACGGAGCCGGGCGGGAAGGTGGCCGCCAGCAGCTCGGGCCAGCCGGCGCCGTCGGCCAGCTCGCCGCGGACGGTGGAGACCAGGTGGACCAGTCCCGGGTGCTCCTCGACGGCGCACAGCTCGGGGACGGTCACGGAACCGGTGGCGCAGACGCGGCCGAGGTCGTTGCGGACCAGGTCCACGATCATCACGTTCTCGGCGTGGTCCTTGGGGAGGAGGTCGTCGGCGGTGCGGCCGGTGCCCTTGATCGGTCCGGACTCCACAGTGCGGCCGGTGCGGCGCAGGAAGAGCTCGGGCGAGGCCGTGGCGATCTCCACGCCGTGCGCGGGGAGCCGAATCGTTCCTGCGTAGGGCGCCGGGTTGCCGCGGGCCAGCAGGGCGGTGAGGGCGTCCACGTCGGCGCCGTCGGCGTCGGGGAGCGGTGCGGACATCACGCGGCAGAGGTTGGCCTGGTAGACCTCGCCGCGCGCGATGTGGGCGCGGATGGACCGTACGCCGGCCACGTAGGCCTCGCGGTCCAGGGAGGAGGTCCAGGACGACGTCCCGGGACCCCGCCAGGCGCCCGGGACGGGCGCGGGGACGGGGTCGGGGCGTATGTCTCCGAAGCGGGCGCACACGAGGCGGCCTTCGAAGTCCGCCGAGACGGCCCAGAAGCCGGCCGAGTCCAGCGCTGAGGGGTCGCCTGTGACGTCACGGAGGTCGGTCGCGATGAGGCCGCCGAAGCGGGCCATGGGAGGCAGGTGCTGCACGGCTGTGAGTCTAGGACGGCTGGGGTGGGGACGTCGGTGGGTGCGGGGCGGGGACGCCGGTGAGCGGCGGGCCGGACCCCCGCTGAGCTGGCCGTGCGGGTGGGCTCCGGTGAACGGCCGCAGCACGCTGCGGAAACGCGTTTTTGAGCTGGCCCGGGAATCCGCTAGAGTTCAACACGTCGCCGGGGAGCGAAGGAAAAAACCCGGAAGCAACACCGGCGACCTGCGGACGTGGCTCAGTTGGTAGAGCATCACCTTGCCAAGGTGAGGGTCGCGAGTTCGAATCTCGTCGTCCGCTCGAAGTGGGGGATCTTCCCGAGAACCCCTGCAGCTCCATGGTGGAGTGGCCGAGAGGCGAGGCAACGGCCTGCAAAGCCGTCTACACGGGTTCAAATCCCGTCTCCACCTCCAAGGACGATTAGCTCAGCGGGAGAGCGCTTCCCTGACACGGAAGAGGTCACTGGTTCAATCCCAGTATCGTCCACTTGATCCGCAAGGATCACCCCGCGCGATTAGCTCAGCGGGAGAGCGCTTCCCTGACACGGAAGAGGTCACTGGTTCAATCCCAGTATCGCGCACGCAGCACGCCAGACCTGCGGTCTCCGGACGATGGTCAACAGGTCCGCAAGGATCGTCCCGCGCGATTAGCTCAGCGGGAGAGCGCTTCCCTGACACGGAAGAGGTCACTGGTTCAATCCCAGTATCGCGCACCACCCGGAAAGCCCCGGCCGATCAGATCGGCCGGGGCTTTCCGCTGTGTACGGTCGCGGCCCACCGCGGTCCCCGGCCGTACGTACGACGGGCCGGGACCGCGGCGGCTTCGGCGCCCGCGGGTCAGGAGGAGAACAGCATCCGGCCGAAGCCGCCGCGGTGGTGGTGTCCGTGGCCGTGCCCGTGGTGCTGCGGGGCACCCCAGGCGGGCGCCTGGCCGGCCGGGTACGCGGGGGGCGCGGGCGGCGGCGGGACCTGGCCGTACTGGGACTCCAGGCGGGTCAGGGCCTCCAGCTCGCCGTAGTCCAGGAATATGCCCCGGCAGCCGCTGCACTGCTCGATCTGGACCCCGCTGCGGTTGTACGTGTGCATCATCGCGTGACACTTCGGGCACTGCATGATCGGCTCAACTCCTCGCCGTCGGACGTCGTCCCCGGAATCCTGCCCGGTGACGTGACGCTCACCCTACGACGGAAGGACGGACTCCAAGTCCGGCGGGAGTGTGGCGATTCGGGAACAACTGTCGGCCATCATCCGCTCCACCTCGTCCAGTCCGCGCCGCTCCGCGACCGACTTGGCGATGGCCAGGGCGGCGGTCTGGACCGTCAGCGCCCGGGCAGGAACGTCGAGTTCGGGCCAGGGGTCGGCGCCCCGGGGGCCGGCGGCCGGGCCTCCGGCGTCCTGGTAGGCGCCGAGGAACCGGGTCCACACGCCGGGGTCGAGGAGACCGGCGGCGTACCAGGCGGCGGGGCGGGCCAGGTCCCAGCCGGGGCGGCCGAGCCCGAGGTCGTCCACGTCGATGAGCAGCCAGGGGCCGTCCGGGCCCGGGTGCCGGACCAGCTGGCCCAGGTGCAGGTCGCCGTGGCAGACGGTGGCGGAGGGGGGCGCGGGCGTCTCGCCGCGGGCCCAGGCGGGCAGCCGGGCGGCGGCCGCGAGGACGGCGGCGGAGTCGGGGTGCGGGCCCGCCGCGGCCATCCGGGACAGGGCGCGGGCCACCTTCGCGGGGCCGCGCATCGGCGGCAGCCGCTCGGGCAGGGCGGCGGCCGGCAGGGTGTGCAGCCGCGCCAGCAGCCGGGCCGCGTCCTCCCAGGGGGCTGCCTCGGGGGCGGCGGGGTCCACCGGGGTGCCGTGCGGCCAGGCGGAGACGGCGCGGCCGCGCAGCACGGTGGTCAGGGCGGGCTCGCCGTCCCGGGCGAAGGCGGGCAGCGGGGGCAGCAGGATGCCGGTGAGGGCGGGGGCTGCGGCCAGGCGGACCCGTACGGCGAGGGCGGCCTGGTCGGTGCCGGGGGCGTGGGCCTTGACGACGACGCCGCCGGTGCGGACCACGGTGCCGTCGGGCCGGTCCGCGAGGAGGGTGTGCTGGCGGGGCACACCGGGCCGGCCCCGCGGGGCGTCCCCGCCGACCAGCGCGGCCAGTTCCGCCGCGAAGCGCGCGTTCACGGATTCCCCCAGTCGTACGGTCCCGGTCGCCGCTCGGATCGTACGTGTTCCCGCGCCCCGTACGCGCGTCCCGGCCCGGTGCCGCGGCCAACGCCCACCGGGCGGAGGACGCCGGGGGCGGCACCCAGGAGCCGGAACGCCCCGGGGCCGGGACGCTGCGGGACGTCGAAAAGGGTGGCGGCGGTGACGGCTCCCCAGCCGTCACCGCCGACACCCTCTTACAGCCGTCCGCCGTACCCCCGTCCCCACGGGGTTGATGGGCGATGTCCCGGTCCGGGCCGCTCTCCCGGACCCGGGGCGCCGCTCAGCGCCCCAGCAACGCGCCCACGGACGACGCCTGTGTCACCACCGATTCCCAGCCGCCGAAGACGACGACCAGGAGGGCGGCGAGGGGGAGGACCATGGCCGCGGCCACCAGCGGGTGGCGCGTCCCGGACGGCTTGCGTCCCTGCGTGCGGATGATCGCCATGTCCCGCTCCTCGGTCCTCTCTCCCTGGTCTGGCAGCGGCGGGTGTCTGACCTCGGGGGACGAGTGCTCCACCCGCCGCTTGTCCTCAACACTAGGAGCGCGGGCGTCCCGAGTCCTCATGCCTCCGTACCCTTTCCCGGGCCTCCGGGAGGATGACGGGGGTCCCCCGCGCGTACTCCCCTGGGTGGAGACGGTCCCCCCGGAGTCGGGGTCCTCCCGGAGGGGATCCCGGATTCCGGCCGGTTACACCCCGCGACCGCGTGACTTCGGTCACTTCCGCCACGGTGGCAGGCCTCCCGCCGCCCGGCCCGCCGGCTCGCCCGGGCGGGCACCGGTCCGCACGCACGCCGTCGCGCCGGTGCGCCCCGGAACACGCACCCGGGACCGCCTCGCGGCCCAATCCCCTTTGCCGCGGCGGATTTTGATCGCACCCATGACACGAACCGGTGTTCGAGCACGGGGATCTGACCAACCCTCAAGTGTCCCCCGCCGCACTGACAATCGAATCCCGGGACGAGGGCGCGGCCTCTGAGCACACATGGCGGATCGTCCGTAAGCTGTGGCACGTCAACAGGACGACCGGGCAGCGGGGTGGACATGGCGATGATGCGGCTCCGGCGCGAGGACCCGCGTGTCGTCGGCTCGTTCAGGCTGCACCGGCGGCTCGGTGCCGGTGGCATGGGCGTGGTCTACCTGGGGTCCGACCGGCGTGGCCAGCGCGTCGCCCTGAAGGTGATCCGGCCGGATCTCGCCGAGGACCAGGAGTTCCGCTCCCGCTTCGCCCGCGAGGTGTCCGCCGCCCGCCGCATCCGGGGCGGCTGCACCGCGCGCCTGGTGGCCGCCGACCTGGAGGCCGAGCGCCCCTGGTTCGCCACGCAGTACGTACCCGGCCCCTCCCTGCACGACAAGGTCAACGAGGGCGGCCCCCTGTCCGCGGCGCAGATCGCGGCCATCGGCGCGGCGCTCTCCGAGGGCCTGGTGGCGGTGCACGAGGCCGGCGTGGTGCACCGCGACCTGAAGCCCTCGAACATCCTGCTCTCCCCCAAGGGCCCCCGGATCATCGACTTCGGCATCGCCTGGGCCACCGGGGCGAGCACCCTCACCCACGTGGGCACGGCGGTCGGCTCACCCGGCTTCCTCGCGCCCGAACAGGTGCGCGGGGCGGCCGTGACGCCGGCCACCGACGTGTTCTCGCTGGGCGCGACCCTCGCGTACGCGGCGACGGCCGACTCCCCGTTCGGGCACGGCAGCTCCGAGGTGATGCTGTACCGGGTCGTGCACGAGGAGCCGCAGCTGCACGGCGTACCGGACTCGCTCGCGCCGCTGGTGCGGGCCTGCCTGGCGAAGGACCCCGAGGAGCGGCCCACGACCCTCCAGCTGTCGATGCGGCTCAAGGAGATCGCGGCCCGCGAGGCCCAGGGGCTGCCCGAGGCGCGTACGCCGGCCCCGCGGACGGAGCCGGAGCGGCCCAGCGGCCGGCTGGCGGAGCAGTACGCGCGCCAGCGCACGGAACGCCGTACCGCGGGCACACCCGCTCCGCGCCCCCAGGGCGGCGCCACCAGCGGCACCCGGAACCCCGCGCGCGGCGCGGAGCAGGCACGGCCGGGCGCGGGTCGGGACACCGGCCGCACGGGTCCCCGTACCGGATCGCGGACCGGCGGCCGGCCGGCGCCGCGGAGCACCACGGGCGGTCGGCGGCCGGCCGGACCCGACCGGCGGCTCCTGCGGCAGCGGCTGATCGTGTTCGTGGTGGTCACGCTGATCGTGGCGCTCGGCATCGCGGCGGCGCAGCACTTCTAGGGGGTGTTGCGAAAGTCCTGTGTGGTGCCCGCGGTGTCCGGTGCGTGCTCTCGGCGTGCCGGACGAAGACCCTCGTACCGGGCGTACTCGGGGCTCTGGCCGGTGCGGCGAGAGTGCGTGCCGGGCGCCGTGGGCGCCGTGCGGGACTTTCGCAACACCCCCTAGGCGGCCCGGTACGGGGGATCTCCCGCCGTATCCCTGCGTCGCCATGGCCCAAGGTCCTACAGTCCGTGGCATGTTGGACTTCCAGATGCTCGGCGCCATCGCCGGTATCGGGGGCGTCGCCCTCGGCGGACTGTTCCTGATCTACCGCAACTTCATCCAGAACCTGATCCGCCAGAGGCTGTTCAGGACACTGACGGCCGCGCAGGCGACCATCCTGTTCGGGGCCGTGATCACCCTCACCTTCGCCATCGCGATCCTGGGCATCTTCGCCACGCTCGCGGACGGCAGGGGTGCCACGAAGTTCATGGTCATGGTGGGACTGCTGCTGCTCTTCCTCCTGGCGGCGGTGGTCCTGGTGGGCCGGTTCGTGGCGCCGCGCCCCGGGCCCGCCACCGGGGCCGACCCGGAGGAGCGGACCCTGGCGCGCGTGGCGCGGCTGGTCTCCCAGGGGGAGCCCGCGGCGGCCGAGCGCGCGCTGGAGGGCTCGGGCACGGACCGGGAGTCCGAGGAGTTCTGGTACTGGAAGGCCCGGATCGCGCTGGCCGGCGGCAACGCGGCGACAGCCCTGGGGTACGTGGACGAGGCCCTGAAGCTGGAGCCGGGCAACCCGCACGCCACCGCCCTCAAGATCCGGATCCTGCTGGTCGGCCAGGACCCCGCGGACCTGGGCCGCGCGCAGGCGCTGGCCACGGCCGCCGAGGGACGGGACGCGGGGCTGGACGTGTGGCTGCGCCGGCTGCGGGCCGAGGGGATGTTCCGGGTCGGCGTCCGTACCAACACCGAGCTGGACGACCGCTTCCCGCTGCCGGTCCGGCAGGGCCGGCCGGCGGGGCGCTGACATCGATGGCGGAGGAAACGCGCATGACGGACGAGTTCTGGGAGGCCGGGCAGGGCGCCCCGACCGTGTTCTACGTGCCGAGGACGGCGGGCGGGGACGATCTGCCGTCCTTCGCGGCAGCGGAGTCGGAGACGCGCTGGCAGGCACGGCGGAAGGGACTGCGGCTGCCGAGGCGGACGCTCCGGGCCCCGGAACTGGTGGACTTGTTACTGGACCGCCACCCGCGGGCCGGGGTGCTGGTCCGGCCGGTGCTGGAGGGCCGGACGCTGCGGGAGGACCTGCTCCGCGGCGGCCCGGAGCCGGTGGAGGGGCTGCTCGCGCTGGGGGCCTCGCTGCGGCTGTGCCGGGAGGGCGGCGAGATGTCCTGGGCCGCCCGCGACACCTGGTCGGGCGGCCGGGTGGTGATGCTGGTCGCCGATCCGTTCGGTGCTGCCGGGCTGCCGGCCGGGGAGCGGGCGGGGCGCGAGCGGGCCTGCGCGCGGTACGCGGCGTTCCTCGGCGCGTACGGGATCGACGTCGTCCACGACCGGGTGACGTACGGGGAGTTCGTCGCCCGGGAGCTGGGCCGCTACCACCGGGATCCTGGCGTGACCGTGATCATCCACGCCGATGCCTTCGTGGAGGGAGCAGCGGGAACAGCGGGAACGGCCGGAGCGCAGGGGCGGCCGGGGCGCCGCGAGAGTCCGCTCTGGCGGTGGCTGGAGCGGGGTGTGGTGGTCCACTCGACGGGTCGGGTGCGGGTTCCGGCGGAGCCGGGGCGGGGAGTACGGGCCAAGGGGGACGCGGCGTCGGACGCGGAGAGGGGCGAGCCCGGCCTGAGGGGGGAGGACCGGCACGGGACCGAGCGCGCCGACGGCCCGGCGATGCAGGCGGAGTTCCAGCGGCGGTACGACCTGGAGCTGGAGGTGAGCGCGGAGCGGCTGAGGGATCTGGAGGCGGAAATCGAGCGGCTGCGGCAGCACGCGGCTCTCCTGCGCGAGCGGGAGGGGGAACAGCTGGACCGGGCCGGCGCCGAGGTGGCGGACGTCCGCCGGGAAATCACCGCGCGGCCGGGCGAATTCCTGGGCACCGGTTCCGTGGGCGAGGACGCTGCGTACTACGACGATGCGTTCCCCGGGGTCCTTGACGAGGTCGGGGATTCGTTCTTCGCCTCCCACCGCGTCGGCGAGCGTGACACCGTCTCCACGCGGTCCGTCCGCAGCCGCTACCGCGACGCCGGAAGCCGGCCGTCCGTACCGCCCGCCCGGAGTGGGCCCGGCCGGGATCCCGAGTCGCCGCTCCCCCGCGACGGGCTGTTCATCCGCCGCAGTACCGCCTACGGCACGCGGGCCGGGCTGGGGGTGCCCGAGCTGATCGAGAACGGGGTGATGGTCGGGCAGGACCAGATCCGGTTCGACGACTTCGTCGCGCCCCGCGCCGACCAGGTGCCCGGGCCGCCCCCGGGCGAGGCCGTCGCCGTGAGCCACGGGATCGCCGCCGTGCCCGCCGGGTCCAGGGCCCGCGCGGCCACCACCCATTTCGTCGAGATCGCCCTCAGGGCGGGGGCCGGCGCGGCGGAGGGGGCACCGGCGGGCGAACCGCTCCCGGTCAACCTCGTCTTCGCGGTCGACGTCAGCGGCTCGATGGCGGGGGCGAAGCTCGACATGGTGAAGGCCGCCCTCCAGGAGGTCTACCGGCGGCTCCGCCCCGCCGACTCGCTGGGCATCGTCACCTTCGCCACCGAGGTGGCCACCCTCCTCCCCGGCACCCGCAAGTCCGAGCTGCCGCCCGAGCGGTTCGCCGAGCTCGTGACCGGCATGTCGGCCGGCGGCGGCACCGACATCAACCTCGGCGTGCAGTACGGGATCGCGGAGACCGGCCGCCGGGCGAGCCCCGCGCGTACGGTCAACCGGCTGTACCTGCTCTCGGACGGCGACCCGAACTCCGGCGAGCGGAACTGGACGGTGATCCGCCGGAACGCGGCCGCGAGGCTGCGCGGCGACCTGACCCTCTCCTGCTTCGGCTTCGGCGCGAACGCCCGGATGACGGAGCTCTCCGCGCTGGCCGGGACCGCCGGCGGCAGCGCGACCTTCGTCGCCCGCCCCGAGCAGGTCGCCACCGGGCTGCTGGACGACCTGGAGCGGCGGGACCACCTCGCCGCCGTCGACATCCAGCTCCGCATCGACCTCGGCTCCGGGGTGGTGCCGTGGCACCTCTACGGGCACGACCTGGTGACCGACCCGCGGGAGCGGGCGCGGGTGTTCGAGGACGCGGCCGGGGCCGCCCGGACGGCGCGCGAGGTGTACGGCACCGAGGTGCTGCCGGACCTGATCACCGGCGAGAAGGGGATCCGGATCTTCGCGCCCGACCTGGCGTACGGGGAGACGTACTGGGTGGTGCTGGAGGTCCAGGTCCCGGAGGGGTGGCACGCCGCGGACGGGCTGGGCACGGCGACGGTGCAGTACGCCGACACGCTCGCCCGGGAGAGCCGGAGCCGCGAGATCGCGCTGGCCGAGGGGGCGGCGCTGGCCGAGGAGACCGTGGTCGTGCACGCGGTGGGCCTGCGGACCAGCGAGGTCACGTACCGCGCGCTCGACGACCTGTACGCGAACGACCGGGTGGCCGCCGGGCGGCGGATCGACCGGCACATCCAGGTGCTGCGGGACGTGGCGGCGGCCGCCCCCGCGGAGGAGCTCTCGAACGACCGCGTGACCCTGGAGAAGTTCAAGGCGCTGGCGGAGGGCCTGGGCGAGGCCGTCGCCTACTCGGATTCCGGCCAGCCGCCCGCCGGCATCCGGGCGATGAACGCCTTCGCGCAGGTGAGGTCGGGCGCCATGGCCTTCTGAGGTGCCGTCGCCTTCTGAGGTGCATCGCCTTCAGGTGGCGGGAGTGGCGGGACGGCCCCGGAGGGCGTCCCGCCAGCCCCCTGCTGCTCAGCCCGTCGGGCGGCCCGTCGCCACCGCGTAGAAGGCCACGGCGGCCGCCGCGCCCACGTTGAGGGAGTCCACGCCATGGGCCATCGGGATGCGGACCCACTCGTCGGCCGCGACCAGGGCCTGGGTGGACAGCCCGTCGCCCTCGGCGCCCAGCATCAGCGCCACCCGGTCCAGGGTGTGCGGGGCCGCCTCGTCGATGGCGGAGGCCTTCTCGTGCGGGGTGAGCGCGAGCAGCTTGAACCCGGCCTCCCGCACCGACTCCAGCCCCTTCGGCCAGGACTCCAGGCGGGCGTAGGGCACCGAGAACACCGCGCCCATCGAGACCTTGACGGAGCGTCGGTAGAGCGGGTCGGCACAGTCCGGGGAGAGCAGCACCGCGTCCATGCCGAGGGCGGCCGCGCTCCGGAAGATCGCGCCGATGTTGGTGTGGTCGTTCACCGACTCCATGATCACCACCCGGCGGGCGGTGGCCAGCAGTTCGTCGGCGGTGGGCAACGGCTTGCGCTGCATGGACGCCAGCGCCCCCCGGTGCACGTGGTAGCCGGTGACCCGCTCGGCGAGCTCCGGGCTGACCGCGTACACCGGGGCCGGGAGCTCGTCGATGACGTCGCGCATGACGTCCACCCACTTGGCCGAGAGCAGCATCGACCGCATCTCGTACCCGGCGCTCTTGGCCCGTCTGATGACCTTCTCGCCCTCGGCGATGAACAGGCCCTCGGCGGGCTCTCGCTTGCGCCGCAGTTCTACGTCGGTCAGGCCCGTGTAGTCGCGCAGGCGCGGGTCGTCGGGGTCTTCGACGGTGATGAGATCAGCCACAGGGTGATACTGCCTTGTCCTGGGTGTGGTGCCAACGGCCGGGTACGAGATCTGTTACCCGCGGTTACTCGGTGCGGCCGGATCAGTCGGTGACCGGCTCGGTCGCGATCGGCGGGATGCCGACGTTGACCACGTCGCCGATCACGATGACGGCGGGCGGCCGGACCTCCCGGGCGGCCACGGTCTCGCCGACGGTGGCCAGGGTGGCGTCGACCCGGCGCTGGGCGGCCGTGGTGCCCTCCTGGACGACGGCGACCGGGGTCTCCGGGGACTTCCCGTGGGCGACCAGCGTCGCGGCGATCGCGCCGATCTTGTCGACGCCCATCAGGATCACGAGGGTGCCGGTGAGGCGGGCCAGGGAGGCCCAGTCGACCAGCGAGCGCGGGTCCTCGGGCGCGACGTGGCCGCTGACCACGGTGAACTCGTGGGCCACGCCCCGGTGCGTGACGGGGATGCCGGCCGCGGACGGCACGGAGATGGAGCTGGAGATGCCGGGCACCACCGTGCAGGGGATGCCGGCCTCGGCCAGCGCCTGCGCCTCCTCCATGCCGCGGCCGAAGACGTACGGGTCCCCGCCCTTGAGCCGCACCACGGCCTTGCCGGCCTTGGCGTGCTCGATGAGGGCGTTGTTGATGGCCTCCTGCGCCATGAAGCGCCCGTACGGGATCTTCGCGGCGTCGATCACCTGGACGTGCGGCGGCAGTTCGTCCAGCAGGTCGCGGGGGCCGAGGCGGTCGGCGATGACGACGTCGGCCTCGGCGAGCAGCCTGCGGCCGCGGACGGTGATGAGATCCGGGTCGCCGGGGCCGCCGCCGACCAGCGCCACGCCCGGGTTCCGGGCCGGCCCGCGGTGGGCGGGGGCGGCCAGCGAGCCGTCGCGCAGGCCCTCGACGATGGCGTCGCGCACAGCGGCGGAACGGCGGGGGTCGTTGCCGGTGAGCACCGCCACGGTGACGCCCTCGGTGCGGCCGGTGGCGGGGGTCCAGGCAGTGGCCGCCTCGGCGTCGTCACTGCGGACGCACCAGATCCGCTCGCGCTCGGCCTCGGCGGAGGCGCGGTCGTTGGCCTCGCGGTCGCGGGTCGCGATGAGCGCGTACCAGGCGCCGGCCAGGTCGCCCTCCTGGTACCGGCGGCGCTCCCAGCGGATCTCGCCGGTCTCCGCCATCACATCCACGGAGGGGGTGGCGGACGGGGAGATCAGCACGACGTCCGCACCGGCCGCGACCAGCGCGGGCAGCCGGCGCTGGGCCACCTGGCCGCCGCCGATGACGACGACGCGGCGGCCGGTGAGGCGCAGCCCAACGGGGTAGGCGGGGGTTTCGGCCATGACGGTGCGCTCCTGAGTGGCGGTGGGCCTGTTTCGCCGCTGCTGCGCTGGAGCGGCGTGTCGGTGACGTGCGGGTTTGCCGGTGGTGCGGGGTCCACGATACGGCGCGGGTCCCCTGCGGGGTGCGGGGCGGGTCCCTAGGCGGGGCTGGCCGGTCCCGTGCCGGGTGCCGGTCCCGTGCCGGGTGCGGGTCGTTGCCGGGTGCGGGTCGTTGCCCTGCGGGGCTGTCCCTCCCCCAGCTACCGCTGGGAGGTGCCCCCAACCCGCCCTTCCTCCGTTCCTCCCCCAGCTACCGCAGGGAGGTGCCCCCAGGGCTCCGCCCGGACCCCTTCGGGGGCGCTGCCCCCAGACCCCCAGCTCCTCAAACGCCGGAGGGGCTGAATCTGCCCCCCGGGGCTATACGAAGCCTCGCCGGCGTTTGAGGCGCTGGGGGTCCCCCCAGCGGTAGCTGGGGGAGGGTCTGGGGGCGGAGCCCCCGGTTTCGGGACGGGGGTCCCCCCGGACGAAGTCTGGGGGAGGGCGGGGTGGGGAACCGGCTCCGCGCAGCGGCAACGGCCCGCACCCCCACGGCAGCGGAAGTTGGCGGGGCTACTTTTCCGTGACGCCCGCCGAGTCGAAGGTGGCCACCTCGTGCATCGCGCGGGCCGCGCTCTGCACCAGCGGGAGGGCCAGCAGGGCGCCCGTGCCCTCGCCCAGGCGGAGGTCCAGGTCGACCAGCGGGCGCAGGCCCAGCTTGTTGAGGGCGGCCACGTGCCCCGGTTCGGCACTGCGGTGACCGGCGATGCACGCCGCCAGCGACTCGGGAGCGATGGCACGGGCCACCAGCGCCGCGGCACCGGCGCTGACGCCGTCCAGGATCACCGGCGTACGCAGCGACGCGCCGCCCAGCACCAGGCCGACCATCGCCGCGTGCTCCAGGCCGCCGATGGCGGAGAGCACGCCGATCGGGTCGGACGGATCCGGCTGGTGCAGTTCGAGCGCGCGGCGGACCACGTCGACCTTGCGGGCGTGGGTCTCGTCGTTGATGCCCGTGCCACGGCCCGTCACCTCGGCCGGGTCGACGCCCGTGAAGACCGAGATCAGGGCGGCCGACACCGTGGTGTTGGCGATGCCCATCTCACCGGTCAGCAGCGCCTTGTTGCCCGCCGCGACCAGGTCGCGGGCGGTCTCGATGCCGACCTCGATGGCCGCGACGGCCTCCTCGCGGGACATCGCGGGACCGGCGGTCATGTCGGCGGTGCCGGGACGGACCTTGCGGGGCAGCAGGCCGGGGGTGGCCGGGAGGTCGCCGGCGACGCCGACGTCCACGACGCACACCTCGGCGCCGACCTGGTTCGCGAAGGCGTTGCAGACCGCGCCGCCGCCGAGGAAGTTGGCGACCATCTGCGAGGTCACCTCCTGCGGCCAGGGGGTGACGCCCTGGGCGTGCACGCCGTGGTCACCCGCGAAGATCGCGACGGCGGCAGGCTCCGGGATCGGCGGCGGGCACATCCGGGACAGCCCGGACAGCTGCGCGGAGATGATCTCCAGCATGCCGAGGGCACCGGCGGGCTTGGTCATCCGCTTCTGGCGCTCCCACGCCTCGCCGAGCGCCTTGGCGTCCAGCGGCCGGATGTTGCCGACGGTCTCGGAGAGCAGGTCGTGCGGCTCCTCGCCGGGCAGCGCGCGGCGGCCGTACGTCTCCTCGTGGACGACCCAGGACAGCGGACGGCGCTTGGACCAGCCGGCCTGCATCAGCTCGGGCTCGTCCGGGAACTCGTCGACGTACCCGACGCAGAGGTACGCGACGACCTCCAGGTGCTCCGGGAGGCCCAGCGCGCGGACCATCTCACGCTCGTCGAAGAAGCTGACCCAGCCGACGCCCAGGCCCTCGGCGCGGGCGGCGAGCCAGAGGTTCTCCACGGCGAGCGCGGAGGAGTACGGGGCCATCTGCGGCTGTGTGTGGCGGCCGAGGGTGTGCCGGCCGCCACGGGTCGGGTCGGCCGTGACGACGATGTTGACCGGGGTGTCGAGGATGGCCTCGATCTTCATTTCCTTGAACTGCTTGGCCCGGCCCTTGGGCAGCGACTTGGCGTAGGCCTCGCGCTGCCGGGTCGCCATCTCGTGCATGGTCCGCCGGGTGTCGGCGGAGCGGATCACGACGAAGTCCCAGGGCTGCGAGTGGCCGACGCTGGGAGCGGTGTGGGCCGCCTCCAGGACGCGCAGCAGCACCTCGTGCGGGATGGGGTCGGTGCGGAAGCCGTTGCGGATGTCGCGGCGCTCGCGC
Organism: Streptomyces sp. NPDC086023; assembly: GCF_044540325.1. Taxonomy (NCBI): domain Bacteria; kingdom Bacillati; phylum Actinomycetota; class Actinomycetes; order Kitasatosporales; family Streptomycetaceae; genus Streptomyces; species Streptomyces sp. NPDC086023. The sequence continues at coordinate 219,712 of NZ_JBITRX010000008.1, forward strand.
ATCACGCGCAGGACGGCCTCGCGCTCGGCGTCGGCGTAGCCGGGGGCCGGGGCGGGGCGGTCCACGGCTTCGGTCCCGGCCTCGGCCTCGGTGGCGGGCTGCTCCGCGTCCTCGTCCGCCGCGGAAGCCGTGGCGGCCTCGGCCGGCTCCGGGGACTCGGCGAGCCCCGGCTCGGCGACGGGCAGCGGCACGGCCTCGGGAGCCGCGGACTGCTCGGCGACCGGCTCGGGCCGGGGCTCGGCGGGCACGACGGGCTCCGCCGGCACGACGGGCTCCGCCGGCACGACGGGCTCCGCCGGTACGACCGGCTCGGCAGCCGGGACCTGGACGGCGGCCGGCACGGCGCCGGAGACCAGGACGTCGGCCAGCACCGGCTCCGCGGCGGCAACGGGCGCCGGCGCGTCGACGGGCACCGGCACGGCCTCGGGGGCCACGGGCTGCACGGCCACCGGCTCGACGGCCACGGGCTGCGGTTCGACGGGCTCGGCCGCGGCGGGCACCTCGGCCACCGGCTCCGCGGGAACGGCTTCCACGGCCGGTGCCTCGGGCTGCGCGGGCTCGACACCTGCCGCCTCGGCCACGACGGTGGCCGCAGCGGTCTCGACGGCGGCCGGCGCGACCGGGACCACCGGCTCGGCGGCCTGCGGCACGACGGCCTCGGCCACGGGCTGCGCCGCGGCGGCCGGCTCCACGGCCACCGGCTCCGGCGCGACGGGCCCGGCGACCGGCTCGGCGACCGCCTCGGCCGCGACAACCGGCTCGGCGGCGACCGGCGCAACGGCCGGTGCCTCCGCGCCGGCCTCCGGAACCTCGGCGGCCTCGGCCGGGACGGGCTCCGGAGCCGCGGGGGCGCCGAGGGCCTCCGCGGGTGCGGCGGAGTCGGCCGGCTGCTCCGGCTCGGCGGCCGCGGCCGCCGGGACGACCGTTTCTGCAGGGGCCGGGGATGCGTCAGGGGTGGCCGCCACGGGCTGCGGCGCGGCCACCGGGCCCTGCGCGGGCTCGGCCACCGGCGCCACCTGGGCGGCACCGTCGCCCCAGGGCGCCCCGGCCTGCGGCGGGATCTCGCCGAGCTGCGGGCCGGGCAGCACCACGGACTCGGTGCGCGGGACGTCGAGGTACTCGGGGCCCGTGGTGGGCGGGCCGGGCTGCCGCACCGGTACGGGGGTGGGCTGGACGGCGACGGGCGGGACGGGCGGGACGGCGGCGGCGGCCGGAGCCTCGGCCGGCGCGGCGGGGCCCCGGTCGGCGAGGGAGCGTACGAGACCGCCGGTGGCGTCCGGCACGGGCGGGCCCATGTGCAGCGGACGGCGGCCGGCGGCCGTGGCGCCGGGTGCGGCCGCCGGGGGAACCCGTACGCCCCCGAGGTCGACGTGGCCGGAGTCGCGGCCCGCGGCCTCGTGCGCGCCCGCCTCGTAGGCGACGGCTCCCGTGTCGAAGGTGCCGGTCTCGAACACGCCGGTCTCGAAGGTGCCCGTCTCGACGGTCTCCTGGACGAAGGGGTTCGGCGGCACGACCTGCGGGTCGCTCCACGCACCCTGCGCGCTCGGCATCAGCAGGATGTCGTCGTCCTCGGCGCCGTTGTCGGCGGGGTCGACGAAGGCGTAGGCACCGGGCACGGGGGTGTGCTGGTCGGCAGCGGGGATGCCGCCCTGCTGATCCACCATGCCCGCGTTCTCCGGGAAACCCTCGCCCGGAACCTGGCCGGTGTCAGTCATGCGTACCCCTCGCCCATCGGTTGTGCTTCTGCGATCAGCTCACCGGGCGCCCGATCGCGGCACACCCCGGCGCCCGTCATGAAGAACGAGCGGGTGCGCCGCGCGGCACGAACGCCCGCCGACTACTGAAGCATTGTCGCGTCCGTTCGCCGCCGTGACAGCCCTTGCCGCCACGGCCCGCTGTGGACTGCGCCACGTCGCGCGTCCCCTCCGGCCTCGCCGTACCACAAAAGGCGCCCAAGCGGGGCGCCTTCTCCGGACATTGGTGGACGATTCCACCACGCGGCCCAGTGCGGTACAACGATCGGCCAGCCTACCCCCCGTGGCGCGGCGTCAGGATCACGGGGCGCGGTCCACGCGTTCGGCCGCGAGCAGGAAGACGACGGACCGCTCGTGTTCCTCCCAGGTGCGGGTGTCCAGCCCGAGGGACTGGAGGAGTACGCACTCGACCGCGTACCCGCCTTCGGCCAGCGCCCGGCCGAGCCGCTCGGCCTCGTCGCGGGTGGCGGCGTGGGTGACGATCCGTTCGGGGCGGCGGTCGGCGCAGGCGGCGACCACCTCCGGTCCCCCGCCGCCGACGCGCACGACGTCGGGTTCGGGCAGGGCTTCGAGGACGTGCGGTGCCCGGCCCTGGACAGTCTGGACCTGTACGCCCCGCGCCCGGGCTGCGGCCGTTACGCGTTCGCAGGCGCGTGGGTCGGCGTCGATGGCGATGACGGCAGCGCCGAACGCGGCGCAGTCGACGGCGAGGGCTCCGCTGCCGGTGCCGATGTCCCAGACGAGGTCGCCGGTGCGGGGGCCGAGCCGGGCGAGCTGGGCGGCCCGGAGCTGGGCGCCGCTGCCCTCGGTGGCGTCGGGTTCGGGGCGGGCCCAGCCGCGGTCGCGGACGGAGCCGACGGTTCCGGCGAGCCAGCCGCCGTCGTGTCCGTCCACGCTGCCGGCGCCGCCGATGACGATGACGACGTTGGGGTCGCGCCAGCTGTGGTCGGCGGCCTTGTCCGAGGTGAGGACGGTGACCTGCTCGTTGGCGGTGCCGAGCTCCTCGCAGATGACGAAGGTGCGGTGGACCCCGTCGAGGAGGAGGGCGAGTTCGGCCGGTCCGGCGCCCGGTGAGGTGAGGACGGCCACCTTGGGGTGGGCACGGCAGACGTTCACGGCGCGGCGGAGCGTACGGGGGTGGGCGACGACCACCCGGGCGTCGTCCCAGGGCATCCCGGCGCGGGCGAAGGCGGCGGCGACGGAGGAGACGGCCGGGACCACCTCGACCTCCAGGCCGTGCTCGGGGGCGCGGAGGGTGCGGACCACTCCGAAGAAGCCGGGGTCGCCGTCGGCGAGCACGACGGCGGTGCCGCGGTGGCCGGCGATGCGGCCGGCGGCGAGGCCGATGCTGCCGAGGCGGACGCGCTCGGCGGTCTCCGGGATCTCGGGGAGCGCCAGGTGGTGGGCGGCTCCGGCCACGAGGGTGGCGGCGGAGAGCGCGGAACTGGCGGCCCTGGTGAGGGGCGAGCCGTCCCAGCCGATCACCGTGACCCGGTCGGCCATCGTCGTCAGTCTCCTTAGGTCCTCACCCCCGGCGGCTGCCGGTCTGTACCAACCGGCGCGGGCATCGTGAGACTACCTGGTCATCGGCTCAGTTCCAGTCGGTGTAACCGGCGTATCCGCCCGCGTCGACCATGCGGTCGTCGACGCCGTCGAGGTCCTCCGGCAGCAGGCTCCAGACGATGAGGTCGGTGCGGACCTCGGCCCAGCCGCCGTCCTGCGTCTGGGTGCGCACTATCCCCGCGTTGCGGAGCACGCCTTCACTGATGCAACCGATGCGCTGGGCGACCTGCTGGGAGGCGGTGTTGTCGGCCGCGGTGCGCAGTTCGAGGCGTTCGAACTTCTGGTCGCTGAAGAGCCACTGGGCGACGGCGAGCACGGACTCGCAGGCGTAGCCCTCGCCGCGGGCCCAGGGGGCGGTGACGTATCCGACCTCGGTACTGCGGGTACGCCAGTTCGTGTTGCGCAGGTGGACGTAGCCCACCAGACGCTGGGTGAGGAACTCGGTGACGGCGAAGAGGATGCCGCGGCCCTCGGTGCGCTCGGCGGGCGCGTGCTGGAGGGTGCGGGCGCGGGCGTCCTCGGCGGTGTAGGGGTGGGGGGCCGAGGTCCAGGCCGTGACGAGCTCGTCGTTCATCATCTCGGTGAACGCCATGACGTCGGCTTCCTCGAAGGGACGCATCACCAGCCGGTCGGTGCTGATCGAGACGTCCGGGAAGGTGGTAGTCATGCGCAGCTCCATGCCAGTGGGACCGGTTTCCGGGCCGTTTCCGTGTCGTAGGCGGCCAGTTGGGGGGACTCCTTGGCACAGCATGCAGCATCGGCCGGGAGAAGTGCATGGGCGGGTGTCCGCGTTGCGGACACCCGAAGGCCCCGCGCGCCGGACGGCTGCGCGGGGCCCCTGAGGGACCGTCGAATCAGGCCTGGGGGGCGCCGAACGCCGGGATGACCGAGCCGTCGTACTTGTCCTCGATGAACTTCTTGACCTCGGGGGAGTTCAGGAGCTTGGCGAGCTTCTGGACGCGCGGGTCGTTCTCGTTGCCCTTCTTCACCGCGAGGAAGTTGGCGTACGGGTTGCCCTCGGCCTTCTCCAGGACCAGGGCGTCCTTCGCGGGCTTGAGGTCGGCCTCCAGGGCATAGTTGCCGTTGATGACCGCGGCGTCGACGTCGTTCAGGGCGCGCGGGACCGTGGCGGCCTCCAGCTCCTTGAACTCCAGGCCCTTCTTGTCGGTGATGTCGGAGAGCTTGGCTGAGGTGCCGACGCCGTCCTTCAGCGTGATCAGGCCGTTGGCGGCGAGCAGCTGGAGGGCGCGGCCCTCGTTGGTGGTGTCGTTGGGGACGGCGATGGTCTGGCCGGCCTTGATGTCCCCCAGGCCCTTGACCTTCTTGGAGTAGAGGCCGAGGGGCTCCAGGTGCACGTTGACGACCGGGACGATGGTCGTGCCGTTCTTGGCGTTGAAGTCGTCCAGGTACGGCTTGTGCTGGAAGTAGTTGGCGTCGACCTGGCCCTGCTGGGTGGCGGTGTTGGGCAGGACGTAGTCCGTGAACTCCTTCACCTCCAGGTCGAGGCCGGCCTTCTTCGCCAGGTTGTCCTTGACGAAGTTCAGGACGTCGGCGTGCGGGCTCGGCGAGGCCGCCACGACGAGGGGCTTGGACGCGGCGTCCTTGCCGCCGTCGGCCTTCGAGGAGGCCGGGTCGGAGGAGGTGCCGCAGGCGGTGAGGCCGAGGGCTATCGCGGCGGTGGCGGCAGCGGCGGCGGTGAGCTTGGTGTTCTTGCGCACGAAGAGTGCCTCTTTCCTGGTGGTGCTGACTGCGCCCGAGCACGACGAGTGCGGGCTGAGGGGGAGGGAAGTCTGTGGGTCAGGCGGTCCGGCCGCGGCGGGCGAGCAGGCGTACCACGCCGTCGCCGACGAGCTGGATGACGGTGACGATGGCGATCAGGACCACGACGGTCGCGATCATGAAGCCGGTCTCGAAGCGCTGGAAGCCGTACGTGATGGCCTTGGAGCCCAGGCCCTCGCCGCCGACCGCGCCGGCCATGGCGGAGTAGCCGACCAGGGTGATCACGGTGGTGGTGACGCCGGCGACCAGGGAGGGCAGGGCTTGCGGGAGGAACACCTTCCAGATCAGCGTGGGGACGCCGCCGCCCATGGACTGGACGGCCTCGACCAGTCCGTGGTCGACCTCGCGGACCGCGGTCTCGACGAGGCGGGCGAAGAAGGGGATGGCGCCGATGGCCAGCGGCACGATCATCGCCGTGGGCCCGATGAAGGTGCCGACGACGAAGGTGGTCACCGGGATGAGGAAGATCAGCAGGATGATGAACGGCAGCGAGCGGCCGATGTTCACGATCACGCCGATGATCTTGTTGAGGATCCGGTTCTGGAGGAGTCCGCCCTTGTCGGTGAGGACGAGGAGGATGCCCAGCGGCAGGCCGCCCGCGACGGTGACCAGGGTGGACCACAGCACCATGTAGAGGGTGTCGTAGGTTCCCTGGGTCAGCAGGGGCTGCATCTCCGACCAGCTCACTTGGCACCTTCCTTGACCGGCGCGCGGCCGGCGGTCCGGACGCCGGCGTCGGCGACGGCGTCCTCCTCGTCCACGATGTCCACCTGCAGGCCCCGCTCGCGCAGGAAGCCGACGGGCACGACGTTGTCCTCGTAGCGGCCGGGCAGCTCGATCCGCATGCGGCCGATCTGCCGGCCGGCGACGGTGTCCATCGCGGCGCCGAGGATCGATATGTCGATGTTGTACGTACGGGAGAGCTGGGAGATCACCGGCTGCGTGGCGGCCTCGCCGTGGAAGGTGACGTCCACGACGGTGCGGTCGGCGCCGGTGGCCGCGCCGCTGACCGGGAACAGTTCCGCGGCGAGCTCCGAGCCGGGGGTGGCCAGCAGTTCCGAGACGGTGCCGGACTCGACGATCCGGCCGCGCTTCATCAGGGCTGCGGAGTCGCAGATGCTCTTGACCACGTCCATCTCGTGCGTGATCAGCAGGACGGTCAGGCCGAGCTGCCGGTTCAGGTCGCGCAGGAGCTGGAGGATCGAGCGGGTGGTCTCGGGGTCCAGGGCGCTGGTCGCCTCGTCGGAGAGGAGCACCTTGGGGTCGCCGGCCAGGGCGCGGGCGATGCCGACGCGCTGCTTCTGGCCGCCGGACAGCTGGCCGGGGTAGGCCTTGGCCTTGTCGGCCAGGCCCACGAGGTCGAGGAGTTCCAGTGCCTTGCGGGAGCGCTCTCGGCCGGAGACGCCCAGGATCTCCAGGGGCAGCTCGATGTTGCCGGCGACGGTGCGGGAGGACAGCAGGTTGAAGTGCTGGAAGACCATGCCGATGCGGCTGCGGGCCTCGCGGAGCTCCTTGCCGGCGCGGCGGGTGCCGCCGGCGAGGGCGGTGAGGTCCGTCCCGCCGACGGTGACGGTGCCGGAGGTGGGGCGCTCCAGCAGGTTCACGCAGCGGATCAGGGAGGACTTGCCGGCGCCGCTCTGGCCGATGACTCCGTAGACCTCGCCCTCGCGGACGTGCAGGTCGACGCCGTCCAGGGCGGTGACCTCGCGGCCACGGGACTGGTAGACCTTCGTGAGGCCCGATGTGGTGATCACAGGAATTCCGTCGCTGTCGAGTGCGCGGCGCGGGCGTGCCGGGCACGGGGCAAACATCTGGGGCGCGAAACGGGCTGAACCGGGAAAAACCGGTGGGCAGCGCATGCGCGGGGCAGGAACCGGTCCGTACTGGTGTTCAGCGGGCGGACAGGCTCGGCCGGGTCTCGCTTCGGGGCGCGAGGCTCAGGAAAGGGGCCCTCAGAAGGCGCACATTCGACACATACAACGAGCACCGGGCGTCATCATCGCCTCGGTCGCAAGGGTGCGGCTGCTCGTCGTGGTCATGGGCATCAGTAAAGCAGACAAGCCCCCGGACCGATCACGACTGTCCGTATAGCGGACAGAATCCGGCCACATAACGGACAGGGCGGGGCACTCCCAGCCCTCCGTCCCGACCTCCGGACCACCCGCCGTGACCTGCGCGGACACGGCCGAGAGGCCCCTCGGGCCCCGGTCCGCGACGCACACGCGAGCGGGGTGCGCTGTGGTCAAGGCCACGGTCCCCATGCCCGCGGGCAGCAGGTCCGCCGCGATCTCGGCGGGGTGCGGAAGGCCGTGACCTTGGGGAAGGCCCGGGCCGGGGGCCCCGCGCATCGGGTCTTTCGGCCCGTAATACCCTCGCTGCATGCTCGACGCCCTCACCCTCACCCTCGGCGTGGCCGCGCTGGCCCTGGCCGTGTGGTGCGGCCACGCCGCGTACAAGGACCAGCCGACCAAGGACTGGCACTTCATCGGGATGGCCGTGGTGACCGTGCTGGCCCTGGCCCAGCTGGTCATCGGCGCGGTGCGGCTGTTCCAGGGCGCGCAGCCCGACGAAGGCGGCGTGATCTTCGTGGCGTACCTGGTCGGCGCCTTCGCCGCCGTCCCCGCCGCCGGGTTCCTGTCGCTGTCCGAGCGGACCAGGTGGGGCTCGGTGACGGTGGCCGCGGGCGCGGTGGTCCTCGCCGTCCTCGAAGTACGGCTCAGCGACATCTGGGGAGGCACCGGTGCCTGAGACGGCCGAGGTCACGAACGGGCGCCGGCGGCTGGTATCCGGCCCCGGCCTGCTGCTGGTCTGGCTGTACGGGGTGATGGTGGTGGGCGCGCTGTCGCGGTCCGTCTACCAGATCTCCACCGAGTTCGACCGGGCCCCGCTGGCCTACTCGCTCTCCGCCGTGGCCGCGCTCGTGTACGCCTTCATCACCTATTCCCTGGTGCGGGGCGGCGAGAAGGCCCGCAGGGCGGCGCTGGTGTGCTGCGCCGCCGAGCTGGCCGGTGTGCTGGTGGTCGGCGCGTGGACGCTGGTGGACCCGGCCGCCTTCCCCGACGCGACCGTGTGGTCGGACTTCGGGATGGGGTACCTGTTCATCCCGGTGGTCCTGCCGGTCACCGGGATGCTCTGGCTGCGCGCCCGGCGCTGAGCGCGGGGCGCGCGTACCGGAGCGGGGCGCGCAGGGCTCAGGCGCTGACCGCGTAGCTCCCGGGCTCCTTCGCGTCCTTCTCCAGGACGATCAGGCGTACGCCGTCCTCGCCGGTGCGGTCGCCGACCGGTACGTACCCGGCGCGGCGGTACAGGCGGAGGTTGCCCTCGCTGCGGTGGCCGGTGAACAGCTGGTACTTCACCGTGCCGGAGCGGCCGGCCAGCGCGTCCTCGACGGCGTTCAGCAGCCGCGCGCCCAGACCGTGGCCCTGCAGGCGGGGGTGGACGCAGAGCTTGCCGATCCGGCCGGTGCCCTCCTCGGCCGCGGCGCCGCGGACCATACCGACCACCTCGTCGCCGAGCCGGGCCACCAGCACGCAGTCCGAGGCGAGCTCGGCCCTGACCGAGTCGAGGGACTGGACGAGCGGCTGGATGCGGTAGTTGCCGTAGAGCTCCGCCTCGCTCTGGAAGCACAGGTACTGGAGTCTGAAGATCTGCTCGGCATCGTCCGCGTCCGCCGCAGAGATGGTCACGCTCATGCCCATGTGCGCATGCCTCCCGCTCACCAGATAGCCCGTCGGTCTACCGCTCCCTTCCCCGGAGTTCAGGAGCCGCAACCTCTGCCGCCAGCATTCTGCGCAGACATCCCAGGCAACGGGAACGAACGGGCCCAAGACTTCCTTGTGAGATACCCAACTCGCCTGCGATTTCTCGGTAGGTGAGGTCCCTGGGCGACAGAAGCGCCCGTAACAGCTCCGGGCACCTGCCCGGCAGACGGGCGACGGCCGACCGGAGCACCCGCTGCTCCTCCCCGTCCAGGGCGGCCCGCTCCGGCGAGCTCTCGGCGCCGGGGGCGACGGCCGCGTACGGCACCTCGCGCAGGGCCCGGCGGCGGGCCGCACGCGCCTCGGCCCGGACGGCCCGGCGCAGCCAGCGGGCCGCCTCGGGGGTGCGGCCGGCGGCGGTGTCGCGCTCCAGCAGGCGCAGCCAGACCGCCTGTTCCAGGTCGGCGGGGTCGACCCCGGCGGCGGGGGCCTCGGCGGCCGCCTCCGCGGAGAGCAGGGGGCCGAGTTCGGTTACCAGGTCCATGCCCGGGGGACGGGCGTGCCGTGGCCGGCGGTTTCGTCTCCGGCCATGGCTCAGCCGTACGAGAGGTTCCGCCCCGCGGTTGACGGCGCGCGGGGCGGGCTGAACGTTCCTCCGGGTCCCGGCGCGCGGACGTTCCGGCGCGCGGACCTTCCGGCACGCGGACGTTCCGGCACGCGGAGGTTCCCGGTCCGGGGAAAGAGCCCTGGACCGGGGGCCTAGCTGTAGGGCCCGGTGAAGTCGGCTGCGGCCAGCAGCGCGGTGTCCGGCTGGTCGGTGAAGATGCCGTCGATGCCCTGCGCGAAGTACGTGCGCAGGGCGCCGAAGACGTCGCCGTACGCGGTGGGGTCGGTGCCCCTGCGGAAGTCGGCCGGCAGGAACTGGTTCTCGTTGCGCGCCGTGTAGGGGTGCAGGACCAGACCGTGCGCGTGCGCGTCCCGCACCAGGGTGGTCGGCGTGCCCAGCCGCCCGGCGGCGTCGCGAGGGATGACCAGGTCGAGGGTGGGGCCGATGCCCTGGGCGAACCCGGCGATCCACTTCAGGCCCTCGGGCGTGACCAGGTCCGCCACCGTGCGCGGGTCCCCGGCCTGCTCGAAGTCCCAGGGCCGGGAGGCGGCCGCGGACAGCAGCACCACGCGCGGGGAGTCCACCAGGCGGCCCAGCCGCTGGATGCTGGAGGGCTCGAAGGACTGCAGGAACACCGCGGAGTCGCGGCGGTCGCGCCCGTACCGGCGCAGCAGCCGCGCGAGCGGCTCCTCCAGGCCGAGGCCGAGGCCGCGGAAGTAGCTGGGGTGCTTGGTCTCGACGTGCAGCCAGACCTCCCGGCCCCGGCGGCGGCCCTCGCGGCGGGCCCAGCGCAGCACCTCCTCGAAGGTGGGCACGGCCCAGCGGCCGTCGTAGAGGGTGTTCCGCTGGCGGACGGCCGGGATGCGCTCCTTCGCGCGCAGGGTCTTCAGCTCGGCGAGCGTGAAGTCCTCGGTGAACCAGCCGGTGACGGCCACGCCGTCGACGGTCTTGGTGGTGCGCCGGCCGGCGAACTCCGGGTGGTCCGCGACGTCGGTGGTCCCGCCGATCTCGTTCTCGTGCCGGCACACCAGGTGCCCGTCCCTGGTCGGGACCAGGTCCTGCTCGATCACGTGCGCGCCCAGGTCCAGGGCCAGCTGGTACGAGCCGAGGGTGTGCTCGGGGCGGTAGCCGCTGGCGCCCCGGTGGCCGATCACCGCGGGCACCGGCAGCCGCCGGTGGCCGCCCTCGCCGCCGTGCCCGGCCGCCGCCTCCGCGCCCGCGGGGGCCGGGCTCCCGGAACCCGTCGCGGCCGCGGCGGGTGCCAGGCCCACGGCGGTCCCCCCGGCGGCGAGCACCGCCGCGCCCAGCACGCTGCGGCGCGCCGTCCCTCCCTGCGTCATGAGTGCTCCTCACCTCGGTGGGGCCCCGCGCCCCGGGATCTCCGGGGCCTGAAGGCCCGCATCGGTGCGGCGATGGTAGGCAGCGGCCCCTTACATCGGGGCGATCCCGGCCGGAACATGGCGGAAACACGCGTCAACACTGCGTATCCGATCTGTGAACCCGATGTGCGATCAGCGCAGAGCCGCGAGTATGGTCCTCACCTGCACTGACTTCGTGCCGTGCAAGAACCGCTCACGACGCCGGAGGGCTCTGTTGTCCCGTTTCGCGCTGATCAGGGGATCTCTTCGACCGCTCCTGCGCCTGATGTTCCGCCCCCAGGTGGAGGGCGTGGAGAACATTCCGGGCACCGGCCCGGTCATCCTCGCGGGCAACCACCTCACGTTCATCGACTCGATGATCCTCCCGCTGGTCTGCGAGCGGCAGGTGTGCTTCATCGGCAAGGACGAGTACGTCACCGGCAAGGGGCTCAAGGGCCGCCTGATGGCCTGGTTCTTCACGGGCGTCGGCATGATCCCGGTGGACCGCGACGGCGCGAACGGCGGGGTCGCCGCCCTGATGACGGGCCGCCGCATCCTGGAGGAGGGCCGGATCTTCGGCATCTACCCCGAGGGCACCCGCTCCCCCGACGGCCGCCTGTACCGCGGCCGCACCGGCATCGCCCGGCTGACCCTGATGACCGGCGCGCCGGTCGTCCCGTTCGCGATGATCGGCACCGACAAGCTCCAGCCGGGCGGCGCGGGCCTGCCGCGCCCGGGCAAGGTCACCGTCCGGTTCGGCGAGCCGATGGAGTTCTCCCGGTACGAGGGCATGGACCGGGACCGCTACGTGCTGCGCGCCGTCACCGACTCGGTGATGTCCGAGGTCATGCGCCTCTCGGGCCAGGAGTACGTGGACATGTACGCGACCAAGGCCAAGGCGGCCTGACCGCTCCGTCCGTCGAGGAGGGCCGGATCCCCGCGGGGGTCCGGCCCTCCTCGCGTTCACTGGCGGCTCAGCGACCGGGTGATGCCCGCGGCGATGGTGGTCGCGAGGGTCCAGCCGGTGACGATCAGCAGGTACGAGAGCCACTGCTGCCACCCGCGGGGCGCGAAGGCCGCCTCCTGTCCGAAGCCGATGATCGGCAGCAGCAGGTCGAGGGTGTAGAAGGCCGGGTTGAACTCGGGGGCCTCACCCGGTTTGAGGGGTGGCGGGGTGCGGACGGCGAAGGCCAGCGAGCCGGCGAGCAGCAGGGCGGCCAGCCAGCCGGCCGCCCGCATCGGCCGGAACCCGTAGCCGACCGTGGCGTCCTGGAGGTGGCCCCACAGCCGGGCGAACCGGGGCAGCGTGCGGCGGTGGCGGCGGAGCTTGGCGAGCTGGACGGTACGGGCGGCCGCCTCGTCCCCCGCCGTGCGGTACGCGGCGGCGAGCTGCTCGTACGCGTACGGCAGGTAGCCCGCGTCGTCGCGTTCGAGGAGCGGCAGCCGTTCCTCGGGAGGGCGGTGCGGTGCCAGCGTGCGGTAGGTCAGGCCGTCGAGGCGGACGCGCTCGGGCCACGCGGCGGGCGGGGCGTGGAGCATGTCGAACTGGGAGCGGCGCAGGTTGACGATGCCCTTGACGGGCTCGGCGTCGCGCAGCCACAGCTCGCCGACGTCGGCGCTGCTGATCCGCAGGGCCTGGTCGCCCGGGTTGGACAGGACGGCTCGGTGCAGGTCGAGCTGGCCGGGTATCCGGGCGCCCTTGAGGTCGATCCGGCCCTCGGCCCGGATGTCCTTGGCGGACAGGTCGGTGCCGACGGACAGGGTCTCGGCGTGGATGGCGCTGCCGCCGGGGTTGGAGAACGAACCGCCGTCGAGGAGCACCCGGCCGGTCACGGTGGTGCCGTTGAGCAGGAACCGGCCGTGCACCGTGAGGCGCTTGGCCCGGATGTCGGTGCCGACGGTCGTGTGGTTGAGCAGCAGGCTGGTGGGCTGGGACTCCTCGCCCCGGAGGGAGGCTCCGGGGGTGCCGATCACGGCGTCGTTGAGGAAGATCCCGCCGCCGATGCGGGCCCCGGAGAGCTTGAGCTGGCCGGTGACGCGGCAGCAGGAGAGCCGGAAGTACACCTCCAGGTCGAGGTTGGAGGCCTCCAGGCCGGGGAGGACGGAGTCGGTGAGGACCAGGGCCCGCATCCGGGCCGCGTAGAGGTCGGGCTCCGCCTCGAAGTGGCACGAGCGCAGGCGTACGGGCTGGTCGATCACGGCGTATTTCAGGCGCAGGGTGCCGGTGATCCGGGCGCCGTGGAGGTTGAGGCCGGCGGCGGCACCCTCCTGGGTCGGGGCCGTGAGGAGCAGGGACCGCAGGACCTCGGCCCTGATGGTCCGCTCGGGACCCCAGGAGGCGCCGTCGGCCGGGTCCTCCTCGGCGCCCTCGCGGAAGTCCACGGGCTCGTCGAGCGGGAACGCCTGCCAGACGCGGCGTTCCGCGGGGGTCAGGTCGGTGATCTCCACCAGCCGGATCGTGCCGGGCTCATGATCACACTGTCAACCAGGGCCGGAGGGAACCGGCCTGGCGGGGCGTCAGCCCCGGCCGGTCCGGTTCCCTCCGTGACGTCGTTCTCCGGGCGAGGTCGCTTCCCCGGTCGCGTCAGTGCTCGACGCCGTCCGCCAGCTTCTGGCCCCGCAGCAGGAACCAGGCAGCCGCTGCGGTGGCCAGCAGCACCGCGGCACCGACGCCGGAGGCCATCCGCAGGCCCTCCACGAAGGCGTCCTGAGCGGCCGCGGTGACCGCCCCTGCCGTGGCGTCCGGCAGGGTCCCGGCCGCCTCGATGGCGCCGCCGAGCGAGTCGTGGGCTGCCTGGGCGACGTCGGCCGGCACCTCGGCCGGGACCTGGAAGCCCCGGTAGACGCCGGTCACGATCGAGCCCAGCAGGGCGATGCCGAGGGCGGCGCCCAGCTCGTACGCGGTCTCCGAGACGGCGGAGGCCGAACCGGCCTGCTCCTTGGGCACGCTGGACAGGATCACGTCGGCGGTGACCGTGAAGGAGAAGCCGGCGCCGACGCCGACCACCAGCAGCGCCGCACCCAGCACCGGGTAGCCGCTGTGGGCGTCGATGAGGGTCAGGGTGCCGAGCGCCAGGCCGATGCCGGCCAGGCCGGCGGTGACCACGGACCGCACCGAGTACCGTCGGGCCACCCGGCCGGCGATCAGGCCGGTGGCCACGGCGCCGACGGCGGCCGGCAGTTCGGCCAGGCCGGCCTCCAGCGGCTGCCGGCCCTGCACCAGCTGGAGGAACTGGGAGAGGAAGAAGACCAGTCCGGACAGGCCGAACACGGTGAGCAGGTCGGCCAGCACGGCGCCGGAGAACCCGCGGTGGCGGAAGAGCCGCATGTCGAGCAGCGGCGCCGGGAGGGTCAGCTGGCGGCGTACGAAGGCCCAGAGCGCACCCGCGCCGATCAGCGCGGCGGCCAGCACCTGGCCGTTCAGGCCGTGGCCGGCGGCCTCCTTGACGGCGTAGACCAGGCCGATGATGCCGACCAGCGACAGGGCGACGCTGAGCAGGTCCCAGGGCCCGGCGACAGCGTTCTTCGACTCGGGGAGCAGCTTGGCGCCGACGAGCACGAGGACGGCCATGACCGGCAGGTTGATCAGGAAGACCGAGCCCCACCAGAAGTGCTCCAGCAGGAATCCGCCGACGACCGGGCCGACGGCCGCGCCGGCGGACGCGGTGGCGCCCCAGATGCCGATGGCGAGGCTGCGCTCCTTGGGGTCGTGGAAGATGTTGCGGATCAGGGCGAGGGTGGAGGGCATCAGGGTGGCGCCCGCCACGCCGAGCAGGGCCCGTGCGACGATCATCATCTCGGGGCTGGTGGCGTACGCGTTGAGCACGGAGACCGCGCCGAACGCGACGGCTCCGGTCAGCAGCAGCTTCTTGCGGCCGATGCGGTCGCCGAGGCTGCCCATGGAGACCAGCAGACCGGCGATGACGAACGAGTAGACGTCACCGATCCACAGGAGCTGGGCGCCGGAGGGCTTGAGGTCCTCGCTGAGGAAGGGCGTCGCGAGACCGAGTACGGTGGCGTCGACCGCCACCAGCAGCACGGCCAGCACGAGCACGGAGAGCGCGAGCCAGCGGCCGGGGCTCCTCACCTCCGGGCCTTCCACTGCTCGCAGCTGTTCTGTACTGGTCATCTCTCACTCCGTCGTACGCCACCGAGCAGCAGCTCGGTGACCATGTGTTGGAAGTCCTTGGCGGCGACCCGGCCGTCCATCACGGACCAGGCGCAGGCGCCGACGAGGCCGTAGAGGGCCTCGGTCAGCCAGGCGGGGCTGAGGTCGATCCGGATGTCGCCCTCGTCCTGGCCGCGCCGGAAGAGCGCGGAGACGCGGGCGTCGAGCCGGGCCCATCCCTCGTTGATCTGGTCGCCCTCGAACAGCTGGTTCTCGGTGACGAGGAAGGCCAGCAGCTGGGCGTTGGGCTCGGATTCGGCGATCAGGCGGCGCAGCGCGTCCACCGCGCTGTCCTCGTCGAGCCGCGCCCGGTCGAAGGCCTGCTCGAACTCCCGGATGCCGAGCTCTTCGAGGGCCCTGACCAGCGCGTCGCGCCCGGCGAAGTGCCGGTGCAGCGTGGCGCGGCCGATGCCGGCGGCCTTCGCCACCTCGTCCATCGTCGCGGTCGACTTGCGGGCAAGCAGGGCGGCCGCGTCGCGGAGCACCTGGTCACGATCCATGGCCATGAGACAATCATACCCCAAGTGAGACGCCAATGTCTCATTTTATTGGATGGCGGGTCCCAGGAGACCCGGGAAAGGCTGTGCCGATGCACCCTCACAAGCCGCTGCTGCTGATCGACGTCGACGGCCCGCTGAACCCGTACGCGGCGAAGCCCACGCGCCGCCCCGAGGGATACACCACGCACCGGATGCGCCCCACCGGCTGGACGGACGGCAGGCCCCTGCGGGTCTGGCTGAACCCGGCCCACGGCCCCGGGCTGCTCGCCCTCGCCGACCGGTACGAGCTGGTGTGGGCCACCACGTGGATGGGCGAGGCGAACGACTGGATAGCGCCGCGGCTGGGGCTGCCGGAGCTGCCGTTCATCCGCTGGCCGCAGATGCACGGCCGGGCGCCCCGCGGCACCTTCTGGAAGACCCAGTACGTCCTGGAGTACGCGGCGGGGCGCCCGTTCGCCTGGATCGACGACGACATCACGGACCTGGACCGCGAGTACGTCGCGCAGCTCCACCCCGCCCACGCGCTGCTGCGGTACGTCGACGAGCGCGTCGGCCTCACGGCCGAGGACTTCGCGGCGCTGGCGGAGTGGGCGAGGTAGCCGGGTCAGGCCAGGGCTTCGGCCAGGATCCGGGCGGTGCGGGCCACCAGGAGGCTGTCCCGGGGGCCGGCCGGCGAGCCGGGCTTGGTCGTGAGGACCGCCATGACGACCGGCGGGCCGTCCGGCGGCCACACCACGCCCACGTCGTTGGCCACCCCGTACTCGTGGCCCCCGCCGGTCTTGTCCGCGAGCGTCCAGTCGGCCGGCAGGCCCGCCTTGAAGCGCTCGGTGTTGGTGGTGTTGGCGATCAGCCAGCCGGTCAGCAGCTCGCGGTCCCGGCCGGGCAGCGCGTCGCCGACGAGGAGGCGCGCGTACGTACGGCCGACGGCGCGCGGGCTGGTGGTGTCGGTGGTGCGCCACGGCTCCGCCGAGTTGAGCTCGGGCTCCCACCGGTCGAGGCGGGTGGTGCGGTCGCCGAGGGAGCGGCAGTAGCGGGTGACGGCCGTGGGGCCGCCGAGCTCGCGCAGCAGGAGGTTGCCCGCCGTGTTGTCGCTCTCGCTGACGGCGGCGGCGCACAGCGCCCCGACCGTCATGCCCTCGGCCAGGTTCCCGGGCAGTCCGGTGACCGGGCTGTGGCCGGCCTTCGCCACGTCGGCCGCGGTGTAGCGGACGCGGCGGGCCAGGAACTCTCCGTCCCGGTCCAGGTCGCGCAGGACCGCCGCGGCAGCCAGGGGCTTGAAGACCGAACAGAGGGGGAACGCCTCGTCGGCCCGGTGCACCACGGTCCGCCCCGTGGCCAGGTTGCGGGCGAACACGCCCAGGCGGGCGGAGTGTTCCCGTTCCAGCTCGCGCAGCCGGGCGCGGACCGGGGCCCCGTGCGGGGCACCGGCGGCCGCGGCGTGGGCCGGGCCCGCGAGCCCGGCCGCCAGCAGGGTTGCCGTGCCCAGGCCCAGTAACGCGCGCCGCGACGGGTGCGTGTTGTCGTCCACCATCGTCTCCTCGTACTTGCCGATCATGACGAAGGGGACCACGCGGGCCGGCCGCCGCGCGGTTCCCGGCGGGTCCGCACCGAAGGCCGACAGGGCGGCACGGCGCCGGGGAGGACCGCCGTACCGCCCTGTCGAGGGGGGAGGGGAAATGGATCGGGGAGGGGAGGGGGCTGCGTGGGTCTACTTGCGCTTCGCGGCGGCCCAGGCGTGCTGGATGACCAGGTCCGCCTTGACCTCGGTGAGCTGGACGGCCACCGCCGAGGGCGCGGTGCCGCCGCGGCCGTTGCGGGAGGCGAGGGCGCCGGGCACGTCGAGGACCGTGCGGACCTCGGGCGTCAGGTGCTCGGAGATCTTCGCGAACTGCTCGTCCGTCAGCTCGTCCAGCTCCTTGCCCTCGGACTCGGCGACCTTCACGCACTCGCCCGCGACCTCGTGCGCCACCCGGAACGGCACACCCTGCCTGACCAGCCACTCCGCGATGTCGGTGGCGAGGGAGAAGCCGGCCGGGGCCAGCTCCTCCATCCGCTCCCGGTTGACCGTGAGGGTGGCCATCATGCCGGTGAACGCCGGCAGCAGGACCTCAAGGGTGTCGCACGAGTCGAAGACCGGCTCCTTGTCCTCCTGGAGGTCGCGGTTGTAGGCGAGCGGGAGGGCCTTGAGGGTGGCGAGCAGGCCCGTCAGGTTGCCGATCAGACGGCCCGACTTGCCGCGCGCCAGCTCCGCGATGTCCGGGTTCTTCTTCTGCGGCATGATCGACGAGCCGGTGGAGAAGGCGTCGTGCAGGGTCACGAAGGAGAACTCCTTCGTGTTCCAGATGATGATCTCCTCCGCGATGCGGGAGAGGTTGATCCCGATCATCGCGGTGATGAAGGCGAACTCGGCGACGAAGTCGCGGGAGGCCGTGCCGTCGATGGAGTTGCCGGCGGAGCCCCGCTCGAAGCCGAGGTCGGCGGCGACCGCCTCCGGGTCCAGGCCCAGGGAGGAGCCCGCGAGCGCGCCCGAGCCGTACGGCGAGACGGCGGTCCGGGTGTCCCACTGCCGCAGCCGCTCCGCGTCCCGGGACAGCGACTGGACGTGCGCCAGCACGTGGTGCGCGAACAGCACCGGCTGGGCGTGCTGGAGGTGGGTGCGGCCCGGCATGGCCACGTCCGCGTGCGCCTCGGCGAGGCCCACCAGCGCGTCCTGGAGCTCCGCGACCAGTCCGCCGATGATCCGGGCGTGGTCGCGCAGGTACATCCGGAAGAGGGTGGCCACCTGGTCGTTGCGGGACCGGCCGGCCCGCAGCTTGCCGCCGAGGTCCGGGCCCAGCCGCTCCAGCAGGCCCCGCTCCAGGGCGGTGTGCACGTCCTCGTCGGCGATGGTGCCGGTGAAGGCGCCGGAGGCGACGTCCGCCTCCAGCAGGTCGAGGCCGGCGATCATGCGCTCCAGCTCGTCCGACGTCAGCAGGCCGGCCTTGTGGAGGACGCGGGCGTGGGCGCGGGAGCCGGCGACGTCGTACGGGGCGAGCCGCCAGTCGAAGTGCACGGACGCGGACAGCTTCGCGAGGGCCTCGGCCGGACCGTCTGCGAAGCGCCCGCCCCAGAGCCGGACGTCACCGGTGTTGCTGCTCACTGCTTGCGCTCCTCAGGGGCTGGTGCACCGCTCGGCACGGGTGGCACGGGTGGAAGTCTCAGCGACAGGCATAACTATGCGGTACTCCGTATGTTTCGTCAATCGACTTCGATCCGCGGGCGCTGACCTGCACGGATATACAGGAGACCCGGCGGCCTCCGCCGCCTACGATCCCCGCATGACCCGGATAGTCACCCTCGGACGCACCACATTCCTCACTCCGGCCGAACGCCTGCTGCACGGCCGCTCGCTGCTGGACGCCATCGGCGACGGCGGAGCCGAGGAGTGGCTGCGGCTCAGCAGGCAGGTCGGCTCGGACACGGACCGGCGCTGGCGCGTGTCCGGCCGGATCCGGGTCGGCTTCCACTGGTTCGACATGCACGAGCCGGCGGACTGGAGGAGCGCGCCGGCGCCCGGCCCGGACGGCGTGATCGCCTTCTCGACCGAGCCGCCCGGCGAGGCCGAGCTGTGCCTGGCCCTCTGCCACGCCGAGGAGCGGGTGCGGGAGGACGCGCTCGCGTACGCCGCGGACCGGCCGAAGGTGCTGCCGCTGGTCCTGATCCGCTGCGCCGACCACGTCGAGGCCGTGCGGGAGCGCGCCCGCGCCCTGCTGGCCGCCGCCCCGGCCGAGGCGGTACGCCCGCTCGCCGACCTGGCTCTGCTGGTGGGGCCGCAGCGGCACGGTCAGTGGGGCTGGGAGCTGGTGGTGGACCGGCTGGGCGGCGTACCGGCCGAGCGGATCGAGTGGCTGACCGGCCACTGCGACGACGAGGTCCGGCGGGCCGCGCTGCGGGCGGCCGTGCGGTACGGACTGCTGCCCGACTGGCGGGCGGAGCTGCTGGCGGCCGACGACCCGGAGGCGGGCTTCCGCCGGATCGCAGTCCTCTCCGGCATGCTGTGCGCCGACACGCTGGAGCACCTCGCGGCCACCGATCCCGAGGCCGACGTGCGCCGGCCGGCCCTCGACCTGCTGCTGCGGCAGCCGGTCGCGGACGTGCTGCCCCGGCTGCTGCGCCTGGCCGGCACCTCCGGCGACAAGGCGCTGCGCCGCCGGGCGCTGGACGCCGTGCGGACGTACGCCGCCGGCACTCCGCTCCCCTCCCCCGAGGACCTGCTGGCCTCCCCCGCCCTGGCCGTACGGCTGCTCGGCGCGGAGGAACTGGTGCGCGCCGGCCGGTACGCGGAGCTGGAGCCGCTCCTCACCGACCGCGCCGCGAAGCTGCGCGCGGTCGGCCGGCGGGCGCTGCGCGCTGGTGGCGGGGACCCGCGGGCGTACTACCGGGAGCTGTGCGCGGCCGCCCCGACGAAGGGGGCGGTGCTCGGCCTGACCGAGTGCGGGGACCCGGCCGACACCGCCCTGCTGTGGCGGCTCGCCGGGCAGGCGGACGCGCCGGTCCGCGCCGCCGCGCTCGCCGGGCTCCGGCGCCGGCACGTGGTCACGCCGGACCGGCTGCTGCCCCTCCTCGCCGATGCCGAACCGGGGTTGGCCAAGGCGGTGCGCGGCGCCGTACTGGCCTACGGCGATGCCCTGACCGAGCCCGAGCTGGGCGCCCTGCTGGCCCCCGACCGGTCACGCGCGGTGTGGCGGGCGGCGCTGCTGCTCCTGGCACGGCGGCCCGTCGTCGTCCGCCGCCGGGTGGCGCGGACGCTGGACCGCCACGCCGACCCGGCCGTGCGCGCGTGGGCCCGGGCGGAGCTGGCCCGGCGCCTGCGGTGGGACGTGTACACGGGGCGCGACGCCGCTCTGGCCCTGGCGGACGGGACCCCGCGGGAGCAGGTGCTGGAGCTGGAGGACCCCGCGGCCTGGGCGGCGCTGGACATCGGCACGCGGTACATCGCCGCATACGGGCCCGAGCGGTTCCTGTCCCGCGTCGAGACCGCACTCTGCCATCCCTCGGGCCGGGTCCGCGAGGGGGCCCTGGCGCGGGCCGCGGGCGACCCGGGGCTGCTGCCGCTGGTGGCGGTGCGGTGTGCCGACTGGGCGGCGCCGGTGCGGGATGCCGCCAGGAGGCTGCTGGCGGAGGCCCTGCGCGCCGACCCTGCCGGCACCTTGTGCGCGCTCACCCCGATGGTGGTCCACCTGGCCGCTCGGGCGCGCGGCGACTGGGCGGTGGCCCGCTTCCAGGAGGCCCTGCGAGCCCCGGAGGCGGCCGCGGTACGGGCCGGGCTGCTGGCCGGGGCCGATGCGGAGACCCGTCGGTTCACGGCCCGCGTCGAGCTGGAACTGCTGCGGGAGGCGGGCCGGTACGGGCGCGCCGGGGCCTCCGCGGCGGGGCCCCTCCCCGGGGTGCCCGGATCCGCTGCCGGTCGTCCCGGCACCCCGCCCGGTCATCCCGGCACCCCGCCCCGTCGCCCCGGCGCCGCGCCCGGTCTGCCCGGCGCCGCCGAGCTGGCGCGGCGGGCCGCCGGGGAGGACGACGCGGTGGTGCGGGCCTTGTGGGCCGATGCTTCGCTGGCCCTGATGGCCGCCGGCGGGACGGACCGCGCGGCGGTGGAGGCGCTGCTGGGGGCGCGGTCCGGGTACGTACGCGCCGCCGGGGTCACCGCGCTCCGGGGCGCGGGGCGGGCCGGGGAGGCGTCCGGGTACCTCGCGGACCGGTCCGCCCAGGTGCGGGCCTGCGCCCGCTGGCTGCTGCGGCAGGACGGGGGCGACCCGCGGGCCGCGTACCTGGCGCTGGTCGCGGAGGGCCCCGTACCCGAGCCGGTGCTGGGGCTCGCCGAGTGCGGGGAGCGGGCCGACGCACCCGTGCTGACCGAGTTGCTCGGGCACGCGGACGGTTCCGTACGGGCCGCAGCCGTGGCCGGGCTGGTGCTGCTGGACGCGGCACCGCCCGCACTCCTGCCGGCGCTGCTGGACGACCCGTCGTCGGCCGTGGTCCGCGAGGCGCGGCGCGCGCTGTACGACCGGGCCGGCGCCGTGCCGGCGGACGCGCTGTACGAGCGCTGCCGCCCGGAGCACGCCCCGCACACCCGGAGCGCCGCGCTGCGGCTGCTGGCCCGGCAGGGAGCCTACGACGCGGTGCGCATCGCGGTCGGACTGCTGGAGGACCCCGGCTCGGATCCGGTGCTGCGGGACACCGCCGGGCGGGTGATGCGGTCCTGGAACTGGCGGGCGACGCTGCGCTCGTACCCGTCGGGGGAGCTGGAGCTGCGGCAGCTGGCGCGCCGTTACCGGCGCACCCTGTCCGCCCACGAGGCGTGGCGGTGGCGGAATCCGCTCCCCTGAGGCGCAGGGCAACCGGCGGGCGGACCGGCCCCATTGGACGATAATCCGGCCATGGGAAAGACATACGACCGCATAGACGGCCGGCTGCGCACCTTCATCGAGGAGCAGCCGGTCTTCTTCACCGCCACCGCACCGCTGTCCGGGGACGGCCACATCAACCTCTCCCCCAAGGGCCGTTCGGGCACGCTCGTCGTGATCGACGAGCAGACCCTGGCGTACCTCGACTTCGGCGGCAGCGGCGCCGAGACCATCGCGCACGTCCGCGAGAACGGCCGGATCACGCTCATGTGGTGCGCCTTCTCCGGCCCGCCGAACATCGTGCGCGTCCACGGCGAGGCCGAGGCCGTCTTCCGCGACGACGCGCGCTGGCCCGGACTCATCGGCCTGTTCGGTGCGGTGGACGGGCCCTCCGCCCGTGCCGTGATCCTGGTGCACGCCCGGCGCATCTCCGACACCTGCGGCTACGCCGTGCCCTTCATGGACTACCGCGAGGAACGCACGCTGCACGCCGAGTACTTCGGCCGCAAGACGGACGAGGAGTTCGCCGCGTACTGCGAGAAGAAGGAGTACGTGGGCCAGAGCCTGGACGGCCTGCCTGCGCTGCCGCTGCCCCTCCCGCCGCGTACCGTCTGACGCACCGTCCCGTTCCACGACCGTCCGGGGGTCACGACCGCATGCGCACCGCCCTCCTCGCCGCCGGGGCCGCCCTCCTGCTGGGGCTGTCCACCGGTACGCCCGTCACGCCCACCGACACCATGCCGTCGGCCCTCCCGTACCGGCTGGCCGACACCGGCGGGGGCACGCAGCTGATCACCGCCGTCGCGCCGGCACCGGGGTCCACCACGGGGGTGGTGACCTGGTGGGATCTGCGGGCGGGGCGGTGGTTCAAGGAGGGCGAGGCCCCGGCGCGGTTCGGCGCGAACGGGCTGGCCGAGGGGTCGGCCCGGGTCCAGGGCACCAGCACCACGCCGACGGGCCTGTACGGCCTGCCGTACGCCTTCGGCATCGAACGCGCCCCGGCCGGAACCGAGTTCCGCTACCGCCGGGTGACCGACCGGTCCTGGTGGTGCCAGGACAACGCCTCGGCCCGGTACAACCGCTGGGTGGAGCCGCTGCCCGCCGACTGCGCGCCGGGCGAGGCCGAGCACCTGGTGACGTACCGCCGCCAGTACGCGTACGCGCTGGTCGTCGGCTTCAACTACGACCGCCCGGTACGCGGCCGGGGCGCGGGCATCTTCCTGCACGTGAACGGCACGGGCGCGACGGCCGGCTGCGTGTCGGTGCCGGAGGACGCGATGCGCCGGATCCTGCGCTGGGCCGACCCGGACCGGCGCCCGCACATCGCGATCGGCACCCCGTCCGGCCCGCTGGCGATCACCCGGTACTAGGCCGGGCACGGCCGTGCCCCGTCCCGGACACGTCCGTGCCCCCGGGTTTCCCCGGGGGCACGGACGGAATGCCGGGCTCAGGATTCCTTCTGGGCCAGTTTCAGCAGGTGGTCGGCGAGGGCCTGGCCGCCCGCCGGGTCGCGGCTGATGAGCATCAGGGTGTCGTCGCCGGCGATCGTGCCGAGGACCGCGTGGAGCTCGGCCTGGTCGATCGCGGAGGCGAGGAACTGCGCGGCACCCGGCGGGGTGCGCAGGACGACGAGGTTGGCGGACGCCTCGGCGGAGATCAGCAGTTCGCCGGAGAGGCGCCGCATGCGCTCCTCCTTGGCGGACTCGCCCAGCGGTGCCTGCGGGGTGCGGAAGCCGCCCTCGCTGGGGACCGCGTAGATGAGTTCGCCCCCGGTGTTGCGGATCTTCACCGCGCCCAGCTCGTCGAGGTCGCGGGAGAGCGTCGCCTGGGTGACGCTCAGCCCGTCGTCGGCGAGCAGCTTGGCCAGCTGGCTCTGCGAGCGCACCGGCTGCCGGTTGAGGATGTCCACGATCCGGCGGTGGCGGGCGGTCCGGGTCTGCGGGACGGAGGGTCCCGCGTGCTCGTTGTCCTGCGCCTGGCTCATCGTCGTCTCATTCTCCGGTCCGTCCGCCGCGTGCGTGGTCGAGGATGCCGGGCAGCGCCCGGACGAACGCGTCCACCTCGGCCTCCGTGACGACGTACGCGGGCATCAGACGTACGACGTCGGGGGCGGGCGCGTTGACCAGGAAGCCGGCGTCCTGAGCCGCCTGCTGCACCTGGGGCGCGAGGGGCTCGGTCAGCACGATACCCAGCAGCAGGCCCGCGCCGCGGACGTGGGAGACCAGCGGGTGACCGGAGGTTTCGATTCCGGAGCGCAGCCGCTCGCCGCGGTCCTTGACCTGGTCGAGCAGTCCGTCGGCGGCGATGGTGTCGAGGACCGCGAGTCCGGCGGCGCACGCGACCGGGTTGCCGCCGAAGGTGGTGCCGTGCTGGCCGGGCCGGAGCAGGTCGGCGGCCGGGCCGAAGGCCGCGACGGCGCCGATGGGCAGGCCGCCGCCCAGCCCCTTGGCGAGGGTGACGAGGTCGGGGTCGACGCCCTCGTGGGCCTGGTGCTCGAACCACTGGCCGCACCGGCCGACGCCGGTCTGCACCTCGTCGAGGACGAGCAGGGTGCCGGTGGCCCGGGTGATCTCGCGGGCGGCCTTGAGGTACCCGGCGGGCGGGACGACCACGCCGTTCTCGCCCTGGATGGGCTCGATGACCACCAGGGCGGTGTCCTCGGTGACCGCAGCCCGCAGGGCGTCCGCGTCGCCGTACGGGACGTGGGTGACGTCGCCGGGCAACGGCAGGAAGGGGCCCTGCTTGGCGGGCTGGCCGGTGAGGGCCAGGGCGCCCATGGTGCGGCCGTGGAAGCCGCCCTGCGTGGAGACCATGTGCGTACGGCCGGTCAGCCGCCCGATCTTGAAGGCCGCCTCGACCGCCTCCGCGCCGGAGTTGCAGAAGAAGACCCGGCCCGGCCGGCCGAAGTGCTGGAGCAGCCGCTCGCCGAGCGCGAGGACGGGCTCGGAGGCGAACAGGTTGGAGACGTGGCCGAGGGTGGCGACCTGGTCGGAGACGGCCCGGACGATGGCCGGGTGGGCGTGGCCCAGGGCGTTCACCGCGATGCCGCCGACGAAGTCGGTGTACTGCCGGCCGTCGGCGTCCCACACCTGGGCGCCCTCGCCGCGCACCAGCGCGACCGCGGGGGTGCCGTAGTTGTCGGTCAGCGTGTTCTTCCAGCGCTGCGCGAGCTCCTGGTTGCCGGTCATTTCGTTCCCCCTCCGTTGTCGTCGGGCACGACCATCGTGCCGATGCCCTCGTCCGTGAAGATCTCCAGCAGGATCGAGTGCTGGACCCGCCCGTCGATGACGCGGGCGGTGTTCACGCCGTTGCGCACGGCGTGCAGGCAGCCCTCCATCTTCGGGACCATGCCGCTGGAGAGCTCGGGCAGCAGCTTGTCCAGCTGGCTCACCGTCAGCCGGCTGATCACCTCGTCGCTGTTCGGCCAGTCCGCGTAGAGGCCCTCCACGTCGGTGAGGACCATCAGCGTCTCCGCACCGAGGGCGGCGGCCAGGGCCGCGGCCGCGGTGTCGGCGTTGACGTTGTAAACGTGGCCGTCGTCGGCGCTGCGGGCGATGGAGGAGACGACCGGGATCCGGCCGTCGTCCAGCAGCGCCTGGATCGCGCCGGTGTCGATGGCGGTGATCTCGCCGACCCGGCCGATGTCCACGCGTTCGCCGTCGATCTCCGGCAGGTGCTGGGTCGCGGTGATGGTATGGGCGTCCTCGCCGGTCATGCCGACGGCGAGCGGGCCGTGCTGGTTGAGGAGCCCGACCAGCTCCCGCTGCACCTGTCCGGCCAGGACCATGCGGACGACGTCCATCGCCTCGGGCGTGGTGACCCGCAGCCCCGCCTTGAACTCGCTGACCAGGCCGTGCCGGTCGAGCTGGGCGCTGATCTGGGGGCCGCCGCCGTGCACGACGACGGGCTTGAGGCCCGCGTGCCGCAGGAAGACGACGTCCTGGGCGAAGGCGGCCTTCAGCTCGTCGTCGATCATGGCGTTGCCGCCGAACTTGATGACGACGGTCTTGCCGTGGTGGCGGGTGAGCCAGGGCAGGGCCTCGATGAGGATCTCCGCCTTGGGCAGCGCGGTGTGCCTGCGCGCGGTTCCGGTGCCGGGCAGGCCGGCCTTGTCGGCGCTCACGAGCTGTACGCGCTGTTCTCGTGGACGTACTCGGCGGTCAGGTCGTTCGCCCAGATGACGGCGGACTCGCTGCCCGAGCAGAGGTCGGCGGTGATGCGGACCTCGCGGTCCTTCATGCTGACCAGCTCCCGGTCCTCGCCGACCGAGCCGTTCTTGCAGACCCAGACGCCGTTGATGGCGACGTTGAGCCGGTCCGGGTCGAAGGCGGCCCTGGTGGTGCCGATGGCGGAGAGGACGCGGCCCCAGTTGGGGTCCTCGCCGTGAATGGCGCACTTGAGCAGGTTGTTGCGGGCGATGGACCGGCCGACCTCGACGGCGTCGTCCTCGGTGGCCGCGCCGACGACCTCGATGCGGATGTCCTTGCTGGCGCCCTCGGCGTCGCCGATGAGCTGCCGGGCCAGGTCGTCGCAGACGGTGCGGACGGCCTCGGCGAACTCGTCCTCGGCGGGTACGGTGCCGGCCGCGCCGGAGGCGAGCAGCAGGACGGTGTCGTTGGTGGACATGCAGCCGTCGGAGTCGACCCGGTCGAAGGTGAGGCGGGTCGCGGACCGCAGGGCGCGGTCGAGGGCGGCGCTGTCCAGGTCGGCGTCCGTGGTGAGGACGACGAGCATGGTGGCCAGGCCCGGCGCGAGCATGCCCGCGCCCTTGGCCATGCCGCCGACCGTCCAGCCGTCCTTCCTGACCACGGCGGTCTTGTGCACGGTGTCGGTGGTCTTGATGGCGATGGCGGCGGCCTCGCCGCCGTCCGCGGAGAGCGCGGCGGTGGCGGTCTCGACGCCCGGGAGCAGCTTGTCCATGGGGAGCAGGACGCCGATCAGGCCGGTGGAGGCCACCGCGATCTCGCCGGCGTTGTGCTCGGCGCCCGCGACGCCCGCGGCGTTGAGGGTCTCGGCGACCTTCTCGGCGGTGGCGTGGGTGTCCTGGAAGCCCCGGGGGCCGGTGCAGGCGTTGGCCCCGCCGGAGTTGAGGACGACCGCGCTGACGGCGCCGCCGCGCAGCACCTGCTCGGACCAGAGGACAGGGGCGGCCTTGACGCGGTTGGAGGTGAAGACTCCGGCGGCGGCCAGGCGGGGGCCGTGGTTGACGACCAGGGCCAGGTCGGGGTTGCCGTTCTCCTTGATCCCCGCGGCGATGCCCGCCGCCGAGAATCCCTGCGCTTCGGTGACGCTCACTGCTTCTCCTTGATCGTCGTCGTGTTCGTCTGCGGCCCGTCGGCGGGGCGTGCCCTGGGCACCTCCCTGCGGCGGGCGCGGGACCTCACGGAGCGACTCCGGTCGTGGACAGACCCGTGGACTCGGGAAGCCCCAGGGCGATGTTCATGCTCTGCACCGCGCCACCCGCGGTGCCCTTGGTCAGGTTGTCGATGGCGCTGATGGCGATCACCCGGTCGGCGGCCTCGTCGTACGCCACCTGGATCTGCACGGCGTTGGAGCCGTACACGGAGGCCGTGGCAGGCCACTGGCCCTCGGGCAGCAGGTGGACGAAGGGCTCGTCCGCGTACGCCTTCAGGTAGGCGGCCCGCACCGACTCGGCGGTGGTGCCGGGCGCGGCCTTGGCGCTGCACGTGGCGAGGATGCCCCGGGACATGGGGGCGAGGGTCGGGGTGAAGGACACCGAGACCCGCCGGCCGGCGACGGCGGAGAGGTTCTGGATCATCTCCGGGGTGTGCCGGTGGCCGCCGCCGACGCCGTACGGGCTCATCGAGCCCATGACCTCGGAGCCCAGCAGGTGCGGCTTGAGCGCCTTGCCCGCGCCGGAGGTGCCGGTGGCGGCGACGATCACCGCCTCGGGCTCGGCCAGGCCCTCCGCGTACGCGGGGTAGAGCGCGAGGGAGACGGCCGTGGGGTAGCAACCGGGCACCGCGACACGCTTGGACCCCTCCAGCGCGGCGCGGGCACCCGGCAGTTCGGGCAGGCCGTACGGCCAGGTCCCGGCGTGCGGGGAACCGTAGAAGCGCTCCCAGTCGGCGGAGTCCGCGAGCCGGAAGTCGGCGCCCATGTCCACGACCAGCACGTCGCCGCCGAGCTGCTCCGCGACGGCGGCGGACTGCCCGTGCGGCAGCGCGAGGAACACCACGTCGTGACCGGCGAGCACCTCGGGAGTGGTCGGCTCCAGCACCCGGTCGGCGAGCGGCAGCAGGTGCGGCTGGAGGCCGCCGAAGCGCTGGCCGGCGTTGGAGGCCCCGGTGAGCGCCCCGATCTCGACCCCGGGGTGCGCGAGGAGCAGACGCAGCAGCTCACCGCCCGCGTACCCGCTCGCCCCAGCCACCGCTGCACGTACCACCATCGGACCCTCCATCCTTGATGGCATGACTATACGTATCGCCGCACGTTTATGCAAAGCCCTTTTCCGGCCGCGGAGCGTGCCGCGAGGCCGGCACCGGCGGAAGGGGCGCCCGCGCCCTGACCTAGGGTTTCGCCCATGACCTCTCGCGTCCACGGCACCGACGAGCACCTCGACGACGACCTCAGCGTGGCCGTTCGCTGTCGGCGCGACGCGTCCGCCCGTGTGCGGTTCGGGGGGCCGCGAGCCGTCGACGCGGACTGCGTCCACCATTCCGTCGAGCTGCAGGCCCCGGGGCTGACCGCCCGCGTCGACGACGTCGTCGCCTGGAGGCGGGAGGACGGCCTCGCGGCGTTCCTGGACGCACTGGCCGCGGACTACCGGGGGTGGGACGGCGCACGCACGTGGCGGACCCCGGACCGCGACCTGGCCGTGTCGGCGGTGTTCGGGTCCGGCGGGCACGTCGGGCTCACCTGGACCGTGCGGCCGTGGCGTCATGCCGCCGGCGACTGGAGCGCGTCGGTGACCGTGTGGCTGGAGGCCGGTGAGCAGATGGCCACCCTCGCGGCCGACATCCGGCACCTCCTCGCGGGGCGGGCATAGACAGCGCACCGGCCGGTACGGCGGATCGCACTGCCGGCGCCAGGGCCCGGATCTGCCCTGCGGCCGGGCGCCGCGCTGGCCGCCGTACTCATCGCCCGCTGGGGACCCGCCCGGACCGTGGACCTCCGGCCGTACCTCGGCTTCGACCATCCCGACCCCGAGTACCGGGCACCCGAGCCGCTGGCGCTCCTGTCCGGGCTCGCCGGCGGGATGGAGGTCTGGCGGCCGCCGGGTACCGAGCGCTGGCTCGCCCTCGCCGTCGGCCAGGCCGATCCGGAGTTCCCGGTCCAGCTCCTCGCCGCGGTCGGGGAGGCGGAGCTGCCCGGCCCGTGACGGGTGCGGCGGGCGTCACGCGGTGAGGTTCGTGAAGGTGCGGGCGTTCTCCACTGCCGCGCCGCCCGGGTCGTTGTTGAAGTACGCGTAGACGTCCGCCATGCGGGGCCACGTGTCGGACAGGCGGGCCGCCCACGAGCGCAGTGCGGTGCGCCCGTAGCGCGGCCAGGGCCGGGCGCGGCCCTCGTGGAGGCGGAGGTAGCCCCAGTCGGCGGTGCGCCACAGCGGCGTCACCGGGCGCGAGTCCCGGTCCGCCCAGCACAGGGCCGCCGACCGGGACTCCAGCACCTCCCGCACCTCGTCCGTCCACCAGGAGGGGTGCCGGGGCTCGACGGCGACCCGGACGCCGGCCGGGAAGCAGGCGAGGCACGCGTCGAGGGCCTCCGGGTCGCCCCGCAGGGTCGGCGGCAGCTGCAGCAGCACCGGCCCCAGCCGGTCGCCGAGGCCCGCGCAGCGCGCCATCAGCCGGTCCACCGGCTCGGCCGGGTCCCTCAGCCGCCTGATGTGCGTGAGGTACCGGCTGGCCTTGACGGCCATCACGAAGCCGTCGGGGGTCCGCTCGCGCCACGCGGCGAACGTGTGCTCCTCCGGCAGCCGGTAGAAGGCGTTGTTGCTCTCCACGGTCGGGAAGCTGCGGGCGTACTCCTCCAGCCACCGCCGCTGCGGGCAGCCCGGCGGGTACAGCACCCCGCGCCAGTCCCGGTACTGCCACCCGGAGGTCCCGACGAGCACCGCCATGCCTCCATGGTGCGCGGTCCCGGCTCAGGCGTGCCAGAGCACGGACCGGCGGTGCCGCGCCGGCGGTACGTCGACCCGCTCGGCCCCCCGCAGCAGCAGCGGGCCCTCGGGGGCGTACACCAGCCTGCGGACACGACCGGTCGCGGCCCGCAGCCGCGCCCGTTTCCGGCGCTCCTCCCGGGTGGCCTCCACGGTGAGTCCGCGGTCGCTGCCGGATCGGGGGTAGGCGTACACGGCCACGCGCACGCGCACGTACCGCGGCAGCGGCCGGCGCCCCTCGCCGGCGGCGTCGCTCAGCTCGCGGCGGCCGTGGCGCGGCACGGTGAGGTCCACGGCGCGCCAGGGGCGGGCGCCGGCCGGCAGGCGCAGGGCACGCCGGCTGCGGATGTGATGGGCGGTACGTGACACGCAGGGCTCCTTCGGCAGGCGGCCGCCGGGATTGTCCCGGCGGTCCCTACCGGAAGCCCGCGGGGCCCCCGGCACGCCGGGCGCGGGCCGCCGCCACGCCGTGCCCCGCAACACCGTGCCCCGCCACGCCGGGCGCCCCCACGCCGTGCCCCGCCGCAGCCTGGGCGGCCGCCGCGCCGCGCACGGGCCGGGCCGTCACTCGCCCGTGGCCCCGTCGATCGCCTCGCGGATCAGGTCGGCGTGGCCGTTGTGGCGGGCGTACTCCTCGATCATGTGGGTCAGCACGTACCGCAGCGAGTACCTCTCGCCCCGGAAGCTCACGGTCTCGTCGAGCGACGCGAAGCCGGCCACGGCCGCGCGGGACCGGTCGCACTCGGCCCGCCAGCAGGCGAAGGCCTCCTCCGGGTCGGCGTCCGCCACCAGGAAGTCCGCGGACTCACCGTCGACGGCCGCCCACAGCGCGCCCCGCGGCTCACCCAGCACGACGTTGGAGAACCAGCCGCGCTCCACCTCGGCCGCGTGCCGCACCAGGCCGAGCAGGGTGAGCCCCGAGGTCGGCACGGCCCGCATCCTGAGCTGCTCGGCCGTCAGGCCGGCGCACTTCACGGCCAGCGTCTGCCGCTGGTAGTCCAGGAAGGAGGTCAGGGAGGTCCGGTCGTCTGCCACCGTCGAGGGCGCCACCCGCTGCTGATCGTCCATCCGATGATCATGTCAGTGCGGTCAGGGGCCGTCCCGTCATTTTTCCGGTACGGCGCCCAGCATCCGCACGAAGCCGTCGACGGCCCGCGTCTGCTCCTCGGCCGTGAACCGGCGCGGGTCGAACAGGGCCTGGACCACCAGCCCGTGCACGAAGGCCACGCACGTCGCGGCCAGGCGGGCGGGATCCGCGTCCGGATCGACCTCGCCCCGCTCCCGGGCCGCCTCCAGGTGCGGCAGCAGCGCCTCCCGCATCCGCACGTACCGCTCCGCCTGCTCCGCGCCCAGGCCCTCGTCCGCGAGGGCGAGGTCCCAGGAGCTGACCCAGATGCGGTTGCGCGCCGTGTCGTCGGCGCCCAGCGGCAGGACGTCCAGCAGCACCGCGCGCAGCGCGGCGAGCCCCGCCACCGGCCTGGCCCGACGCGGCCGTTCCGCACTGCGCCGCTCCAGGATGTCGAGCGCGTGCACCACCAGGGCCCGCTTCGTCGGGAAGTAGTGCATCAGCATCCCGGTCGACACGCCCATCTCGGCGGCCACCGCGCGCAGCGTCAGACCGCCGAACCCCTTGCCGGCCAGGACGCGCCACACCGCCTCGGACACGTCCTCGCGGCGGGCATCGCGGTCTCCTCGTGCTGGCGGCATGGGGGTCACCCTACCTACACTCACGTACCGAACGCTCGTTACGTACCCACGCGCACCGCGCACGCCGCACGACTGCACCGCACCGCACCCGAATCGAGGCCCCGTGTACGCGATCCCCCTGACCGACGACGCCACCCTGCGCCCGCTCGAACCCTGGATGGCGCCCGAGTTCCTGGCCCACATCGACCGGGCCCGCGACCACGTCGACCCGTGGATACCGTGGGCCACGTTCAGCACCGACCTCGAATCGGCCACCGCCACCCTCCAGCGCTACGCCGACCGCCAGTGCAGGGACGACGGCCGCATCTGCGGCATCTGGCTCGGCGACACCCTGGTCGGCGGGGTCATGTTCGTGTCCTTCAACACCACGTCCGGCGTCGCCGAGATCGGCTGCTGGCTGGAGCCCGCCGCGGAGGGGAAGGGCCTGGTCACGCGGGCCTGCCGGGTGCTGATCGACTGGGCGTTCCGGGAGCGCGGAATGCACCGCGTGGAGTGGTGGGCCACCTCGTGCAACGAACGCAGCATCGCGGCGGCCCGCCGCCTGGGCATGACCCGCGACGGCGTGCTGCGCGAGTGGTACCCGTACCGCGGCACGCGCCACGACGAGGAGATCTGGTCGGTCCTGGCCCGCGACTGGCCGGCGGCCGCCTGACCCCTCGCCGCCCCGCCCCCGCCGCCCCGCCCCCACCGTCCCGGCCCACCGCCTCCCGGCCCCCGCCTCCCTGCCCGCCGGCGTCCCACGCGTCCGCCCACCGGACGGGACGTCCGCAATGTCGACAGGCCCCGTCCCCCGAACTATCCTCCCGCTGCTGGTGCGCATCGGGGGACGACGCACTTGGGGGCGGCGTGCGATTCAAGGTGCTCGGACCCGTGACCGTCGAGGACGGCGCGGGGCGCGAGACCGTCGTGCAGGGGGCGAAGCAGCGCGCGCTGCTGGCCGTCCTGCTCGGACGGCAGGGGGCGGCGGCCTCGGGCGAGCTGCTGGCCGGGGCCCTGTGGGGCGCGGACCCGCCGGAATCGGCCGCCGCGATGCTCCGCTGGCACGTCCACAAACTCCGCAAGTCCCTCGGCGACGGCCGGCGGCTCACCCGCTCCGCGGGCGGCCACACCCTGGTCCTGGCGCCGGGGGAACTGGACGCCGCCGAGTTCGAGGGCCGGTACGCGGCGGCCCGCCGCCTGTACGACGGGGGCGACCCGGCCGGGTGCGCGGAGCAGCTGGAGGCGGGCGAGCGGCTCTGGCGCGGACCGGCGTACGAGGACCTGGACCTGGACGCGCTGCGCGAGGAGACCGCCCGGCTGGAGGAGCTGCGCGCAGCCGCCCAGGAGCTGGCCGCCGAGGCCGACCTCGCGCTCGGCCGCACCGCCCCGGCGGTCACCCGGCTCCGGCTCCTCGTCGCGGCCCACCCGCTGCGCGAGCTGCCGCGGGCCCGTCTGATGCACGCGCTCTACCTCGCCGGGCGCCAGGCGGAGGCTCTGGCCCTGTACCAGGAGGGGCGCCGCCTGCTCGCGGACGAGCTGGGCATCGATCCCGGCCCCGAGTTACGCACCGCCGAGCGGCTGATCCTCACCCAGGCACCGGAGCTGCGCCCGCCCCTCGCACGTCCCCCGCTGCCGCAGCCGCACCCACAGCCGCACCCGCACCCGCACCCGCCCCGCACCGCAGCACCCCCGCCGCCCACCGAACTCCCGCGCGAGACCCTGTACTTCACGGGCCGCACCGCCGAGGCCGCACTGCTCGCCGAGGCCCTGGCGGACGGCGGCATCGCCGCGGTCTCCGGACCGCCCGGCATCGGGAAGACCGCCCTCGCCGTCCACGTGGCCCACCACCTGGCCCCCCGCTACCCCGACGGCCAGTGCTGGGTGCCCCTGCGCACCGCCCCCGGCACCGGTCCGCTGCTGCGCCGGCTGCTGCGCTCGCTGGGGACCCCCGCCGGGGACCGGGGCCTGGACGGACTGACCCCGGACGAGCTCACCGCCGCGTTCCGGACGGCCACCGCCGGGCGCCGGGTGCTGCTCCTGCTGGACGACGCGGAGGACGCCTCCCTGATCGGCCCGCTGCTGCCCGCCGGCCCCGCTGCGGGTGTGCTGATCACCTCCCGGGCCCAGCCCGCCGCCCCCGCCGTGGACCTGCGGGTCCGGCTGGGCCCGCTGGCGCCCGCCGAGTCCGTCGCGCTCCTGGCGGCGTCGGTGGCCGACGGACGGCTGTGCACCGACCCAGGGTCGGCCGCCGCGCTGGCCGCGCACTGTGACGGACTGCCGCTGGCCCTGTCCATCGTGGCGGCGCGGATGCTGGCCCGGCCCCGCTGGAGCGCGGCCGAGTTCGCCGTGCGGCTGGCGGACGAACGGCGGCGGCTGGACGAGCTGGACGACGGGGAGCGCTCGGTGCGCTGCTGCCTCCAGGGCGCGTACGAGGGGGTCGCACGCGGTCTGCGCGGGGCGGTCCGGGGCCGGTTGCTGCCCCTGTTCGCGCTGGTCGGGGCGGTCGGGGCGGTCTCCGTGCGGGCGGCCGCGCGGGCGCTGGGGATGACCGAGCGGGACACCGAGTCGCTGCTGGAGGCGCTGACCGACGTACAGCTGCTGGAGACGGACGCGCCGGGGTGGTACCGCGCCGAGGGCCTGACCCGGCTCTTCGCCCGGGAGGGTGCGGCCACGGCGAAGCGGCCGGCCGCCGTCCGCGAGGGGACGGCGGCCGGCCGTGGAGCTGCCCCCGGTCAGCAGGGGTTGAAGTAGTACACCGGGGTCCAGTAGACGCCGGTGGGCACGGCCGCGTACGCGCCGCGGGAGTAGTACAGGACCTGCTTGCTGCTGTTCTCCAGGCGGGCCTGGGTGCCCGAGGTCTGGTTGTTGATGTACGAGCCGTAGCCGGCCCACGGGATGGACGTGTGGGTGCCGCAGCTGTCCTCGCGGATCTGCGTGCCGCCGTAGTTCTCGTACTGGTACGCGCAGAAGTAGTAGTACGGGCAGTCCACGAACGCGGCGCCCGCGGAGGCGAGGCTGCGGGCCTTGCGCTCGCCGGGCAGCGCGACCGTGAGGGTGCCGCCGCTGGGCAGGGTGATCTCGTTGGCCGCCGACTGCCGGCCGCCGGTCTTGGCGAGGTAGCCGTCGACCTGCTTCTGCAGCGACTTCGTCTGGGCGGCTGTGAGGCCCGCCCGGGCGGCCTGGTCCGCGTACGGCGTGCCGCCGCCCGAGGCGCTGGCGGAGGCGGTCATCCCGAAGGCGACCGCGCACACGGCGGCGAGCGCGGCGAAGAGGATCCGCCACAGCCCCTGGCGTTGCACGGAACGACGCTGTGCCACGTGGTACTCCCTTGACTCGGTGGGGTCGTGCTCAACACACGCCACACTCACAGCCGGGTGTTGCGGGGACGTTGGCCCTCCGTGGGGGGCCCGTTGGGCCGCCGGCCAACGGAGGCACAACGACCGGCGGGCCGCGTTCCGGTACGCCCCCCTGCTGGCCGGCAGAGCGGCGTACCGGACGGCCGCCGGCCCCGCCCCCCGCCTCAGCCGTCGAGGCGGTGGCGCACCCAGATGTTGGGCTCCACGTAGACGGCGTAGCCCTGCTCGGGCTCGCAGCGGACCGGCACCAGCGCGCCCGGGACGGTCACCGGGCCCCGGGTGTCGAAGGGCAGGCCGGTCCAGGTCCGCCAGTCGTCGAGGGAGCCGGTGATCGTCATGGAGGCGGGGGCCACCTTCTCGACCGTCGCGCCGGCCCGTACGTGCACGCGCAGCCACGGGTCGTGCGGGAGCCCGTCGGGGCGGGTGCGGAAGGCGTACTCGTGGATGTCCGCCTCGGGTTCGAGGTGCTTGGCGTTGGGGCGTACGGGCGCCACGACCTCGCGGAAGCCGCGGGAGCGTGCGTTCTCGCGCATCGCGGCGAGCATCCGCCCCGAGATGCCGGAGCCGACGTGGTCCTGCTCGATGTTGACCTCGATCGCGCTGACCGTGTCGGGGGCCACGCCGTGCCGCAGGTCGGAGAAGGCCCACAGCAGGATCTGGTCCCAGCCGCGGGCGGGCAGTTCGCCGCGGCCCGGCCGGTCCAGGGCGAACGGCACGCTGAAGGCGCGGGCGACCACGGCGCCCCCGGGGTCGGTGGCGACCAGTACGTAGTCCTGGAGCTCCGTGGCGATCCTGCCGAAGAGCAGCCAGCCGATCGGGTCCTCGACGGCGAAGGCCGGCCAGGTGTCCTTCATCTCCCACAGGGCGCCGAGCAGTTCGGGCCGCTCGGCCAGGGTGGTGATGATCAGGCCCTCGTCGGCCGGGCTGTTGGTGGTCAGATCGTCGTTCGCGTCCATGCGGGCACGCTAGGCAGACGCATCATGGCTGCTCAAGCGGTTTTTCCCGCGCTGCCGCCGGCTCCGCTCCCGTCTCCTCAGACCGGCGCCTGGAGGGAGAGGTGCCAGCGGCCGGCCCAACCGGTGAGGGTGACGGCGGCCAGCGGGCGCACGTCCACGTTCCAGTAGGTCAGGGGCGGCGCCTTCAGCGCGTACACCAGGGCGGCGCGTACGACGGAGGGCTCGGCCACCGCCACGATCGCGCCGCCGTCGTCGGCCGGCCGGGTGTCGAGCCAGCAGCCGATCCGGGTGATGAAGGCCAGCAGCGACTCGCCGCCGTGCGGGGCGCAGCCGGGGTCGGCGAGCCAGGCGTCGACCGCCGCGGGCTCGCGGGTGGTGACCTCGGCGAGGGTCAGGCCGCGCCACCGGCCCATGTCGCACTCGCGCAGCGCGGGCTGGGCCAGCGGCGCGTACCCGAGGGCCGCGCCGGTGGCACGGCTGCGGGGGGTCGGC
Source organism: Streptomyces sp. NPDC086023 (assembly GCF_044540325.1). Classification (NCBI taxonomy): domain Bacteria; kingdom Bacillati; phylum Actinomycetota; class Actinomycetes; order Kitasatosporales; family Streptomycetaceae; genus Streptomyces; species Streptomyces sp. NPDC086023. The sequence goes on from NZ_JBITRX010000008.1 coordinate 256,131, forward strand.
GAGCAGTAGCGCAGGTCCGCGGCGCCGAGGGGTACGAGGCCGTGCGCCGCCAGTTCCACCGCCTGCCATCCGCTGTGGTCCAGCGGCCGGTCGTCGTCGAAGCGCTCGGCGAGCAGCGAGGAACTACGGGCTGCGGCGACGAGCGAGACCCGAACGTTCATGCGGTGATGGTGGGGCGCCGGTGCCGACGGGTCAAGCGTCTGGGCCCGGCGGCTTCACGGGACCGCCGGGCCGCGCCGTCCGGACCGCGCCGTCCGGGCCGGGACAGGCCCGACCGAAAGGCGACGGCATGGCCGAAACACGACCGGCCGGACCGGGACGCACCGGCGGGACCAGGACGCCCGGCCCGCCCTCGGGACACCGGCCCGCGGAGGGCGCACCGGCCCGGCGGAGGGCGCACCGGCCCGCCCCGGGGACACCGGGGCGGGCCGGTGCGCCCTCCGCCCCGGGGACACCGGCCCGGTCGCGGGGCGCCGCCCTACAGGCAGCCCGCCAGCCGCCGGGCCGCCTCGGCGAGTTCCGCCGGCCCCGCCACCGCCGCGAAGGCCAGCCGGACGTACGGCGCCGGCGGCTCGGCGCTGAAGTACGGGCGGCCCGGCGCCACCGCCACCCCGGCCCGCAGGGCGGCACCGGCGAAGCCGGCCTCGTCGGTGCCGTCGGGCAGCCGGGTCCACAGCTGGTAGCCGCCCGCGGGCAGGTGCGGGACGGTGAGCGCCGGGGCCTCCCGGGCCAGCGCCCCGGCCAGCGCGTCCCGGCGCTCGCGCAGGGCGGCGGCCACCGTGCGCAGGTGCCGGGGCCAGGCGGGCGCGCCGACCAGCTCCAGGGCCGTCTCCTGGAGCGGCCGGGGTACGAAGAAGCTGTCGACGACCTGGATGGCGCGCAGCCGGTCGAAGACCGGCCCGCGGGCCGCCAGCGCGCCCACCCGCAGGCTGGGCGAGGTGGCCTTGGTGAGCGAGCGGACGTGCACGACCACCCCGTCGGGGTCGTCGGCGGCCATGGGCGCGGGCAGCGGGCCGCTGTCCTCGTGGCCCATGTGGCGGGCGTAGTCGTCCTCGACGACGAAGGCGCCCGCCGCGCGGGCGATCCGCAGGGTCTCGGCGCGCCGTTCGGCGCTCAGCACGGCCCCGGTGGGGTTCTGGAACAGCGGCTGGCAGACGAACACCCGCGCCCCGGTGGCCTGGAAGGCCGTCTCCAGCAGTTCCGGGCGCACCCCCTCGGCGTCCGCGGGGACGGGCACCGGGCGGACGCCCGAGGCCCGGGCGATGGCCAGCATGCCGGGGTACGTGGGCGACTCGACCAGGACGGGCGCGCCGGGGGCGGCGAGCGCGCGCAGGGCGGTGGTCAGGGCGCTCTGGCCGCCGGCCGTGACCAGCACGTCCGCGGCGGTGACCTGGCCGCCTATCTCGCGGGCGAACCAGTCCCGCAGCTCCGGGAGGCCCTCCACCGGGGGCCGGTTCCAGGCCCCGGGCCGGCGGCCCGCGCGGGCCAGGGCGGCGGCCATCGCGCGCTCCGGCTGCAGCGAGGGGTGCAGGTAGCCGCCGTTCAGCTCGATCACGCCGGTCGGCGGCGCGGACAGGCTGACCAGGACCCCGGAGGCGTCGACGGAGCGCGGCACCGACTCGCCGGTGAGGTCCGCGCTGAGCGTGACCTCCTGCCATGAGGTGTCACCGGTCACCGGTGACAGTGCGCGCGGCCGGGCCCGGAACACCCCGGCACCGGGCCGGGTGACCACCAGCCCCTCGGCGGCGAGCTGGGCCAGGGCGCGCGAGACGGTCACCGGGCTGACCCGGTACTGCTCGACCAGCACCCGACTCGACGGCAGCTTTCCACCAATCGAGTAGCGGTTCAGTTCAGACCGCAGGGAAGCGGCCAGTTCGGCCACACTGCTACGCTGTTCCATGACAGCACAGAATAGCGCTACGCACCCCAGGACGATAGCGGTCGCCGGCTCCCACCGACCGGCCCCGATCCCGCGGACCGTGGCGCGCACCGCCACCCGCCGCGGCACCCTGCTCGCCGGCCTCGGGGTGACGGCCTTCTCGCTCACCTTCCCGGGCACCGTCTGGGGCCTGGACAGCTTCGGCCCCTGGTCGCTCGTAGCTGTCCGCAGCGTTCTCGCCGCGGCCCTCGCGGGCGCCTTCCTGCTCGCCCTGCGCGTCCCGCTGCCGGCCCGGGCCCACTGGGCCGGGCTCGCCGTGGTCGCCGCCGGCGTGGTGGTGGGGTTCCCGTTGCTGACCACCCTGGCGCTCCAGACCTCCACCACCTCCCACGCCGCCGTCGTGGTGGGCCTGCTGCCGCTCACCACCGCGGCGTTCTCCGCCGTACGCACCGGGGCCCGGCCCTCGCGCACCTTCTGGGCCGCGGCCGTGGCCGGCGCCGTGGTGGTGCTGGGCTTCACCCTCAAGGAGAGCGGCGGTGCCCTGTCGGCCGGCGACGCCTACCTGTTCGGCGCCCTCGTGGTGTGCGCCGCCGGGTACACCGAGGGCGGGCGGCTGGCCCGCGAGATGCCGGGCTGGCAGGTGATCGGCTGGGCGCTGGTGCTGTGCCTGCCGCTGTCGCTCGCGGGGGCGGCGACCGGGCTCGCGTACGAGCCGGTGGACCTGACCGCCAAGGGGCTGGCCGGGCTGGTCTGGGTGGCGGCCGGGTCGACCTTCTTCGGGCTGTACGTCTGGTACCGCGGCATGGCGGAGATCGGCGCGGCCCGGGCGAGCCAGCTCCAGCTCGCCCAGCCGCTCCTCACGCTCGTGTGGTCGGTGGCCCTGCTCGGTGAACACCTCTCCCCCGCCGCCCCGCTGGCCGCCGCCGGCGTCCTGGTGTGCATCGCGGTGACCCAGCGGGCGCGCACCTGACCGGCGGCCGGTACCCCCCTCGCCGCGCCCGCCCGACCGCCCGCGGGAGCGGCGCTCGCCGCGGACACCCCGCCGCCCGCCGATGCGGCCCGCCGGTGCCGCCCGCCCAGGACCGGCGACGGCGGCCGGGGCGCGCCCGAACGGGCTCAATCACCACAAACCGCCGTAAACTGCTGTCACCGATCCAGACCGCCTCCGAGGGAGGTCAGCACATGCGAGCGACCGAGGGCGACCAACTGGTCCAGCACGGCAGAGTCGTGGGTCAGCACGACAAGGTGGGCGAGATCACCCAGGTCCTGGGAGAGAACGGTACGCCTCCCTATCGCGTCCGGTTCGAGGACGGTCACGAGGCAGTGATGTCCCCCGGCCCCGACTGCGTGGTACGGCATCCCGCCGAACCCCATCACTGACCCGGCCCGGCGGCGGCCGGAGGACGCCGCCGACCGCCCCGGCGGCGACCCGGGGTCAGCGCGGCGGCACCGCCGTGGGGTAGTGGTCCCTGACCACCCTCCCCATGGCCCCGATACGGTCCGCGGCCACCTGCTTTCCCGAGAAGTAGACGTGGCCGCGGACCTCGGCGTGCCGGGCGGCCAGCGTGAGGTGGGCGGACAGCTCCCCCTCCTTGCGCCAGGCGGGCGTGGGGCTCTGCGCGTCGGCCCGGTAGAGGGCCTCCCCGATGTACAGGTCGGTCCTGGTGCCCTTGACCGCGCCGGCCCACCACGGCACGAGCTTGGCGTAGTCGGCACCGGTGTTGCCGATGTGCCAGTAGACCTGCGGCACCACGTAGTCGAGCCAGCCGCGCCGGATCCACAGCCGGGTGTCGGCGTACAGGTCGTCGTACGAGCACAGGGCCGGGCCGCCGGGCGAGCCGAGCGGGTCGCGGTCCTTCGTGCGCCACACCCCGAACGGGCTGATCCCGAACCGGGTGCCGGGCCGGACCCGGGCGACCGCCTCGCTCATCTCCCTTACCAGCGTGTCGACGTTGTCGCGGCGCCAGTCCCCGCGCGAGTCGAAGCTGCCGCCGTACGCCGCGTAGGCCGCGTCGTCGTCGAAGTACGCGCCCGCGGTGGGGTACGGGTAGAAGTAGTCGTCCCAGTGGACCGCGTCCAGCGGGTAGCGCGCAACCGCGTCGAGCATGGCCTCCTGCACGAAGGCGCGGACCTCTGGCAGCCCCGGGTTGTAGTAGAGCCGCCCGCCGTACTCCACCGTCCACTCGGGGTGCACCCGGGCCGGGTGCCACGAGGCCAGCCTCCCGGGGTCGGTGTGGTTCGCCACCCGGTACGGGTTGAACCAGGCGTGCAGCTCCAGGCCCCGCGACCGCGCCTCCAGGACGGCCGTGCCGAGCGGGTCCCAGCCGGGGTCGCGGCCCTGTGTGCCGGTCAGGGAGGCCGACCAGGGCTCGTACTCCGACGGCCAGAACGCGTCCGCGGTGGGCCGCACCTGGAGGATCACCGCGTTCAGCCGGCGCCTGACCGCCGTGTCGAGGTAGGCCACGAGTTCGCGGTACTGCTGCTGGGCACTGAGCCCGGCCCGTGAGGGCCAGTCCAGGTTCGCCACGGTGGCCAGCCACATCCCCCGGAACTCGGGCCCCTCGCCCGCCCGGCGGGTGGCGGCGGGGGCGGCCCCGGTCCCGGGGCGGGCGGCCGCGGCGGCGGGCGTCCCCGCGGTCGCGGCGGCGGCCAGCGCCCCTGCGGCACCGGTGAGCAGACCCCGACGAGCCATGTACGTCATGTGACACTCCGATTTCACACCGTAATGGAAGATCGTATCCGGACAGCATGCCCGCCCCGGCCCGCCGAGGCCCGGAGGGGCGGGAGTAACGTCGGGGGGCGTGGCGGGCGCCGGAACGCAGTAACCACTGACCACGGGGGACCCGCCGAGGATGAACAGCGAAAGGCACGATGTGACGGACCTCCCTACCGACATCGCACGCGTCGGCGTAGTGGGCTGTGGCCAGATGGGCGCGGGCATCGCCGAGGTGTGCGCCCGCAGCGGTCTCGAGGTCAAGGTCGCCGAGACCACCGGCGGGGCCCTGGAGATCGGACGTACCCGGCTGTACAACTCCCTGACCAAGGCCGCCGAACGCGGCAAGATCAGCGAGGAGGAACGGGACGCCACCCTGGCCCGCCTCTCGTTCACCACCGACCTCGGCGAGTTCGCCGACCGTGACCTCGTCATCGAGGCGGTCGTCGAGAACGAGCAGGTCAAGACGGAGATCTTCCAGGTCCTCGACCAGGTCGTCACCCGTCCGGACGCGATCCTCGCGTCCAACACCTCCTCCATCCCGCTGGTGAAGCTGGCGGTCGCGACCTCGCGGCCCGACCAGGTGATCGGCATCCACTTCTTCAACCCGGCCCCGGTGCAGAAGCTCGTCGAGCTGATCCCGGCGCTGACCACCGGCGACGAGACCGTCAAGCGGTCCGAGGCCCTGGTGCGGGACGTGCTCGGCAAGCACGCGGTCCGCGCCCAGGACCGGTCCGGATTCGTGGTCAACGCGCTGCTGGTGCCGTACCTGCTCTCCGCGATCCGGATGTTCGAGTCGGGCATCGCCAGCCGCGAGGACATCGACAACGGCATGGAGCTGGGCTGTGCCCACCCCATGGGCCCGCTGAAGCTGTCCGACCTGATCGGCCTGGACACCATCGTCTCGATCGCCGACTCGATGTACGCCGAGTACAAGGAGCCCCTGTACGCGGCCCCGCCGCTGCTCCAGCGGATGGTCGACGCCGGCCGCCTCGGCCGCAAGACGGGCTCGGGCTTCTACCCGTACGGCTGACCGGACCGCACAGCCGGTTCAGCCGTACGGACCAGCCCCCGCCGGTGTCCGGGCCCACCCGGACGGAGGGCGGGGGCGTGGGGCGGGGGCCGTCAGCCCAGCCGCAGGTGATGGAGCAGGAGGAGGCCGGCCGCCATGTTGGCGGCCGGTATCTCACCCCGGGCGATCATGTCCGGCACGAGCTTGAGCGGCACCCACTCCCGTCGCGAGGACTCGAAGGCGTCCTCCGGTGGGCCGGTGTACTCCGCCTCCTCCGCCCAGTAGAGGTGGTGCCGGGCGTCGGAGAGCCCGTTGGAGGGCTCGACGGTCAGCAGGTGGCGCAGGGGGCCCGGCCGCCAGCCCGTCTCCTCCTCCATCTCCCGCGCGGCCGCCGCCTCGATCTCCTCGCCGTCCTCGACCACCCCGGCCGGCAGTTCCCAGCCCCAGCTGTCGGTGATGAACCGGTGCCGCCACAGCAGCAGCACCTCGTTGGCCTCGTTGACCGCCGTCGCCACCGCGACCGGCCGCAGCCGGATGAGGAAGTGGTCCAGGTGCCGCCCGTCGGGCAGTTCGACGTCGGCGAGGTTCACCTGGAACCACCGGTTGCGGTAGACCGTCTGTTCACTCAGGTTCGTCCACTGCACGGTTCTGCCACCTTCCGTTCGAATGGGTGGCAACATCGCAGCAGTTGGCCCGGTGCGGCGGAACCGACGGCGGTCCCGGCGGCCCTTACAGCGGGACCCTCAGCGCCCCGTCGATCAGCTCCGCCGTCTCCTGCGCCCGCGCGCTGCCGCTGCCCAGCAGCTGGGCGCGGACCGCGGCCAGCCGTTCGCGCAGCCGCCGGGACTCCATCCCCCGCGCCTTTTCGGCCATTTCACGCGCCGCCTCCGCCGCCCGGTCCGGCTCGCCCTGCCGGAGCTGCACCTCGCAGAGCATCGCCAGCCGGTGCACCCGCCCCCGGTCGTGCGCCGGGGTGTCCACGGCCGCCGCGGCCTGCTCGTACGCCGCGGGCAGGTCCCCCAGGCTCAGCAGCGCCTCGGCCACCTGGACGTTGACCAGACCCGGCTGTACGTACCCGGTCTCGGCCGGCTCGCTGCCCCGCAGGATCCGGCCCGCGGCGTCCTCCGCCCGGCGGATACAGGCCAGCGCACCGGGGGCGTCGCCGAGGTGCGCGTACGCCTTCGCCTGCATCGCGTACAGGTCGGCGGCCAGCGCCGGGCTGATCCGGGACCCGGTGGCCCGCAGCGCCGCCTCCGCGAAGGCCACGGCCTGCCGGTACTCGCGCAGGTACAGCGACTGGTTGACGATGAGCGCGATCACGTACGCCCCGAGCCCCCGGTCCCCGCTGGCCTTCGCGAGCCGCAGCGCCTGGTGGAAGTAGCGCTGCGCGAGCCCGTGCGCGTCCGAGTCGTACGCGCAGATGCCGGCCACCGCCACCAGCGAGCCGGTGGCCCGGTGCAACTGCCGCCCCAGGGCGTCCGGGTAGCTGCCCCGCAGAAGCGGCGCGGTCTCACTGCCGAGGAAGCGCACGATCCGGGCCCGGGTGGCCATCCCGCCCGCCCGGCGGTACATCAGCTCGTAGTGCGCCCGTGCGGCGCGCAGCATCTCGATGTGCTCCGGGCCCACCGGCGTCGGCCCGGCCCGGGACACGTCGGCGTCCTCGGGCGGGTTCTCCCACTCCCACACCGGGATCACCGCGGGGGTGCCGGTGAGCGCGACCGGCGCGAGCTGCCGGGTGCGGCCCTGGTCGTCCGAGCGCCACAGGGCGGTGGCCCGGTCGACGAACCCGCTGAGCGGCGAGGCGCCCCCCGGCCGGCCCGGGAGCCCGAGGCCGATGTCGTCGAGGGTGACCGGGCGGTCCAGCCGGTCCGCCAGCACCTCGCAGATCAAGTCGGGCACGCGGCCGCGCGGGCGCTGGCCCTTCAACCACCGTGCCACGGCCGTGTGTTCGTACCGCAGGGCCAGTCCCCGCGACCGGCCCGCGAGGTTCACGCGGGCCGCGAGGCCCGCGTGTGAGATGCCCGCCTCGTCGAGGAGGGCGTCGAGCAGGACATTGGGCTGCATGGGCCCCTCCAAGGGCTCGTCGGAGTCAGCCTAGTGGCCCGGAAGTTCACACGGGGTGTGAATCGAGTGCGCGCATAAATGCGCGGCGCACCCTGCCGCGGCGGGGCCCGGACCGGTTGACTGAAGCGCCTCGCCAAGAGGCAGCCCGGGCCGTCGGCTCCCCCTCGTACAGTGCGACGGCCCGTACCAGCGCCGCCCGCCCTGCTGTCTGCCCGACACTCCGCGGCAGGGCGGGCGGCGCACCTGCGGCCGCCGCCATGAGGGCCCGCTCTCGGAACCTGTCAGGTCCCGTGCGGGCTCGCTGCCCGGCACACCGCCTGCCCGTTCGGTTGCGCGGGCACCGGGCGGCGGTCGTTGCGCACCACCAGCAGGGCGACGTCGTCGGCGAGCCGCCCGCCGGTGTGGCGCAGCAGCGCGGCGTGCACGTCCGCGACCAGGCCCGCGGGCGTGCACGCCGTATCGGCTGCCCTCGCGAGGGCGGCGCGCAGCGGGAACCACCCGCCGTCGCGGTCCCGTGCGTCGGCGGCGCCGTCCGTGTGGAGGAAGAGCGAGTCACCGGGCCCCCGCCAGGTGCGCAGCTGCGGCGGCAGGCGGTCGGGCAGCGGCAGCACGCCCAGCGGCGGCAACGTCTCGGCGCCGGCGAGCGGTTCGGCCCGGCCGGGGCGGTCGGGCGTGGGACCGCGCAGCCGATAGGGCCAGGGATGGCCGCAGTTGAGGGCCCGGAGGCAGCCGTCCGCGTCGATCTCCAGCAGCAGGACGGTGACGAACTCCTCGGCGGCCGGCGAGTCCGGCTCGGCCGGGCAGGCGGCCGGGTGCTCGGCACGGGACCGGTCGCGCAGGTGACGGCCCAGGGCGCGCTCCATGCGCCGCAGCACCCCGCCCAGGGTCGGTTCGTCGTACGCCGCCTCGCGGAAGCTCCCCAGCACCGCGGCGGCGGCTCCCAGTGCGGGCAGCCCGTGCCCGCGCACGTCCCCGATGACCACCCGCACCCCGTACGCCGTCGGGACCGCGTCGTACAGGTCCCCGCCGACCGCGGCGCCCCGGCTCGCGGAAACCTGGGCGGAGGCGAGGGCCAGACCGTCCATCCGCGGCGGCAGCGGCCGCAGCAGCACCCGCTGGGCGGCCCCGGCGATCTCCTGGGTACGGCGCAGCTCGCCCAGCAGCCCCTGGCGGATCGACAGCGCGGCGCCGGTGGCCAGCAGCAGGAAGGCGGCACAGGTGGCGAGGCGCGGCAGCAGCGGGCCGGCGGAGGCCGGTGAGGCCAGCTCCCAGAGGACCGTGGCGGCACCCCAGGCAAGGAGGCACGCCCGGCGCACCCGGGGCACGTCACCGCGCGCCGGGCCGGCGACCCGCAGGGCCAGCCAGGCCCGGATTCCCATCATGCCGTCGGCCTCCCCGGAACCTGAGGTAGAGGGCCGGTTGCCCCACGGCCGGATCGATTGTGTCCAGCGGCCGCAATCCCTCAAGGCCCTGCGCGACAGAACTCACCCGAACGAGTGAGACCCCCGCCCGCAACCCCAGCACGAGGGGCGCATCCGAATCCGGATGCGCCCCTCACCAGCGAATATGCCGGCCGACTACGCTCCGCGCAGTACCGCCCCGGTGCGCTCGGCGGCCAGGGCCACCGCGGCGTCGCGGGCGGCCGTGGACTCCTCGGCCGTCAGCGTGCGGTCCGAGGCACGGAAGCGCAGCGCGTACGCGAGGGACTTCTTGCCCTCGCCCACCTGCTCGCCCGTGAACACGTCGAACAGCCGCAGCGACTCCAGCAGTTCACCGGCGCCCTTGCGCAGCGCGGCCTCCACCGTCGCGGCCGGGACCGAGGAGTCGACGATCAGCGCGACGTCCTGGGTGGCCACCGGGAAGGTGGAGATGCGCGGCGCCTGGAGCGCGTCCCCGCCGGCCCTCTGCAGCCGGTCGAGGTCGATCTCCATGGCACAGGTGCGGGCCGGCAGGCCCAGCGCCTTGGTCACGCGCGGGTGCAGCTCGCCGGCGTGGCCGATGACCTGCTCGACCCCGTCGAGGGTGACCAGCAGCTCGGCGCAGCGGCCCGGGTGCCAGGGGCCGTACTGGCCCTGGCGGACCACCAGCGGGGTGCCGGCCTCGCGGGCCAGGGAACGGGCGGCCTCGACGGCGTCCGCCCACTCCGAGGGACGGCCCTTCCCCCACCAGCCGGCCTGCTCGCGCGCACCGGCCAGCACGACCGCGGCGTGCCGCGGCTGCGCGGGCAGCGCCGCGTTGAGCGTGGCCACCTCGTCGGCGGTGGGACGGCGGTCGACGGGCAGCCGCACCGCGACGCCCGGCTCCGTGCCGGCCCGGAAGACCAGGCCGGTCTCGAAGAGCGCGAGGTCGTGGCTGCCGCGGCTGTCGTTCCGGCGCAGCGCCTGGAGGAGGCCCGGCAGCAGCGTGGTGCGCAGCGCCGGCTCCTCGTCGGAGAGCGGGTTGACCAGCCGGACGACCTGGCGGCTCGCGTCGTGCGCGGGCAGCTGGAGCTGGTCGAAGACGCCCTCGCCGATGAAGGGATAGTTCAGCGCCTCGACGTAGCCGGCGCCGGCCAGCGCGCGGCCGACCCGGCGGTGCAGCTGCTGCCGGGCGGTCAGACCGCGGCCGGTGGGCACCTGCGGGAGGGTCGACGGCAGGTTGGCGTAGCCCTCCAGCCGGATGACCTCCTCGGCGAGGTCGTTGGGCTCGGCGAGGTCGGGACGCCACGACGGGACGGTGACGACCAGCTCGTCCTGGCCGTACACGTCGCAGCCGATCTCCTGGAGGCGGCGTACGACGGTCTCGCGGCCGTAGTCCATGCCGGCCACCCGGTCCGGGTGGTCCGCGCGCATCGCGACGGTGCGCGGGGCGGCCGGGGCGGTCAGCTCGGTCACGCCCGCCTCGGCGGTGCCGCCCGCGAGCAGCACCAGCAGGTCGACGGTCCGCTGCGCGGCGGCCGCCGCGGCCTGCGGGTCCACGCCGCGCTCGAAGCGCTTGGACGCCTCCGAGGACAGCTTGTGGCGGCGGGCCGTGCGGGAGATCGTGATCGGGTCGAAGTGCGCGGCCTCGATCACGACGTCCGTGGTGCCGGTGACGACGCCCGTCTCCGGGTCGGTGACGGAGTCGGCGATCTCGGTGTTGGCACCGCCCATGACACCGGCGAGGCCGATCGGCCCGCTGTTGTCGGTGATCACCAGGTCCTCGGCGTCGAGGGTGCGCTTGACGCCGTCGAGGGTGGTGAACGCCTCGCCCTGCTCGGCGCGGCGGACGCCGATGGGGCCGTCCAGGCGGGAGCGGTCGTAGGCGTGCAGCGGCTGGCCGAGCTCCAGCATCACGTAGTTCGTGACGTCGACGGCCAGCGAGATCGGGCGCATGCCGGCCTTCTGCAGGCGGCGCTTGAGCCAGATCGGCGACTTCGCCTCGGGGTCGAGACCCGTGATGGTGCGCGCCGTGAAGCGGTCGCAGCCGGTCGGGTCGGCGACCTTGACGAGGTAGCCGTACGAGTTCGGGGCCGGCACGTCGAGCAGCGCCGGGTCGCGCAGCGGCAGGCCGTACGCGGTGGCGGTCTCGCGGGCCACGCCGCGCAGGGACAGGCAGTAGCCCCGGTCCGGGGTGACGGCGATGTCGAGGACCTCGTCGACGAGCTCCAGGAGCTCGATCGCGTCGGTGCCGACCTCGATCTCCGGCGGCAGCACGATGATGCCGCCGGAGCCGTCGTCGCCCATGCCCAGCTCGTCGCCGGAGCAGATCATGCCGTGGGAGGTCTTGCCGTACGTCTTGCGCGAGGCGATCGCGAAGTCGCCGGGCAGGACGGCGCCGGGCAGGACCACGACGACCTTGTCGCCCACGGAGAAGTTGCGGGCGCCGCAGACGATCTCCTGGGGCTCGCCGGTGCCGTTGGCCTGGCCGACGTCGACGGTGCAGAAGCGGATCGGCTTCTTGAACTCCGTCAGCTCCTCGATGGTCAGCACCTGACCGACGACCAGGGGGCCCTTGAGGCCCGCGCCGAGCTGCTCGACGGTCTCGACCTCAAGACCGGCGTCGATGAGCTTGGCCTGCACGTCACGACCGGTCTCGCCCGCAGGCAGGTCGACGTACTCCCGCAGCCAAGAAAGCGGGACCCGCATCAGATCTCCATCCCGAACGGCCGGGTGAACCGGACGTCACCCTCGACCATGTCTCGCATGTCTTCCACGTTGTGGCGGAACATCAGCATCCGCTCGATGCCGAACCCGAAGGCGAAGCCGCTGTACTTCTCCGGGTCCACGCCACAGGCGGTCAGCACCTTGGGGTTGACCATGCCGCAGCCGCCCAGCTCGATCCAGCCCTCGCTGGAGCAGGTGCGGCAGGGGCGGTCGGGGTTGCCCACCGAGGCGCCGCGGCACACGTAGCACTGCATGTCCATCTCGGCGGACGGCTCGGTGAACGGGAAGAAGTTCGGGCGCAGACGGGTGGTCATGTCCGGACCGAAGAGCGCCTGGACCATGTGGTCGAGGGTGCCCTTGAGGTCGGCCATGGTCAGGCCCTCGTCGACGGCCAGCAGCTCGATCTGGTGGAAGACCGGGGTGTGCGTGGCGTCGAGCTCGTCCGTGCGGAACACCCGGCCCGGGCACACCACGTACACGGGCGGTTCCCGGTCGAGCAGCGAGCGGGCCTGCACCGGGGAGGTGTGGGTGCGCAGCACGACACCGGACTCGTCGCCCTCGACGCCCTTGGGGCCCTGGACGAAGAAGGTGTCCTGCATCTGGCGCGCCGGGTGGTCGGGCGTGAAGTTGAGGGCGTCGAAGTTGAACCACTCCGCCTCGACCTCGGGGCCCTCGGCCACCTCGTAGCCCATGGCGACGAAGACGTCCGCGATGCGGTCCATCAGCGTCGTCAGGGGGTGGCGGGCGCCGGCGGGGGTGCGGTCGTACGGCAGCGTGACGTCCACCGCCTCCTCGACCAGCACGCGCTCGTCGCGCTCGGCCTCCAGCTGCGCGAGGCGTTCGGCGAACGCCTTGTTCACGGCGCCGCGGGCCTGGCCCACGCGCTTGCCCGCCTCGGCCTTGGCCTGGGGCGGCAGGGCGCCGATCTCGCGGTTGGCGAGGGCGAGCGGCGAGGTGCCGCCGGTGTGGGCGGTCTTCGCCTGCGCCAGTGCGTCGAGGTCGCCGGCGGCCGCGAAGGCGGCGAGCGCCTCGTCCCGCATGCGCTCGATCTCTTCCGGTTTCAGTGCCTCGACCTCGACAGGGTCGTACGACTTGTTCGGTGCCGACATCTCTTCCCGTACTTCCGATGGGCTGGCTGGTGGTCCCCGCTCCGACCGGTTGAGTTCGTCAAAGGGACGCAAAGGTGCCAAAGGACGAGTCTACGGGGCGGGCGGGCGTGGAGGAGCCCGTGGGCCGCCTGGCGAGACTCTCGGGACGTTACGAGAGGTAGGCAGGCGCGCCCACGGGCAGGGTAAATCGGAACTCGGCGCCGCCGCCGGGTCCGCGGCCGACCGTGATCGTGCCGCCGTGGGCCTCGACGATCCCCTTGACGATGTACAGGCCCAGCCCGGTCCCGCCGCGCTTGCTGCCCCGCCAGAAGCGGGTGAACACGCGGCCCATGGACTCCTCGGGGATGCCGGGGCCCTCATCCGTCACCGTGACCGCCGTCCCCTTCTCGTTCTTGGTGTGCGCGGGTGCCACGTCGATGGTGACGGTTCCCTCGCCGTGCCGCACCGCATTTTCGAGCAGGTTGCCGAGCACCTGGTCGATCTTGTCGGGGTCGGCCCACAGGTCGGGCAGCGGGCGGCCGATGCGGACCAGGAAGCGCTCGGGGGCCTGCCCGTTCGCGGTGAGGGCCTGGACGTGCCGGCCGACGGCGGTCGCGATGTCCACGGGCTGGCGCCGCACCTCCAGCCGGCCGGAGTCGATCCGGGAGATGTCGAGCAGCTCGGCGATCAGCCGGGTGACGCGGTTGGCGTCGGCGTCGACGGTCTCCAGCATCAGCCGCTTCTGGTCGTCGGTGAACCGCTCCCACTTGGCGAGGAGGGTCGCCGTGAAGCCCTTGACCGAGGTCAGCGGGGAGCGCAGCTCGTGGGCCACGGTGGCGATCAGCTCGGCGTGGCTGCGCTCGGTGCGGCGGCGGGCCTCGGTGCCGCGCAGGCTCACCACGAGGCTGCTGACGGGCCCGGTGGGGCGGGTGCGGACGTACCGGGCGGAGACCAGCACCTCCCGGCCGCCGGGCAGCAGCAGGTTCCGCTCGGGCTGGCCGCGGCGGGTGGCGAGGCCGCCGTACGGGTCGGTGAGCGTCCACCAGGGGCGGCCGTCGAGGTCCTCCAGCGGGAGGGCGTGCTCGATGCGGCTGCCGAGGGCCCGGGCGGGGTCGGTGGCGGTAAGGCGGGCGGCGGCCCGGTTGAAGCAGACGACGCGGCCGGCGGCGTCGGCGATGACCAGCCCGTCGGGCAGGTCGTCCGGGTCCACGGCGGGCAGCGCCCCGGCGGCGGGGCCGGGCTGCGCGGGGACGCCCGGCACGCCGGGCGGCAGGTCTCCGGGCTGCGCTGCGGGCAGGGGCGGAGTTCCGGCCGCCCCTGCGGCCCTCGGTGAGCTGTTCGTCCCGACGGTCATGTCCCCGTACCCCACATCTCCGAGGAGCGCAGTGGGCCCCCGGGGCGTCACATTACTAGCTGGGGGTCACGGAGCGGCACCCTCCGGGAGCCCGCTGTGCACGCGCGGACGCGTACAGGCACACGGCGGCGGCCGTGGCGAGGTTCAGGCTCTCGGCCTTGCCGTGGATGGGGACCCGCACGACCGCGTCGGCCAGGGCCCGGGTCTCCTCCGGCAGGCCCCAGGCCTCGTTGCCGAAGACCCAGGCGGAGGGGCCGCCCATGGTGCCGGCGTCGAGCTCGGCGTCCAGGTCCTCCTGTCCCGCGCCGTCGGCGGCCAGGATGCGTACGCCCGCCTCCCGCAGGCCCGCCACGGCCTGCTCCACCGGGACGCCGACGGCGACCGGCAGGTGGAAGAGGGAGCCGACGGAGGCCCGGACGGACTTGGGGTTGTACAGGTCGACCGAGGCGTCGGTGAGGATCACGGCGTCGGCGCCCGCGGCGTCGGCGCAGCGCAGCACGGTGCCGGCGTTGCCGGGGTCGCGGACGTGGGCGAGCACGGCGACCAGCCGGGGCCGGCTCTTGATGATCTCCTCGAACGGCGAGTCGAGGAAGTGGCAGACGCCGACCAAGCCCTGCGGGGTGACGGTCTGGGAGACCTCGGCGAGCACCTCGTCGGAGGCGTGGTGGATGCGGGCGCCCGCGTCCCGGGCCGCGTCGATGATGTCGGCGTACCGCTCGGCGGCCTCGGCGGTCGAGAAGAGCTCGATCAGCGTGGGGCCGTGCTCGCCGCGGTGGGCGACGGCCTCGCGCACGGCCTGGGGGCCCTCGGCGATGAAGCGGCGCTCCTTGGTGCGGAAGTTGCGCCGGGCGAGGCGCCTGGCGGCGGCCACGCGCGGGGATCGCGGGGAGATCGGCTCGGCGGGGGTGCTCATGACGCGGCGGTCTCTCTGGTCGGGGCGACGGCGGACGGGCGGCCGGTTCCGGGATGCGGTCCGGTCCCGCCGGACGGCCGGGCGACGGTACGTGTGAACGCACACGGACCCGCAGGCATGTCGCCTGCGGGTCCGTGACTGCCGGCCTGTAAGGCGGCCGGCGAGGCCTTACGCGGCGGCCTTCGGCGCGTTCACGTCGGCCGGGAGGGCCTTCTGCGCGACCTCGACCAGCGCGGCGAACGCGTTGGAGTCGTTGACGGCCAGCTCCGCGAGGATCTTGCGGTCCACCTCGATGTTGGCGGCCTTCAGACCCTGGATGAGGCGGTTGTACGTCATGCCGTTCTGACGGGCAGCGGCGTTGATGCGCTGGATCCACAGCTGACGGAAGTCGCCCTTGCGCTTCTTGCGGTCGTTGTAGTTGTAGACCAGCGAGTGGGTGACCTGCTCCTTGGCCTTGCGGTACAGGCGCGAACGCTGACCGCGGTAGCCGGAGGCCGCCTCGAGGATCGCCCGGCGCTTCTTGTGGGCGTTTACTGCCCGCTTGACGCGTGCCACTTGTTAACTCCTTGTAGCGGGGCCGTGGTTGTCCTCACACGGCCCGGAAATTCGATTGGGTCCCGGTCCAGACGTCTCCGCTCCCGGCAGGGGGAGCGGCTGACGTCACTTGCCGAGAAGCTTCTTGATCTTCGCGGCGTCGCCCGGGGCCATCTCGGCGTTGCCGGTGAGGCGACGCGTCAGCTTGGACGACTTGTGCTCGAGCAGGTGGCGCTTGCCGGCGCGCTCGCGGAGCACCTTGCCGGAGCCGGTGATCTTGAAGCGCTTCTTGGAACCGCTGTGCGTCTTGTTCTTCGGCATAGCGCCGTTATCTCCTCGTCGGTGGCGCCCCCACCGGTCCTCGCGGACCGGCGAACGGGAGCGTCATGTTGTGTCGGTTGATCCGGGGCAGGCTGCTCCGGAATCAGGCCTCGGCGGTCTCCTCGGCGGAGGCCTCGGCCGGAACCTCGGCGGACTCCGCGGCGGGCTGACCCTGGCGCTCGGCCTTGCGGGCGGCCTGCGCCTCGCGGGCCTCGGCCATCGCCTCGGTCTTCTTCTTGTGCGGACCGAGGACCATGATCATGTTGCGGCCGTCCTGCTTCGGGTTCGACTCGACGAAACCGAGGTCCTGGACGTCCTCCGCCAGGCGCTGCAGCAGTCGGTAGCCGAGCTCCGGCCGGGACTGCTCGCGACCACGGAACATGATCGTGATCTTGACCTTGTCGCCCTGCTTGAGGAACCGGACGACGTGACCCTTCTTGGTGTCATAGTCGTGCGGGTCGATCTTCGGCCGGAGCTTCATTTCCTTGATGACCGTGTGCGCCTGGTTCTTGCGCGCCTCACGGGCCTTCATGGCCGACTCGTACTTGAACTTGCCGTAGTCCATGAGCTTGCAGACCGGAGGCCTGGCGGACGCCGCGACCTCTACGAGGTCGAGGTCGTACTCCTGCGCGAGCTCGAGCGCCTTGGCGAGCGGAACAATCCCGACCTGCTCGCCGCTGGGACCGACAAGTCGCACCTCGGGAACGCGAATCCGGTCGTTGATGCGGGGCTCGGTGCTGATGGATCCTCCTCGGTTGCACCAACGGCTGCCTGGCAGACAGCCGCGTGACGTCTGTGTCGTTCGACCCAACCGCGCCGGAACACGAAAAATGCCCCGACCGGAACACAGGCGGGAGCTCCTCATACAACCGGAGCACCGCCGCATGAACCACACGGGGCGCAGACTCGGGCGGCTTTCCATCGTCCGTACGGAACGATGGATGCCACCTGACCGGTGACCCGCCGTCCCGGAGGACGGTCAGGTGGGAGTGCGGAGCCTCCACTTGTGGGCCGGTTACACACGTATCCGGCCGGTCGTCACACAAGGTTAGCAGGAGGACGGCCCGGGTGCGAACCGGGTGGCCGGAACCGGTCGGGGACGGCGGCCGGGTGTTCGCCGGACGTACCGGGTGGGCGTTCCCCGGCCGGACCGGGTGGGCGTCGTCCGCTTCCGTCCGCCCGGCTTATCGTGTGAGGCATGACTGACGCGACGCCCTCCCCCGCCCCCGAGGCCTCCGGGTCCCCCGAGGCTCCCGACTACGACACCCTGACCCGTGACATCGCGGACGTCCCCGCGGTCGAGGTGATCACGACGGTGGCGGTGCACCTGCTGAGCGCGGCCGCGGTCAACCTGGGCCTGGACAAGCCGGACTCCGAGCACAAGGACCTGGACGAGGCCCGCAAGCTGATCACCGCCCTGGCCGGGCTGGTCACCGCGAGCGCCACCGAGATCAGCTCCTTCCACGCGGCCCCGCTGCGCGACGGCCTGAAGTCGCTCCAGCTGGCGTTCCGCGAGGCCTCGATCGTGCCGGACGAGCCGGGCCAGGGCCCGGGCGAGAAGTTCACGGGCCCGGTCTACGCCTGACCGCTCCCGCAGTACGGCACCGAGAGGGGCCCGGGGTTCTCCCCGGGCCCCTCTCGCGCGTGGGGCGCGCCGGCCTGGGCGGCGGCTCCGGCGTGGGCGGCGTTCTTCTGAACGCGCGCGGCGTGCGTTCTCAGCGTGCGAAGAGCGGCTCGCCCGGCGCGGCGGCATCGGCCGGCAGCAGCGCCAGGTTCAGGCCCCGCACCAGCCGGGCCCGCAGCGTCTCGTCGGCCGCCAGCGCCTCGGCCACCCGGCGGGCCGCGTGCGGGACGGCGTCCGCGGGGGCGTCCAGGACCACGGCGAGGACGCCGTCCGCCCCGGACCCGCCGGGCAGCAGGTGGGCGCGTACCACCGCGGGCTCGGCGGCCACCACCGCGCGCACCGCCTCGGTGACGGCGGGGTCCCGGAGCGGGTCGGCGGTGGTGCGCCCCTCGGCCAGGGCCAGCAGGGCGGAGCCGGTGAGCTGGTAGGGCACGGGGCCGGCGAGGTCGATGACCAGGGTGTCGGCCTTCTCGTGGGCGGCCGCGCGCAGGGCCTGGTGCAGCGGCACCGCGACGGGCCGGGCCTTGGGGTCCCAGAGGGCCAGCGAGGCGAGGGAGGTGAAGGCGGGCAGGGCCCTGCGCTCGCCCGCGGTGAGGGTGGGCACGGCCATGTCGCTGGTCTTCTCGCGGCGCAGCCCGGTCTCGGGGTCGGTCTCCACCTCGCCGAGCACGGCCACGACGGGCACCAGCAGGCGGGCGTCCCTGAGGGCCTCCAGCAGGCGGGGTTCGGCCGTTCTGTCCTCGGCCCAGGCGGCCAGGGCCGCGCTCAGCCGGGGGTCGGCGGAGCCGTCGTCGTCGGAGAAACCGGGGTCCGGGATGTTCTTTTCGTGCGCCACAATCCCCCGACCCTATCCCCTGCTACCGGGCGCGCCGTCGGCGCCCGAGAACCAGGCCGGCCGCGAGCAGGGCCGCTCCGGCGGCCGCCGCGGCAGGGGCGACGAGCCGGCCGCGCGGCTCCGGCGGGCGGGCCGGGTCCGGTCCCGGCCCGAAGTGGGCGGCGGGGAACCGGGACGGCACCGGGACCGCGGGCTCGGGGGTGAGGTCCTCCGCGGCGGCGAGCGCGGCGGCGGGGTCGACCAGGCCGTGGCCGCGGGCGTCGTCCCGGCCGCCGGCGGGGCCGTTGCGGGCGGTGTCCGCCAGCAGCCGCTTGATCTGGGCGGGGCTGAGGTCGGGGTGGGCGGCGCGGACCAGGGCGACGGTGCCGGAGACCCAGGCGGCGGCCGCGCTGGTGCCCCAGCCCTCGTAGTAGCTGCGGTCGGGGTCGGCGATCACGATGTCGACGCCGGGGGCGCTGACGGTGGCGTACCAGCGGCGGGTGGAGAAGGGGGCCCTGGTGCCGTCGCGGTCGACGGCCGTGACGGCGATCACGCCGGGGTAGGCGGCGGGGTACGAGGCGCGGTCGCCCTGCTCGCCGCCGTTGCCCGCGGAGGCGACGACCACGACGCCCTTGGCGAGGGCGTACTGGACGGCCTCGTCCTCGGCGGCCTCGTGGTGGGCGGACTCGCTGTCGTCGCCGAGGGAGAGGTTGATGACGTCGGCGCCGTGGTCGGCGGCCCAGCGGATGCCCTGGGCGAGCGCACCGCCCTTGTCGGCCCGGGCCTTCTCCCGGCCCGGGTCGCCCTCCTCCAGGATCACGCGTACGGGCAGGATGTCGGCCTCGGGCGCGATGCCGAGTACGCCCTGCCGGCGGCCGGTGCCGTGGCCGCGGCCCGCGATGATGCCGGCCATGGCGGTGCCGTGGCGGGCCCAGGAGCGCTGGCCGCGCTGCGCGCCGAAGCCGATGAGGTCGGTGCCGGGCACCACGGCGCCGCGCAGGTCGGGGTGGCTGCCGTCGACCCCGGTGTCGAGCACGGCGACGGTGACGCCCTGCCCGCGCGTGGTCTCCCAGGCCCGCTCCGCGTGCAGCGCGTTCAGCCCCCACTCCCGGTCCCGGATCCCGTCGGCCCGGGCGGTCCCGCTCCCGGACCCGAGCGCGACCGCGAGGCCGAAGGCGAGGACGGCCCCGCGCCTCGGCAGCACCCCGCGCCGCCACGCTCCGCGCCCGTCCTGCCCGGAGCCGCTCGCGCGTCCCGCCCGTTCCCGGACCGGGGCATGCCCCGCGCCCCCCGCCTCCGGCGCGGAGTGCACGGGGCCGGGGGCAACGCGGGGGTGACCGGAGGCGGCACCGGGCGCCCCGGGAAGCGAAGCCCGCCCGACCGTCGCCGGCGCCGACGGCTCGGGAACGCCGGTCCGGACGGCCGAGGCGCAGCCGGAAGCATCGGGGCCGCCGTGCCGCGGCCCGGAGGCCGAGGCCCGAACGGCAGGGCCGGAACCGACGACGCCCGGCGCGGTACCCAGGCGGGCCGGGGCCCAGCCCAGCGAATCCGGCGTCACACCCCGCGGGGCCGGGGCCGAAGTCCCGGGGGCCAGGGCGGACCCCCAGGGAGCTGGCGCCACACGCCACGCAGTCGGGACCACAGCCCCGGGAGCCAGGACAGAGCCCCACCAGCCCTGGACAAAGGCCCAGGGTGCCGGCGTCCCGCGCCACGGAGTCGGGGCCGAAGCCCCGGGGTCGGGGGCGGAACCCCCGGGTGCCGGGGAAGAGCCCAACCGACTCTGGACGGAACCTCCGGGTGCCGGCGTCGCGCGCCGCGAGGCCGGGGCCGCGGCCCCGGAAGCCGAGACGGGGCCCAACCAGCCCTGGGCGGAACCCCCGGACCCCGGCGCCACACGCCACGGGGTCAAGGCCGAAGCCCCGGCAGCCGGGGAAGAGCCCAGCCGGCCCTGGACGGAGGCCCAGGGTGCCGGCGTCGCGCGCCGCGGAGTCGGGGCCGAAGCCCCGGGGTCCGGGGCGGGGCCCCGGGGAACGGTGGAAGGGCGGGTAGGGGACCAGCCCCGCAGGGCGCCGCCACCCGCAGCCGGGCCCGCACCCGCAGCCGTACCCCGGTTCGGAGCCGCATCAACAGCCTCGCCCGCGGCCGCTGCCGCGCCGGCGTCCAGGCCCGCAACCGCGCCTGCGTCCAGGCCCGCAACCGCGCCGGCATCCGGGCCCGCGGCCGCAGCCGGGCCCGCACCCGCGGCCGCACCCGTACCCGGGGCCCCGGCCGCAGCCACTTCGGCCGCCCGGCCCGCAGCCGGACCGGCATCCGGGCCCGCGCCGGTGCGCAGTTCCCCGGCGGGGGCCGCGCCCGCACTCGTCCTCGTACCGCTGCCCCCGCTCACCGCGCACCCCCCGTCCCCGCCAGCCGCGCAGCGTCCCGGCGGAGGGCGCGTTCCAGGCGGTCCGCGACCGCCTTCGCCTCGTGGCCGAGGCCCGCCTGGGCGACGGCGCCGGTGTCGTCCGGGGACATCGCTTCGGCGGCCGGGGCCGGCGTCGGGACCGGGCGGCCGTCGGCGAAGCCGGACACCGCGTAGACGACCACGGGCGCGTCGGTCAGCACGGACACCGTCCAGCCCGCGCGCTGCCGGTCGGCGAGCCCGTACGCGGGCGGCAGCGGCGGCCGGGTGCCGAGCCGGTTCCGCAGTGCGCCCATCGTCGCCGCGTCGGCGGGCGTGAAGACCAGGCCGACGCCGATCACGGAGCTGCGCGTGGCGTCGGTGTAGGTGGCCCGCAGCTCCCGGTCGCAGCCCGCGGGGGCCAGCACCCGGGTCCAGGTCTCGCACCGGGTGTCCGGGTCCACCGCGATCCGCGTCCAGCGCCGGTCCGCGCCGCCGGGCCCGGCGCCGTCGCCCACGAGGACGGGCGGGAAGAGGGTGTCGACGGCCGCCGACCGCCAGAGCACGGCGGCCTTGCGGTACGCGGCGTCCACCGGCGGCACGGCCTCGGCCCGGCCGAGCAGCCAGGTGCCCGCGACGGCGCCGCCGATCAGTCCGACCCCGAGCACGCCGCACACGGCCGCGGCCACGCCGCCCCGGGGCCGCCGTCCGGAACCCGGCACGCCCGGCGCGTCCGGCATCCCGATCGGAGCAGGCCCGCCCGGCATCCTCGGCACGCCCGGCCGCTCCGGCAGGTCCGCCAGGTCCGGTTCGACGGCCATACGGCTTCGCACACCCCCCGCTCGACGGCGCGCCGCCCGCGCGCACTGGCCGTACTCTACGGGCTCGATCATTCCCCTACCCCCGGGTAATCCGGTCTGGCAAGCTGCGCCCATGACGACTCCGGTGACCTCACCCGCCGCTGACCGGGCCCGCTACGACCGGGCCACCGCGCACCTGGACGCGCCGCTCGCGATCGTCGATCTGGCGGCCTTCGACGCCAACGCGGACGACCTGGTGCGCCGGGCCGGCGGCAAGCCGGTGCGGGTGGCGTCGAAGTCGGTGCGCTGCCGGGCGCTGCTGGAGCGGGTGCTGGCCCGCGACGGGTTCGCCGGGATCATGTCGTACACGCTGGCGGAGTCGCTGTGGCTGGCGCGTTCGGGGTTCGAGGACGTGCTGCTGGCGTACCCGTCGGCGGACCGGGCCGGCTTCGCGGAGCTGGCGGGCGACGCGAAGCTGGCCGCGGCGGTCACGGTGATGGTCGACGACCCGGCGCAGCTGGACCTGGTCGACGCGGCCCGGGCGGGCGGGCGCGAGGAGATCCGGGTGTGCCTGGAGCTCGACACCGCGCTTCACCTGTTCGGGGGGCGCGTACGCGTCGGTGCGCGCCGCTCGCCGCTGCGCGAGCCGGCCCAGCTCGCCGGTCTGGCCCGGCAGATCGCCCGCCGCCCCGGCTTCCGGCTGGTCGGCCTGATGGCGTACGAGGGGCACGTCGCCGGTGTCGGGGACGCGGTGGCGGGCCGTCCGCTGCGCTCCCGCGCGATCCGGCTGATGCAGGCCGCGGCGCGCCGGGAGCTGGCGGCGCGGCGGGCCGAGACGGTGCGGGCGGTCCGGGCGGTGGCGCCGGACCTGGAGTTCGTCAACGGCGGCGGGACGGGCAGCGTGCAGACCACGGCGGCCGAGGACGCGGTGACGGAGATCGCGGCCGGTTCCGGGCTGTACGTGCCGCGGCTGTTCGACAACTACACCTCGTTCTCGGGCCGCCCGGCCGCGCTGTTCGCGCAGCCCGTGGTGCGCCGGCCCGGGGTGGGCGTGGTGACGGTGCTCGGCGGCGGCTACCCGGCCTCGGGCGCGGCGGGCGCGGACCGGCTGCCGGTGCCGTACCTGCCGGAGGGCCTGCGGTACGACCCCCAGGAGGGGGCGGGCGAGGTGCAGACCCCGCTGCTGGGGGCGCCGGCGGACGACCTGCTGATCGGGGACCGGGTGTGGTTCCGGCACGCCAAGGCGGGTGAGCTGTGCGAGCGGTTCGATGCGCTGCACCTGGTCGAGGGCGACCGGGTGACGGCCACGGTGCCGACGTACCGGGGCGAGGGGAAGACCTTCCTGTAGGCCCGCCGCCGGGGCGTCCCCCGCGAGCCCCGTTGCCGGTTCGGCAACGGGGTTTGCCGTTTCCGGCGCCGCGGCGGAGGGTGGCCGCGAGGAGGTGGTCACGGTGGCCGAGCAGGTGGAGGACGCGTACGACGTGGTGGTCGTCGGCGGTGGCGCAGCGGGGCTGAGCGGCGCGCTGACGCTGGCCAGGGCCAGGCGGTCGGTGCTGGTGGTGGACGCGGGCGCGCCGCGCAACGCCCCGGCCGACGCCGTGCACGGCCTGCTGGGCCGCGAGGGGACTGCCCCGGCGGTGCTGACCGCGCGCGGGCGGGAGGAGGTGCGCGGGTACGGCGGCCTGGTCGTCACCGGCGAGGTCACCGGCGTCACCCGCCGGGGCGCGCCGGACGGCACCGCCTTCGGGGTGGCGCTGGCGGACGGCCGGGGGGTGGGGGCGCGGCGGCTGCTGGTGGCCTCCGGGCTGGTGGACGTGCTGCCCGAGGTCCCGGGGCTGCGGGAGCGCTGGGGCCGGGACGTGGTGCACTGCCCGTACTGCCACGGGTGGGAGGTGCGGGACCGGGCGGTCGGCGTGCTGGGTTCCGGGCCGATGGCGGTGCACCAGGCGCTGCTGTTCCGGCAGTGGAGTGCGGACGTGACCCTCTTCCGGCACACGGCGCCGGAGCCGACGGCCGAGGAGGCGGAGCAGCTGGCCGCTCGTGACGTCGTGGTGGTGGAGGGCGCGGTGACGGCCGTGGAGACGGAGGCGGACCGGCTGGTGGGGGTGGCACTGGCCGACGGGACGCGGGTCGCGCGCGAGGTGCTGGCGGTCCAGCCGCGGGCGGTGCTGCGCGCCGGGTTCCTGGCCGGGCTCGGGCTGCGGCCCGCGCAGCATCCGAGCGGGGCGGGCGAGTACCTGCCGGTCGACGCGGCCGGGCGTACCGACGTACCCGGGGTGTGGGCGGCGGGCAACGTCACCGACCCGTCGGCCCAGGTGGGCGCGGCCGCCGCGGCGGGTGCCTGGGCGGCCGCGCAGATCAACGGCGACCTGGTGGCGGACGACACGCGCCGGGCTGTGGCCGCCCGGCGCGCGCTCCGCGGGATCTGAGTCCGGGCCCCCGCGGATCGGCCGAGGGGCGCGGCCCGCCGTGGGGGGCCCTAGAAGACGGTGTCCTGCTGGTCCGGGACGACGCTGCCGTCGCCGCGCAGGACGGCGCCCGGGGTGCCGTCGGGGCCGGTGTAGCCGGTGGTGGCGCACGGGTAGGGGCCGGTCTTCTGCTTCTTCGGCTCGATGAACATCGGGTTGACCAGCCACCTGCCGTCGCTGTTGTCGTAGGCGCGGCACATCAGTTCGTTCTTGTTCCGGTTGACGACCAGCCGGAGGGCCGTGGCGTCCCGGAGGAACGTCACGTCGGTGTCGGAGTCGCCCGCGGCGAAGACCTGGCGCCGCGCCGCCGGCAGGACCCTCTCGGCGGCGGCGCCCCGCACGCCGTAGACGACCTTGTTGATCCAGCACCGCTTGCCGTCGATGTACGTGATCATCGTGTCGGCCCCGTCGGCGACGCTCCCGCAGCCCTGGAGGCGCGGGGTGAGTACACCGTGACGTGTGACATTGCGGATGCCGATCACCCGGTCCGGTGCGATGCCCGCTTCCCCGGCCCAGGCCTCGACCACGGGCTGCGGGGAGGCAGAGCTGATCCACACGTCGAACCCGGCCCGCCGGAGGGTGCCGATCAGGTCCTTCTGCTGGTCGTAGTAGCGGACCCAGCCGGTGGCGGTGGTGCTGCCCACCTGCTGCCTGGCGCCGATGGGCGCGGCCAGGTTCTCGGTGCGGGCCGCCGCGGCGAAGGAACGTATCTGCGCGGGGGTCCAGCCCTGCGTGAGCTGGGCGAGCCAGGCGTACCCGGGCTCGGTGGTCCGCCGGTTCCAGCCGGCGAAGGCCGGCTCGGCCGTGGTGGTGGCGGCGGTGCCGTAGACGGCGTTCAGCTCGTCGGCGCAGCGGGTGCCGCCCGGGGTGCCGGTGGGCAGCGGCCGGCCCGGCTCGGCGAGGGGGTCGCAGGCCGCCGAGAGGGCGCGGGCGGCGGCCGGGGTGAGGTGGCGGCTGGTGGTGCTCCAGTCCCGCCCGGCGGGCTGGCGCACCTTGCCGTTGCGCAGCAGCCAGAAGAAGGTCGCGTCGCCGACGTCGTTCTTGACGACGGTGTTGTCCCAGTCGAAGACGGCCACGGGCCGCGTCCGGCCCGGTCGGTAGGGGGCGCACGTGCCGTAGGTGTCGATGAGTTCCTGGAGGCGGGCCCGGTTCTGCCCGTACCAGCCCTCGGTGACGGTCAGCCGGGGGCAGTGCGCCCCGCCCTGCGGGGCCGGCGGGCCGGCCTGGGCGGGGGTGGCGGCGGCGAGGCCGCCCGCGGCGAGCGCGACGGCGGCCGCCGCGGCCGGGAGGCGACGGCCGCCGGCTCTGGTCACTCGGGTCACTCGGGTCACTCGGGTCACTCCTGTCGTACGAGGGTCGTCGCGGACGGTGGAGCAGGACAGCCGGGCGTCGTGCGACGCCCGGCTGCCGGTGTGGGGGAGAGAAGGGGAGACGGTCTTCCGGCGGTCCTACAGCGGCGTGACGTACGCGCCGGAGATGCCGCCGTCGACGAGGAAGTCGGTGGCGTTGATGAAGGAGGAGTCGTCGCTGGCCAGGAAGGCCACGGCGGCGGCGATCTCGTCGGCCTCGGCGAACCGGCCGACCGGGATGTGCACCAGGCGGCGCGCGGCGCGCTCCGGGTCCTTGGCGAACAGCTCCTGGAGCAGCGGGGTGTTGACGGGGCCCGGGCACAGGGCGTTGACGCGGATGCCCTCGCGGGCGAACTGGACGCCCAGCTCGCGGGACATCGCCAGCACGCCGCCCTTGGAGGCGGTGTACGAGATCTGGGAGGTGGCCGCACCCATGATCGCGACGAAGGAGGCGGTGTTGATGATGGAGCCCCGGCCCTGGCGCTGCATGTAGGGGAGGGCGGCCTTGCAGCACAGGTACACGGAGGTGAGGTTGACGTCCTGGACGCGCTTCCAGGCCTCCAGGCCGGTGGTGAGGATGGAGTCGTCGTCGGGCGGGGAGATGCCCGCGTTGTTGAAGGCGATGTCGACGGAGCCGTAGGTGTCGAAGGCGACCTTGAAGAGGTTCTCGACCTCCTCGGGGTCGGTGACGTTGACCTTCACGAAGGTGCCGCCCACGGCCTCGGCCGCGGCCTTGCCGGCGGTCTCGTCGATGTCGCCGCAGACGACGTTGGCGCCCTCGGAGGCCAGGCGGCGCGCGGTGGCCAGGCCGATGCCGCTGCCGGCGCCGGTGATGACCGCGGTACGGCCGACCAGGCGGCGGCAGACGACCTCGGACGTTGCTTCGGTGCTCATGGGGTTCAGGCCTCCGTGCTGATGAAGACGTTCTTGGTTTCGGTGAAGGCGGTGAGGGCGTCGGGGCCCAGCTCCCGGCCCAGTCCGGACTGCTTGTAGCCGCCGAAGGGGGTCCAGTAGCGGACGCTGCTGTGGGAGTTGACGGAGAGGTTGCCGGCGGCGACGGCGCGGGAGAGCCGCAGCGCGCGGCCCACGTCCCGGGTCCAGATGGACCCGGAGAGGCCGTACTCGGTGGCGTTGGCCAGCCGCACCGCGTCGTCCTCGTCCTCGAAGGGCAGTACGACCGCGACCGGGCCGAAGACCTCTTCGGTGGCGACCGGGGCGGTGGGGTCGACCCCGGTGACGACGGTGGGCGGGAACCAGAAGCCCGGTCCCTCGGGGGCACTGCCGCGGACCATTGCAAGGTCATCTGTGACATACGACCGTACGCGGTCCAGCTGCGCCCGCGAGATCAGCGGCCCCACCTGCGTCCGCTCGTCCATCGGATCCCCGACCAGGACCTCCTTGACCGCGGGCTCCAGCAGTTCCATGAACCGGTCGTGGACCGAGCGCTGGACCAGGATCCGGGTACGGGCGCAGCAGTCCTGGCCGGTGTTGTCGAGGAAGGCCATCGGCGCCGCGGCGGCGGCCGCCTCGACGTCGGCGTCCGCGAAGACGATGTTCGGGCTCTTGCCGCCGAGTTCGAGCGTGACCCGCTTCACCCGGTCCGCGCAGGCCGCCATGATCTGCTTGCCGACCCGGGTCGAGCCGGTGAAGACGATCTTCGCCACCCCCGGGTGCTCGACGAGGGCGTGCCCGGCGACCGGCCCGGCACCCGGCAGCACCTGGAACAGGTGCTCGGGCAGTCCGGCCTCCAGCGCCAGCTCCGCCAGCCGCAGCGCGGTGAGCGGGGTGGTCTCGGCCGGCTTGAGCACCACGGCGTTGCCCGCGGCGAGGGCGGGCGCGGCGCCCCAGGCGGCGATCGGCATGGGGAAGTTCCAGGGGGCGATCACGCCGACCACACCGAGCGGTTCGAGGATGGTCACGTCCAGCCCGCCCGGTACCGGGATCTGCCGGCCGGAGAGCCGCTCCACTCCCCCGGCGGCGAAGTCGAGCAGGTCGCGCACGTTGCCCGCCTCCCAGCGGGCGTTGCCGATGGTGTGGCCGGCCTCGCGGACCTCCAGCAGGGCGAGTTCCTCGCGGTGGTCGTCGACCACGGAGGCGAACCGGCGCAGCAGGCGGGCCCGGTCGGCCGGCGCGGCGGCGGCCCAGCCGCGCTGGGCGGCGGCGGCCCGTACGACGGCCGCGTCGACGTCGGCGGCCGTGGCGGCCGGGACGGTGGCGACGACCTCCTCGGTCGCCGGGTTCAAGACCTCGTGCACGGTCTCGGACAAGGGGTGCCTCACAGACGTTCGAAGGAGCGGCGCAGTTCCCAGTCGGTGACCGCGGAGTCGAAGGCGTCGAGCTCGACGCGCGCCATGTTGCGGTAGTGGGCCACGACCTCGGGCCCGAAGGCCGCCTTGGCGACGGCGCTGTTCTCCCAGAGCTCGGCGGCCTCGCGCAGGGTGCCGGGCACGTGCTCGAAGTCGGCGGTGTACGCGTTGCCCGGGCAGGGCTCGGGCAGTTCGAGCCGGTTCTCCACGCCGTACAGACCGGCGGCGACCATCGCCGCGACGGCCAGGTACGGGTTGACGTCCCCGCCGGGCACCCGGTTCTCGAAGCGCGTGGAGCGGCCGTGGCCGACCACCCGCAGGGCGCAGGTGCGGTTGTCCCGGCCCCAGGCGACGGCGGTCGGCGCGAAGGAGCCGGGCCGGAAGCGCTTGTACGAGTTGATGTTGGGCGCGTACAGGAGGGAGAACTCCCGCAGCGCGGCCAGCTGTCCGGCGAGGAAGTGCCGCATCAGCTCCGACGTCCCGCCGGGGCCCTCCCCGGCCATGGCGTTGCGGCCGTCGGCGTCGGCGAGCGAGAGGTGGATGTGGCAGGAGTTGCCCTCGCGCTCGTTGAACTTCGCCATGAAGGTGAGCGACATGCCCTCCTGGGCGGCGATCTCCTTGGCGCCCGTCTTGTAGACGGAGTGCTGGTCGCAGGTGACGAGGGCCTCGTCGTAGCGGAAGGCGATCTCGTGCTGGCCGAGGTTGCACTCGCCCTTGGCCGACTCCACGACCAGCCCCGCGCCCGCCATCTCGTTGCGGATGCGGCGCAGCAGGGGCTCGATGCGGCCGGTGCCGAGGACCGAGTAGTCGATGTTGTACTGGTTGGCGGGCGTCAGGTCGCGGTAGCCGGCGTCCCAGGCCTGCTCGTAGCTGTCCTTGAAGACGATGAACTCCAGCTCCGTGCCGACCTGCGCGGTGAGGCCGAGTTCGGCCAGCCGCTCCAGCTGGCGGCGCAGGATCTGGCGCGGGGCGGCCACGACGGGTGAGCCGTCCTCCCAGGCCAGGTCGGCCATGACCATGGCGGTGCCGGCGTTCCAGGGCAGGCGGCGGAGGGTGGCGAGGTCGGGGTGCATGGCGAAGTCGCCGTAGCCACGGTCCCAGGACGACATCTCGTAGCCGTCGACCGTGTTCATGTCGGTGTCGACGGCCAGCAGGTAGTTGCAGCCCTCGGTGCCGTGTGCGAGGACCTCGTCGAGGAAGAACGGTGCGGCGAACCGCTTGCCCTGGAGCCGTCCCTGCATGTCGGGGAAGGCCAGGACGACCGTGTCGATCTCGCCGCTCGCGACGAGGGCGCGGAGCTCCTCCGTCGTCAGCGGCGGTGTGCGGTCTACCACGGGATTCTCTCCTTCGGTGAGCCGAGAGCGCCTAAGGTATGCGGGAAGACCATTGCTTGGGAAGGGGCGATTTCCAGATGACACCGGAAAGCGGTAACGACGACCTGCTCGGCCCGGTGCTGCGCCAGGTGCGGGCCGGGAACGGCTTCGAGGAGGCGCTCCAGCAGATCCTCAGGATCGTCCGCCTCGGACTGGTCGCCGGCGGCGAACGCCTGCCCCCGGAGCGCGAGTTGGCCGACCGGATGGGGATCAGCCGGGTGACCCTGCGCGAGGTGCTGAAGGTGCTCCAGGACCAGGGCCTGGTGGAGAGCAGGCGCGGCCGGTACGGGGGTACGTTCGTGCTCCCGCGCCCCGACACCCCGGCCGGCGGCGCCGAGGAGGAGCTGCGCCGCCGGGTCGCGGGCGTCGACATCGAGGACGTCCTGCGGTTCCGCGAGGTGCTGGAGACCGGGGCGGCCGGGCTGTGCGCGGCCCAGGGCCTGACCACCGAGGGCGCCCGGCGGCTGCGGGAGGCCCTCGCCGCCACCCAGGACGCGCCCCTGAGCGAGTACCGGCGGCTGGACACCCTGCTGCACTTGACGCTGGCCGAGCTCTCCGGCTCGGCGACGCTCACCGCCCAGTACGCGGCGGTCCGGGCCACGGTCAACGACCTGCTGGACTGCATCCCGCTGCTGGTGCGGAACCTGGAGCACTCCCAGCGCCAGCACGCGGCCCTGGTCGACGCGATCCTGGAACGGGACGCCGAGGCCGCCCGGGAACTGATGCGTGAGCACTGCTGCGGCACGGCGGCCCTGCTGCGCGGGTTCCTGGCGTAGGGGGCGGGGCGGGAGGGGCGGGAAAGGCGGAAGGGCGGCGGTGCAGGGCGCGGCCGCCGGCCGCTCGTCACACCCCTTTTACTCCAGGGGCTTGCGCTCACCACCCCTCTAGGGCAAAGGTATCGCCTCGAACCATTGCTTGCCGCCCCCGTCCCCCCTCGATGCAGGAGCGCACATGGCCGACGACACCGAGGCGCGCACCGCCGCCGTCCCCCCGCCCACCGCCTCCCCCGAGGCCGCCGCCCCGGACGGCGACGCCGCCTACCTGGAGCGGCGCACCCTGCGCCGCGGCAGCGCCGGCTGGCTGCTGCTGACCGGCCTCGGCGTCGCGTACGTCGTCTCCGGCGACTTCTCCGGCTGGAACACCGGCCTGGCGCACGGCGGCTTCGGCGGACTCGCCCTGGCCACCCTCCTCATGGGCGCCATGTACGCATGCCTGGTCTTCTCCCTCGCGGAGCTGTCCGCCATCCTCCCCACGGCGGGCGGCGGCTACGGCTTCGCCCGCCGGGCGCTCGGCACCTGGGGCGGCTTCCTCACCGGCACCGCGATCCTCATCGAGTACATCCTGGCCCCGGCGGCCATCGCCATCTTCATCGGCGACTACGTCGAGTCCCTGAACCTCTTCGGCCTGACCTCGGGCTGGCCGGTCTACCTGGCCTGCTTCGCCGTCTTCATCGGCATCCACCTCTGGGGCGTCGGCGAGGCCCTCCGCTTCAGCCTGGTGGTCACCGCCATCGCCGTGGCCGCGCTGCTCGTCTTCGCAGTCGGCGCGTTCACCGAGTTCGACGCGGGCCGCCTCGACGACATCGCCGTCGACACCTCCGCGCTCGGCGCGAACTCCTGGCTGCCCTTCGGACTGCTGGGCATCTGGGCGGCGTTCCCCTTCGGCATGTGGTTCTTCCTCGGGGTCGAGGGCGTGCCGCTCGCCGCCGAGGAGGCCAAGGACCCGGTCCGCTCCATGCCCCGCGCGCTCGCCATCTCCATGGGCATCCTCGCGCTGCTCGCCCTGATCACCTTCCTCGCCTCGACCGGCGCGCGCGGCGCCGACGCCGTCAAGGACGCCGGCAACCCGCTCGTCGTCGCGCTGGAGGGGACACCGGGCCTGTCCTGGCTGAAGACCTTCGTCAACTACGCGGGTCTGGCGGGCCTGGTCGCCTCCTTCTTCTCCCTCATCTACGCGGGCTCGCGCCAGCTCTTCGCCCTCTCCCGGGCCGGCTACCTGCCGCGGTTCCTCTCCCTCACCAGCAAGCGCAAGGCCCCGTACCTGGGCCTGCTGATCCCCGGTGCCCTCGGCTTCGCGCTCGCCGCCGGCACCGGCGACGGCCCCCGGATGCTGAACATCGCCGTCTTCGGCGCCACGATCAGCTACGCGCTGATGGCCCTCTCCCACATCGTGCTGCGCCGCCGCGAGCCCGGCCTGGCCCGGCCCTACCGCACCCCGGGCGGGGTGGCGACCTCCACGGCCGCCTTCGTCCTCGCCCTGTCGGCCCTGGTCGCCACCTTCCTGGTGGACAAGGACGCCGCGTTCATCGCCCTCGCCGTGTACGCCGTCGCCCTCGCCTACTTCGCGTTCTACAGTCGGCACCGGCTGGTGGCCTCCGCGCCGGAGGAGGAGTTCGCGGCGCTCGCGGCGGCCGAGGCCGAGCTCGACCGCGACTGACCCTCGTACGCCCGTACGCCCCGCAGGTTCTACGGAAGGCCCCACCGTGCCCAAGCCGCTCATCGGCATCACCACCTACCTGGAGAAGTCCGCCCGTTACGGCCCGTGGGACGTCCCCGCGGCGCTGGCGCCCTCGGGATACCACGAGTACGTGCAGGCGTGCGGCGGCACGGCGATCCTGCTGCCGCCCGACGACCCGGAGACGGCGGAGGAGCTGCTGCCCCGGCTGGACGGCCTGGTCATCGCGGGCGGCCCGGACGTGGACCCGGCGCGGTACGGGGCGGTGCGCGACGAGCGTACGGGCGCCCCGGCGCCGGAGCGCGACGCGTGGGAACTGGCCCTGATCCGGGCGGCCCTGACGGAGGGCCGGATCCCGCTGCTGGGCATCTGCCGGGGCATGCAGGCCCTGAACGTCGCCCTGGGCGGCACCCTCGTCCAGCACATCGAGGGGCACGTGAAGGCACCGGGCGTGATGTCCGAGCACCGGGTGCTGCCGGTGGCCGGGACGCGGTACGGGGAGATCGCGCCGGAGCCGACGGACGTGCCGACGTACCACCACCAGGCGGTGGACCGCCTGGGCCGGGACCTGATCGTCTCGGCCCGGGCCCTGGACGGCACGGTGGAGGCCGTCGAACTCCCGGGCCCGCAGTGGGTCCTGGGCGTGCAGTGGCACCCGGAGCGGGGCCGTGACGTACGCGTCATGCGCTCCCTCCTCGCGGCCACGGCCCTCACGGCGGCGCCGGTCGCGTAACCCGCCCGCGGCGCGGGCCCCGCTCGCCCCCGGGCCCCTCGCCCGGCCGGCTCCGGACCCCCACCCGGTCCCGTGCCGGTCCCGGCCCCCCGTGGTGGGCGGTGTCCCTGGGGCAGTCCCCAGCCCCAGGGCCACCGCACGCCGCTGCGCGGAGCCGTGCCCCACCCCGCCCCTTTCCCGAAACCGGGGCTCCGCCCCCGAAGGGTCCGGGCGAAGCCCGGGAAACGGAGAAAGGGCGGGGCGGGGAGAAAGCCCCGCTGGGGGCACCTCCCAGCGGTAGCTGGGGGAGGCAACGACCCGCACCCGGCGCGGGACCCGCACCCGGCACGGGACCGGCACCGGGCCGGTACCGGAAGACGTCAGCCGCGCGTCAGCGACAGCAGGTCCCGCGCCGGACCGGCAGGACGGGCCCCCGAGGGCCACACCGCCCGCAGCACCCGTTCCAGCGCGGCCCCGCCCACCGGCACCGCCACCAGCCGCCGCGCCCCCAGCTCATCCCCCACGGCCAGCTCGGACAGCACGCACGGCCCCGCCCCGCTCACCGCCGCACCCTTCACCGCGGTGGTGGACGCCAGTTCCAGCAGGGGCTCGGCCAGCCCCCCGTACGCACGCAGCGCCGCATCCAGCACCTGCCGCGTCCCCGACCCCCGCTCCCGCAGGATCAGCGGGGTGGCCGCCAGTTCCCGCCCCGTCACCCCCGACCGCCGCCGCGCCCACGGGTGCCCCGGCGCCACCGCGACCACCAGCCGGTCCCGGGCCACCGCGGCGCTGTCGAGCCCGTCCGGCACGGTCAGGCCCTCCACGAACCCCAGGTCGGCCTCCCGGGCCAGCACCGCATCCGCCACCGCCACCGAGTTGCCGGCCCGCAGGGACACCGCGGTGTCCGGCCGCTCCGCGCGCAGCGCGATCAGCCAGCCCGGCATCAGGTACTCCGCGATCGTCAGGCTGGCCGCCACCCGCAGCCGGGAGTCCCGCCGCCCCCGCAGCGCCTGCACCCCCGCGTCGAAGGCCTCGGCCGCCTCCACCACCCGCTGCGCCCAGTCCGTGACCAGCGCGCCCTGGGCGGTGAGCCGGGAGCCGCGCGGCGAACGGTCCACCAGCGCCACCCCCAGCCGCGTCTCCATGGCCCGGATCCGGCTGCTGGCGGCGGGCTGCGTGATGCCCAGCTCCCGGGCGGCCGCGCCCAGGCTGCCCAGCCGGGCCACGGCCAGCAGCAGTTCCAGCGACCCCAGGTCCGGCACCCGGTGCGCCAGCGGGGACCCCTGCTCGGCAGCCACGGCACCCACCCGCCCCGCAGCACGGCGCTCCTCACTCATAAATCCAGTTTATGACCTCATAGGAAGATCACCCCTACGCGGCCGCCCGCCCCCGCGCGAGGCTGAGGTCATGGCCACCATCGCGCAACCCCGACCCCTCACCCGCCCCCGCCTCAGCAGCGGGCCCGGCACCGGCGCCGAGCGCCGGCTGCCCGCCCTGCGCCACCTCGGCCCCAACTGGTACGCCTCCGTGATGGGCACGGCGATCATCGCCAACGCCGGCGCGGGCCTCCCGTACCACTTCCCGGGCATGCGCGTCTTCGCCGAGGTCATGTGGGTCCTGTCGGCCGTGGCCCTGGCCGCCGTCCTGGCCGCCCGCACCGGCCACTGGCTGCACCACCGCGACCAGGCCCGCGCCCACCTCCTCGACCCCGCCGTCGCCCCCTTCTACGGCTGTCTGTCCATGGCGCTGCTCGCCGTCGGCGGCGGCACCCTGCTGGTCGGCAAGGACCTGATCGGGGAGGGCGCGGCCGTGGCCGCCGACGCCGTCCTCTTCACCGCCGGCACCGCGATCGGCCTGCTCGCCGCCGTGGCCGTGCCCTACCTGATGGTCGTGCGGCACAAGGTCGAGGCCGGTTCCGCCAGCCCCGTCTGGCTGCTGCCCCTCGTCGCCCCCATGGTCTCCGCCGCCCTCGGCCCCCTGCTCATCCCCCACCTGCCCGCCGGCCAGCCCCGCGAGGCGATGCTGCTGGCCTGCTACGCGATGTTCGGGATCAGCCTGCTGGCCACCCTGCTGATGCTGCCCCTGATCCTCGGCCGGCTGATCGTCGGCGGGCCCCTGCCCCTGGCCCTGACCCCCACCCTGTTCCTGGTGCTCGGCCCCCTCGGGCAGTCCACCACCGCCGTCAACCAGCTCGCCGACCAGGCCGCCACCTCCATCGGCGCCCCCTACGCCGGCGCCCTGGGCGCCTTCGCCGTCGTCTACGGCGTCCCCGTGATGGGCTTCGCCCTCCTCTGGACCGCCCTCGCCGTCGCCATGGTGGTCCGCGCCGCCCGCCGGGGCATGGGCTTCGCGATGACCTGGTGGGCCTTCACCTTCCCCGTCGGCACCTGCGTCACCGGCTTCGAGGGCCTCGCCCGCCACACCGGCCTGGTCGCCCTCCAGTGGCTGGCCCTGGCCCTGTACGTGGCCCTGGTCGCCGCCTGGCTGGCCGCGGCCGTGCACACCGTACGGGGGCTGGTCAGCGGAAAGCTGCTCGCAGCGCCCCGCTGAGCACCGCGGGGGCCTCGCTCAGCGAGGGCCCGTACCAGGTCAGATGGCGGCCGCTCACCAGGGCGGCCGCCATCGCCGGGAACGCCTCGGGGCCGTCGCCCGCGTGGAAGGCGTACGGCTCGTCGGGCAGCACCACCAGGTCGCCGCCCGAGGCGTTGAGCTCCGCGAGCGGCACCCTCGGGTACCGCTCGGCGTGGCCGGCGTACAGGTTCCGCACCCCCAGCCGGGCCAGCACGTCGCCGGCGAAGGTGTCCCGGCCCAGCACCATCCAGGGCCGCCGCCACACCGGGACGACGGCCCGCAGGTCGCCCACCGGCTCCACCGCGGCCCAGGCCTCCTCGGCCTCGTCCAGCCAGGCCGGCCGGGACAGCCCGCACCCCCCGACGAGCACCCGGTCCAGCTCCCGGAAGGCACCGGGCAGGTCCCGCACCTCGGTCACCAGCACCCGCAGCCCCGCCGCGCGCAGGGCGTCGAGGTCGGGGAGGCGGTTCTCCTCCTCGTTGGCGACCACCAGGTCCGGGCGCAGCGCGACGACCGCCGCCACGTCGGGGTTCTTGGTGCCGCCGATGCGGACGACGTCCAGGTCCGCGGGATGGCTGCACCAGTCGGTGGCGCCGGCCAGCAGCCCCGGCTCCGTGGCGGCGACCGCCTCGGTGAGCGAGGGCACCAGCGAGACGACCCGCATCAGCCGGCCCCCGCCCGGCGCACGACCCGCATCAGCGCCCCGGCGGTTCGGTGACCGCGTCCACGTGGTCGCCGACGGCGACCACCAACAGCCGGGTGCCCTCGCCCGTGGCCCGCCAGCGGTGGCGCACCCCGCCGGACAGGAACAGCGAGTCGCCCGCCTCCAGCCGGTAGGCCCGGCCCTCGGCCTCGACCTGGCAGGACCCCTCGACCACGTACATCAGCTCGTCGTTGCGGTGCTGGTACTCGCGCCCGGCGTCCTGCTCCCCGGTGAACTCCAGCGCGTGCAGCTGGTGGTGGCCGCGGACGAGGGGCCGCACGCCCGCGGCGGGCGCGAGCCCGGTGTCGTCCCCGGCGCGCACGAGGTCCACGGTGCGGGCACTGTCGGAGGCCGCGAGGAGTTCGACGGCGGTGGTCTCCAGGGCGTCGGCCACGCGTTCCAGGGAGCGCATGCTCGGCCGGGCCCGCTCGTTCTCTATCTGGCTCAGGAACGGCACCGACAGCCCGCTGCGCGCCGACACGGCGGCGAGGGTGAGCTTCAGCGCCCTGCGCCGCTTGCGCACCGCGGCACCCACCCGAAGCGGGTCCTTGCCGTCCCTTTCCTTGTCCTTGTCGTCCATGGCCGGGGCTGCCCTCCCCTTGGTCCGGTCGCACATGGATGTGCTGTAAGCACCTTACGCAGCTTCCGCCCCCCGTTTCGCGCTCACGGCCCAGCGGCTCTACGCCCCCGGTGAACGCCTGCGCCCGCACCGTCACGGTCGGTGGGGTGCGGCATCATCGTCAGAATGACCCGACGTCTGATGCTCCTCGACACCGCTTCCCTGTACTTCCGCGCGTACTTCGGTGTGCCGGACTCCGTGCGGGCCCCGGACGGCACTCCGGTCAACGCCGTCCGCGGGCTGCTCGACTTCATCGCCAGGCTGGTCCAGGACCACCGCCCCGACGAGCTGGTCGCGTGCATGGACGCCGACTGGCGGCCGCACTGGCGGGTCGAGCTGATCCCCTCGTACAAGGCGCACCGCGTCGCGGTCGAGACCCCGGCCGGTCCCGACGAGGAGGAGATCCCGGACACCCTCTCCCCGCAGGTCCCGGTGATCGAGGCGGCGCTCGACGCCTTCGGCATCGCCCGGATCGGCGTCGCCGGGTACGAGGCGGACGACGTGATCGGCACCCTCGCCGGCCGTGCCACCGGTCCGGTCGACATCGTCACCGGCGACCGCGACCTCTACCAGCTGGTGAGCGACGCCCGGCAGGCCCGCGTGCTGTACCCGCTCAAGGGCGTCGGCACCCTCCAGATCACGGACGAGGCGGTGCTGCGCGAGAAGTACGGGGTCGACGGCCCCGGATACGTGGACCTGGCGCTGCTGCGCGGCGACCCGAGCGACGGCCTGCCGGGCGTGCCCGGGATCGGGGAGAAGACCGCGGCCAAGCTGCTGGACGCCTTCGGGGACCTGGACGGGATCATGGCCGCCGTCGACGACCCGGCGTCGGGGCTCACCCCCTCGCAGCGCAGGCGGCTGGACGAGGCGCGGGCGTACGTGGCGGTGGCCCCCAAGGTGGTCCGGGTGGCCTCTGACGTGCCGCTTCCCCCGTTCGACGCAACGCTGCCGAAGGCCCCCGCCCACCCCGAGGCGCTGGCTGACCTGGCCCGACGCTGGGGTCTCGGTGGAGCCGTGGACAGGCTTGTCTCCACACTTCGCGCCTGAGGTGCTAGGTTAGGCAAACCTAAGTGACACGTCTGGGGAAACGGGGTACCACCGTGGCAGAAGGAGTCGCCCTCAAGGAGGCTCGTACGCGCATGGTTGGCACGGCCACGGTCGTACACACCGAGCGGCTCAGCCCGCACATGGTGCGGCTGGTGCTGGGCGGCCCGGAGCTGGCCGGGTTCGAAGCCGGCGAGTTCACGGACCACTACGTCAAGCTGCTGTTCCCCGCCGACGGAGTCACCCACGCCGAGCCCTGGGACATGGAGCAGATCCGCGCCACGCTCCCCCGCGAGCAGTGGCCGCGCCAGCGCGCGTACACCGTGCGGAACTGGGACCCGGTCCACCGCGAGCTGACCATCGACTTCGTCGTGCACGGCGACACGGGCCTCGCCGGCCCGTGGGCCCTGCGCGCGCAGCCCGGCGAGCGCGTCCACTTCCTCGGCCCCGGCGGCGGCTACGCCCCGGACCCGGTGGCGGACTGGCACCTGCTGGTCGGCGACGAGAGCGCCCTGCCGGCGATCGCCGCCGCGATGGAGCGGATGCCGGCCGGCGCGGTCGTGCGCGCCTTCGTCGAGGTCGAGGGCAAGGCGGACGAGCTGAAGGTCACCACGCCCGACGGCGTGCAGCCGGTCTGGCTGCACCGGGCCGGCCGCCCGGTCGGCGAGGCCCTGCTGGAGGCCGTCACCTCCCTGGAGTTCCCGCTGGGCTCCGTGCACGCCTTCGTCCACGGCGAGGCGGGCTTCGTGAAGGCGCTCCGCCGCCACCTGCGCCTGGAGCGCGGTGTCCCGCGCGAGCGGCTGTCGATCTCCGGGTACTGGCGCCTGGGCCACACCGACGAGGCGTGGCGCGAGACCAAGCGCGCCTGGAACGCCCAGGTGGAGGCCGAGCAGGAGGGCTGACCGGGGCGCTGTGACCCATCACGCCGGCGGGGCCGCGAGAGCGGCCCCGCCGGCGTTTCCGCATCCGGGCGCGGACGCCCCGTACCCTGTCACCGGCGTGTTCGCACCCCGGTCCTCCCCGGGCGGGCGACGTGGGACCGTCGTTCAATGGACCTATGCGACGCAACAGCAAGCGCAGGGGGCTGTCATTCGCCGCCGGGCTCGCCCTGGTGGCCGGAGCCGTCGCCGCCGCACCGTCACCGAGCCCGAGCCCCGGCGACTTCGACGTGCAGACGGCGCTCGACCAGCTGGACGCACAGGTGCAGGACGGCATGAAGCGCACCGGCGTGCCCGGCGTCGCCGTGGCCGTGGTCCACGACGACAAGGTCGTCTACCAGAAGGGCTTCGGCGTCCGCGACACCAACTCCCCGGACAAGAAGGTCAGCCCGGACACCGTCTTCCAACTCGCCTCGGTCTCCAAGCCGGTGGCCACCACCGTCGTGGCACAGGCCGTCGGCGCCGACGGCTTCGACGATCCGCTGAAGGGCGTCACCCTCAAGGATCCCTGGGTGAGTTCGCACGTCACGGCGGCCGACCTGCTCTCCCACCGCTCGGGCCTGCCCGACCACTCCGGCGACCTCCTGGAGGACCTGGGATACGACCAGGAGTACATCCTGTCCCGTCTGCGCTACGAGCCGCTCACCCCGTTCCGCACCAGCTACGCCTACACCAACTTCGGCTTCACGGCGGCCGCCGAGGCCGTCGCCAAGGCCAAGGGCGTGCCCTGGGACCAGCTCTCCGACGACCTGCTGTACAAGCCCGCCGGGATGACGCACACCAGCTCCCGCTTCAGCGACTACGAGAAGGCGCCGAACCGCGCCCTCACGCACGTCAAGACCGCCGACGGCACCTGGAAGCCGCTGTACGTCCGCGACGCCGACGCGCAGACGGCGGCCGGCGGCGTCAGCTCCAACGCCGAGGACATGGCCCGCTGGCTGCGCCTCCAGATGGGCGCCGGGAAGATCGACGGCAAGCAGGTCGTGAACAGCGAGGGCCTGGCCGAGACCCACGTCCCGCACAGCATCAGCCATCCCCCCGCCGAGGCGAACGCCCAGCCCGGCTTCTACGGCCTGGGCTGGAACGTGCGCTACGACGAGAACGGCCGGCTGCGCCTGAGCCACTCCGGAGCCTTCGCACTCGGTACCAACACCAACGTCACCCTGGTTCCGTCCGACAACCTCGGCATCGTGGTGCTGACCAACGGCGCGCCCTCGGGCCTGCCCGACACCATCGCCCTCAACTTCTTCGACGTCGCCGAGCACGGCAAGCCCACCCGGGACTGGCTGCCGATCGTGGCCAAGGGCTACGAGGAGCAGCTCAACCAGGGCGGCTCGGACACGGACTACACCAAGCCGCCGGCCAACGCGAAGCCGGCCCGGCCGGACAGCGCGTACACCGGCAGGTACACCAACCCGTTCTACGGCCGGGCCACCGTCACCGCCGGCCGGGACGGCAAACTCGTGCTGCACCTGGGCCCGGAGCCGCAGAACTACCCGCTCACCCACTACGACGGGAACACGTTCAGCTTCCAGACAGCCGGCGAGAACGCCGTCGGCCGCACCGGGGTGTTCTTCACCGACGGCGGGATGCGCGTGGAGTACCTGGACGAGAACGGCCTGGGCACCTTCCGGCGGCAGCAGTGACGGCGGCGGCCGGCGGCCGCCCGTAATCCGGGGTGACGGGCGGCCGGCGCCCGCCCGGAACCCGGGCGGCCTGGTCGGCGTCGTACGCTGGGACCCACGATGAGACGCCCCGCGCACGCACCCCCCTCGCCCCTCCCCCAGCGCCTCGGCATCGACCCGGTCCGCCTGCGGCTGCCCGAGGGCGAATGGCCCGACCTGGGCAGCTACCTGCGAGCGCACTACCGCGGCGGCGCGGGCGAGGCCGCTGTCGACCGGCTGCTGCGCGACGGCCGGGTGTACGGCAGCGCCGGTCCCCTCGCCGCCGATGCCCCGTACCGCCCCGGCGACCACGTGTGGTTCCACCGGGAACTGGCGCCCGAGGCGCCCGTGCCGTTCCCCCTGCGCGTGGTGCACCGCGACCCGCACCTGCTGGTCGTGGACAAGCCGCACTTCCTCGCCACCACCCCGCGCGGCAGCCACGTCACGCAGACGGCCCTCGCGCTGCTCCGGCACCGGCTGGGAATCCCGGAGCTGAGCCCCGCGCACCGGCTGGACAGGCTCACGGCCGGCCTGGTGATGTTCAGCGTCCGCCGCGAGGACCGCGGCGCCTACCAGCAGCTCTTCGCCGGCCGCCGGGTCGGCAAGGAGTACGAGGCCCTGGCCCCGTACGCGCCTTCCCTCGCCCTCCCGCGCACCGTCCGCAGCCGCATCGAGAAGACCCGCGGCGTGATCGCCGCCGCGGAACAGCCCGGCGAGCCCAACGCGGAGAGCCGCATCGA
The DNA here is from genome assembly GCF_044540325.1 of Streptomyces sp. NPDC086023. Taxonomy (NCBI): domain Bacteria; kingdom Bacillati; phylum Actinomycetota; class Actinomycetes; order Kitasatosporales; family Streptomycetaceae; genus Streptomyces; species Streptomyces sp. NPDC086023. The sequence goes on from NZ_JBITRX010000008.1 coordinate 296,692, forward strand.
ACTCCTGGAGCGCCGCGGCGCGCTCGGCCGCTACCGGCTGACCCCGGCCACCGGCCGCACCCACCAGCTGCGGGTGCACATGAACTCCCTGGGCCTGCCGATCCTCGGCGACCCGGTCTACCCGGAGGTCACCGACCCCGCCCCGGACGACTACCGGCGCCCGCTCCAACTGCTGGCCCGGGTGCTGGAGTTCACCGACCCGGTGACGGGCGCGGCACACCGCTTCGAGTCCGGCCGGACCCTTCAGGCCTGGGACGACCCCGAGGGCTGGGCCGACGGGAGCCCACAGGAGACCGCCTGAGTCAGTCCCGCTATCCGCAGCGCCGCATCGGCGGTCGCCTCGGCGAACTCCACGGCGGAGCGCCCGGGATCGGAGCCGCGGATCAGGATCACGCCCTCGATCAGACCGAAGACGAGGTCGTTGCGCAGTACCAACTCGTCCTCCTCACCGGCGAGTTCCTCCCCGACCGGGGTGAGTCGCAGCAACTCGCGGTAGGCAGACTTGAGTTCGCCGCGGATCCGGCGGAAGCCGGCGAAGCTCTCGCCCCGGACCTCGGGCAGCAGGTAGAGGGCGCCCAGGTTGTGCCGTCCCCCGCACAGCAGCAGCACGTCCGAGCGGCACAGCTCCCACAGCCGCTCGGCGGCCGGACGCGTGGTGTCGGCCACCATCCGCCGGGCCACCGCGAGGGAGGGACTGACCGTCGACTCCAGCAACTCGACGAGGAGTTCCTCCTTGCCGCCGAAGTAGTGGTACATCGTGGCCTGCCGCATTCCGGCCAACTGGGCCACGGCCCGGGTGGTGGTGGCCGCGTACCCGCGGCGGGTGAACAGTTCGGCAGCCGCCCCGAGGAGTTCCTCCCGGGGCGGCACCCCGCTGTCCGCGCGCTGGTCGGCGCGCGGACGCCCGACGCGACGACCAGTTGAGTTCATGGACCGATCGTCGCACAACGCACGGAAGACCGATCATGACAAGAGCACCATCAGGCCATTCCCCGATTCGGAGGAACAGCCGAAGGGGCTCAGCCCACGGAGCTGTAGGCCACCACACCCCGCAGCAGCGCGTCGACGGCCTTGCGGGCATTTCTGGCCACCGTGGAGCCCTCGGCGGGCGCCGCGGCCGCGATCTGGCCCAGGACGTCGATGACCTGCTTGCACCAGCGCACGAAATCGCCGGCCGGCATCTCCGCCTCACGCAGCACTTCGTCGAGGCTCTTGTCCGAAGCCCACTGGTACGCGGCCCAGGCGAAGCCCAGGTCGGGCTCGCGCTGGCCCACGCCTTCGGCCTGATTGATCCGGTGCTCCTCCTCCAGGGCGTCGAGCCGCCCCCAGATCCGCACCATCTCGCCGAGCGCCGCCTTCGCGGCCCCGCCCGGCACCTTCGGGGCGACGGCGTCGTCCGACTGCCGCGCCTCGAAGACCAGCGCCGAGACGCAGGCGGCCAGTTCGGCCGGGTCCAGGCCCTCCCAGACGCCGGCGCGCAGGCACTCGGAGGCGAGCAGGTCGAGCTCGCCGTAGAGCCGGGCCAGCCGCCTGCCGTGCGGGGTGACCTCGTCCTCCCGCAGGTAGTCCAGCTCGGTGAGCAGGGCGTGGATCCGGTCGAAGGTGCGGGCGATGGTGTTCGTCCGCCCCTCGATGCGCCGCTCCAGTTGCCTGGTGTCGCGCTGGAGGCGGTGGTACCGCTCCGCCCAGCGGGCGTGGTCCTCGCGCTCGTCGCAGCCGTGGCAGGGGTGCGCCCGCAGCTCGGCGCGCAGCCGGGCGATCTCGCGGTCGTCCGCCGCGGCCGCCCGCCCCCGCTTGTGGCGGTCCGGCACGATGTGGCCGGCCTTGGTGCGCAGGGCCGACGCGAGGTCCCGGCGGGACTGCGGGGAGCGGGGGTTGAAGGACTTCGGGATCCGCATCCGCTCCAGCGCCTCCACCGGCACCGGGAAGTCGATCGACGCGAGCCGCTTGACCTGCCGCTCGGCGGTCAGCACCAGCGGGCGCGGGCCCTCCTGGTACTCGAAGCCGCGGTGGCCGTTGGACCGCCCGCCCGGCACGCCCGGGTCCAGCACCAGCGCGAGCCCGGCGAACTTGCCGGTGGGCACGTGGATGACGTCGCCCGGCTTGAGCTTCTCCAGGGAGGCCGCGGCCTGGGCGCGCCGCTGGGCGGCACCCTGCTTGGCCAGTTCGGTCTCGCGGTCCTTGAGGTCGCGGCGCAGCCGCGCGTACTCGGCGAAGTCCCCGAGGTGGCAGGTCATGCCCTCGCGGTAGCCGGCCAGGCCCTCCTCGTTGCGCTGCACCTGCCGGGAGATCCCGACGACCGAGCGGTCGGCCTGGAACTGCGCGAAGGAGGTCTCCAGCAGCTCCCGGGACCGGTGCCGCCCGAACTGCTGCACGAGGTTGACGGCCATGTTGTACGAGGGCTTGAAGCTGGACCGCAGCGGGTACGTGCGGGTGCCCGCGAGGCCCGCGAGGGCACCCGGGTCCATGCCGCGCTGCCAGAGCACCACCGCGTGGCCCTCGACGTCGATGCCGCGCCGGCCTGCGCGGCCGGTGAGCTGGGTGTACTCGCCGGGCGTGATGTCGGCGTGCTGCTCGCCGTTCCACTTGACGAGCTTCTCCAGGATCACCGTGCGGGCGGGCATGTTGATGCCCAGCGCCAGGGTCTCGGTGGCGAACACGGCCTTCACCAGGCCCCGGACGAACAGCTCCTCCACGACCTCCTTGAAGGTGGGCAGCATGCCCGCGTGGTGGGCGGCGATGCCGCGCTCCAGGCCCTCCAGCCACTCGTAGTAGCCGAGCACGTGCAGGTCCTCGGCGGGGATGGAGGCGGTGCGCTCCTCGACGAGCTCGCGCACCTGCAGGCGCGCCGCGTCGTCGTTCAGCCGCAGCCCCGCGTACAGGCACTGCTGTACGGCGGCCTCGCAGCCGGCCCGGCTGAAGATGAAGGTGATGGCGGGGAGCAGGCCCTCGTTGTCGAGGCGCTCGATGACCTCGGGGCGGCCGGGCGTCCAGATGCGGCTGCGGGAGCGGCGCTCCCGCTCGCGGTCGGCCTCGCGGACCATCTTGCCGCGGCGCCGGTCGCGCGGGTTGTACGTCCTGCTGTTCTCCATGCGCGCCATGCGCAGCAGGTCGGGGTTGACCTCGCGGCGGGCGGAGCCGCGGCCGCCGTGGTCGCTCTCCTCCTCGAAGAGGTCGTAGATCCGGCGTCCGGCCATCACGTGCTGCCAGAGCGGGACCGGCCGCTCCTCGGAGACGATCACGGCGGTGTCGCCGCGCACCGTGTCGAGCCAGTCGCCGAACTCCTCGGCGTTGGAGACGGTGGCGGAGAGGGAGACCAGGGTCACCGACTCGGGGAGGTGGATGATCACTTCCTCCCAGACGGCGCCGCGGAAGCGGTCGGAGAGGTAGTGCACCTCGTCCATGACCACGTACCCGAGGCCGAGCAGCGACTGGGAGCCCGCGTACAGCATGTTGCGGAGCACCTCGGTGGTCATGACCACGATGGGCGCTTCGCTGTTGACGCTGTTGTCGCCGGTGAGCAGGCCGACCTTCTCCGCGCCGTAGCGCTTGACCAGGTCGGCGTACTTCTGGTTCGACAGGGCCTTGATCGGGGTGGTGTAGAAGCACTTGCGGCCCTGGGTGAGGGCCAGGTGCACGGCGAACTCGCCGACGATGGTCTTGCCAGAGCCGGTGGGGGCTGCGACGAGCACGCCCTTTCCGGCCTCCAGGGCCTGGCAGGCCTCGATCTGGAAGGGGTCGAGCCCGAAGTCGTAGAGCTCGCGGAAGGGGGCCAGGGCAGTGGCCTCCTCTGCGGCGCGGATCCGGGAAGCGGCGTACCGCTCGGCGGGTGAGAGGTCCTCTGTCATCTTGTCTCCGAGCCTACCCGGCACCTCTGACACGCGGCGCGATCTTTATTGAAGGGGTGACGAACCATGACGAAGGGCACGAACGGTTCGTGGAAAACCGTCCGTGCCCTCTGCGTACCCGTACCGCGCCGGGCCGTCACCCGCCGGCCGCCCCTCGTTCGGGCGGTGCCGACGGGGCCCCGGCTCAGGTCGCGTCGTCGTACCCGTTGATCCGGCTCCGGCCGCCGTCAGACTGCTCGGGCAGGGCGGCCGGCGCCCCGACCGGCTCGACCCCCCCGATCGTCTCCGGGGTGAGGTCCAGGTGCGACGCCTCGTCGTCGTCCAGACCGGCGTCGGGGTTGTTGCGCCGCCGCCGTCGGTCGTTGAGCAGGCAGACGCCCAGGGCGATGAAGTACAGGGCGACGATCGGCGCGGCCAGCGAGAGCATGGTCAGCGGGTCGCCGGTCGGGGTCGCGAAGGCCGAGAAGACCGTGATGCCGATCACCATGGCGCGCCACCAGCCCGCCAGCCGCCTGGCGGTGAGCACCCCGGTGAAGTTCAGCAGGATCAGCAGCAGCGGCAGCTCGAAGGCCAGGCCGAAGACCACGACCATGCGCGTGACCAGGTCGAGGTAGTCGTCCACCGGCAGCAGGTTCCGCGCGTGCTCGGGGGTGAACTCGAGCAGGATCTGCGCGGTCTGCGGGAGGATGTTGTACGCGAGGACCGCGCCGCCGAGGAAGAGCGGGGCGCCGACCAGCACGAAGCTGATCGCGTACCGCTTCTCGTGGCCGTGCAGGCCGGGGGCGATGAAGGCCCACAGCTGGTACAGCCAGACCGGTGCGGACAGCACGACACCGGCCGCGAGGGACACCTTCAGGGCGATCGAGAACGGTGCGATCAGACCGTTGACGGTCATGTCCGCACACGGCCGCCCGTTGCGCTGGGTGACCACGCCGTCGGTGCAGCCGACCGACTCCAGCATCGGCCGGAGCATGAAGTCGATCAGGTCCTTGTAGAAGACCGCGGCGACCACCGTGATCACCAGGATCACCAGGACCGACTTGAGCAGGCGGTTCCTCAGCTCGCGAAGGTGCTCCGCGAGCGGCATCCGCCCCTCGGCGTCCTTCTCCTGCTTCTCCTGCTTGCGGGCAGACTTGAGCAACCCACGTCCCTCGTCTCGTGCGCGGCCAACAGCTGGGCGGAGCTGCGGTGTCAGCTCTGGGCGGTGCGGTTCGGCTCGCTGACCGGGCGGGAGCTGCTGACGTCACCGGGCGCGGCCTGGATGGTGCGCGGGGCGGCCTGCTGCGCGGCGGACGGGTCGGCGGCCGGCTCGGCGGGCACCTCGTCGTCCTTCTTCATGGCCTTGGCCTCGCTCTTGAGGATGCGGGCCGACTTGCCGAGGGAGCGCGCCATCTCCGGGAGCTTCTTGGCGCCGAACAGCAGCAGGATGACAGCGATGATCAGAACGATCTCGAGGGGCTTCAGATTGCCGATCATGTGTGGCTTCCTTCTCACCGGGGCGGCTGGAGTGGTGCGGACGCCGGTCCGGACGGACGTCCGGGAGCGGCGCACTGTGAAGGATCGTAACCCGCACCGGTGAACGCCTTGCAATCCCCTGGCGTCTTCCCGATTGCGGGGCGCATTCCGTGATCCGCAGGATCCGCAGGTCAGGACAGGGTGCCGCCCGCCCTGGCCAGATCGGCGGTCGCGCTCTCCAGGTCGCCCGCCGCGCCGGCGATGCGGCGGCTCGCGTCGTCCACCTGCCGGGCCAGCCGCCGGACCTCGACGTACACGCGGACGGCGAGGACGCCCAGGACGGCGAGTCCGAGGAACCCCAGGGCAATTGCGAGCATCGGCCAGAGCATGGGCTGAGCCTAACCGGCCCGGCGCCCCGCCCCGGACGGCCCGGCTCCGCCGGCCGCGCCGATGCCGGGCGGTGCCCGCGTCCCGGACGGGCTACACGCTGCGCAGCGTGCTGACCCCGCCGCCCGTGAGGAGTTCCACGATCCGCTCGCCGGCCGGCTTGCGGACGGCCACCCCGCACTCGGGGCAGGTGAAGGAGTAGAAGGTGCTCCGCTTGCTGCCGCCGATGGCCAGCCGCAGCGCCTCCGCGTGGAGCTCGAAGCGGGCCCGGCAGTCCGGGCAGGCAGCCTTGAACAGCACCTGCTCGACCGCCGCGGACAGCGCCGCCACCCCCGGCATTCCCGGCGTCATCCGCGGATCCCCCTCCGTGTCCGTCTCGGTGTCGTGTTCGGTGTGCCGGCCCCGGGCCGGGCGGTGTGCGGTGTGCCGGCCGGTGCCGTCCGGCGTGGCGTGTGTGCGGTGTGCCGTCGTACCGCGGGGCCGCGGCCGCCGCCCGGCTCCGCCTTCCCCCGTGCCGGCCCGCCCGCCGGGGCCTGCCGCCCGCCGCGGTACCGGGTCAGTGCGCGTCGTACGCGGCGAGTGCCTCGGCCGCCGCCCGCCGGGCGCTGTCCGCCAGCTCTGCCGGGGCGACGATCCGCCCGTCGGCGCCGAGCCGCAGCGCGAGCCGGCGCAGGGAGGCCGGCTCCGGGGTCCGCAGGGTGATCCGCAGGCCGCCGTCGGGCAGCTCACGCGCGCTGTCGTGCGGGTAGTACTCGGCCACCCAGCGCCCGCCGGGACCGACCTCGACGACCACCTCGGGGTCCTCGGCCGAGGGCTGCACCAGCCCCTCGGACAGGTCCCGCGGCTCGATGGCCGGCGGCTCGGCCCGCTCGTCGAGGAGCCGGATCTCGGCCACCCGGTCGAGCCGGAAGGTGCGCCGGGCCTCGGAGAGGTGGCACCAGCCCTCCAGGTACGTGTGGCCGACGGCGAACAGCCGGATCGGGTCGACCTCCCGCTCGGTCAGCTCGTCCCGGGCCGGCGAGTAGTAGCGCAGCCACAGCCGGCGCCGCTCGGAGATCGCCCGGTCCACGTCGGCGAAGACACCGCCCTCGGACTCGAAGGTCACGTTCAGCCGGGAGCTGGCTCCCGCCGCGTCACCGGCGGCGCCCTCCAGCTTCGCGGTGGCCCGCAGCAGGGCCTCCCGGTCGCTCTCGCGCAGCCCGGGCAGGGTGGCCACGGCGCGCGCGGCCACCAGCAGGGCGGTGGCCTCGTCGGCGGCGAGCCGGAGCGGCTCCGCGGTGGACTCCCCCGAGGCATCGGGATTGCGCCACCAGATCCGCTCGCCGTCGGTGTCGATGTCCAGCAGGTCCCCGCCGCGGAAGCTGGTCCCGCACATGGGCAGCACGTCGAGGTCCGAGATCAGCTCGTCCTCGCTGATCCCGAAGGCCCGGGCGACGTCCGCGATCCGCGCCCCGGGGCGCTCCCGCAGGTACGTCACCAGGGACAGCATCCGGCGCGTCTGGTCGATGGCGTTGGCGGCCATGTCGTACGAGTCCCCCTCAGCCCTTGGCGACGGCGCGCAGCCGGTCCACCACGTCCGCCCGCAGGTCCGCGGGCTCCAGCACGATCACGTCCGGTCCGAACTCGACCAGCCAGGCGTCCAGTCCGTGCCCGTACGGGATCTCCAGCTCGTCCCAGCCCCCGCCGGCGTCCCGCACGGCCGTGGCGCGGGCCCGCAGCGGGTAGCCGGCGCCCTGCCGCAGCCGGATCCGCGCCGAACGGTCGGCGGTCTCCCCGGCCCAGCCCGCGACGGTCTCGCGCACGGTCACCACGTCCGGCACCTCGGCCGTGTACTTCCCGGCCCGCGACTTCACCTTGCCGGTGATGCGCGAGAGCCGGAACACCCGCTCCGCACCGCGCTCCCGGTCGAATCCGGCCAGGTACCACTGCCCGCGCCAGCACTCCAGCGCCCAGGGCTCCACCTGCCGCTGCTCCGGGCGTACCGCGTTGGACTTGCGGTAGTCGAAGGTCACCGGCCGCCGGTCCCGGCAGGCCAGCATCAGCGGCTCGAAGGCCGCCTCGTGGACCGGGATCCGCGGCTCGATGGCGCTGTGCTGCCCCTCGTACGGGTCCTCCGCCTCCGGCATCCCCGCGGCCCGCAGCTTCTGCAGGGCCCCGGACGCGGCACCCGCCAGCCGGGCCTGCTGCCACACCTTGGCCGCGAGCCCGAGGGCCGCCGCCTCCTCGGCGTCCAGCGACACCGGCGGCAGCCGGTTGCTGTCGCGGCGGGCGAGGTAGCCGATCTCCCCGTCCAGGGCCTCGACCGTCTCGATCACCAGGCCCAGCTCGCGCAGGTCGTCCTTGTCCCGCTCGAACATGCGGTTGAAGGAGTCGTCGTTGCCCGCCTCCATGTAGGCCTCGATGGAGCCGCGCAGCTCCCGCTTGCTGAGTGGTCGGCGGGTGCCGAGCAGGCACAACGCCAGATTCATCAGCCGCTCGGCCTTGGCAATCGCCACGACGCCCCTCGCCCCTCTCATCGTGCTTGTGACCGTTGACCGTACCGCCCCTTCGCCCACGGACAAAAGCGAGGGACCCCCGCCGTAAGGCAGGGGTCCCACAACGGTCGCGAACGAACCGATCAGACGGCGACCAGGTCGCAGACGAAGATCAGCGTCTCGCCCGGCTTGATCACGCCGCCGGCGCCGCGGTCGCCGTACGCCAGGTGCGCCGGGATCGTCAGCTTGCGACGGCCGCCGACCTTCATGCCCTGGACGCCCTGGTCCCAGCCGGCGATGACCTGGCCGACACCGAGCTGGAACTGCAGCGGCTGGCCGCGGTCCCAGGACGCGTCGAACTGCTCACCGGTGGAGAAGGCCACGCCCACGTAGTGGACCTTGACGACGTCCTTGGCCTTGGCCTCGGCGCCCTCGCCGACCCAGATGTCCTCGATGACGAGGTCGGTGGGCTCGGGGCCCTCCGGGAAGTCGATCTCGGGCTTCTCGATGCTCACAGCACTTGCTCCTCAAACTTGCGAACCGGTCAACCGGGACAGTTTGCCATCCCGGGGGCCCCGCTACTTGATCTGCAGGATGTCCAGCGCGAAGACCAGCGTGGAATTCGGCGGAATGCCGCCCTGCTCCTTGTCACCCAGGCCCTGGTCCGGCGGGATGACCAGCAGGATGCGGCTGCCCTCCTTCTTGCCGGCGATGCCGTCCTTGAGGCCCTTCAGCGTCAGCTGGCCCAGCGGGAAGGTCTGCGTGGTGTTCTGGGCGTAGGTGCTGTCGAACACCTTCCCGTCCTTCCACAGCTTGCCGACGTACTTCACGACCACGGAGTCGGTGGGCTTCACGGCCGCGCCGGAACCCTCGATCACGTAGTTCGAGACCAGCTTCTTCGGCGGGTCGTTCTTCGGGATGTCCAGCGACGGGGCCTTGCCGTCGGTGTTGGTGCCCACCTGCGGGAGCGTCTTGTCGTCCTGCGGGACGACCGTGCCCTTGGCGGACGTCGGCACCGGCTTGGGCGTCTTGCCCTCCAGGATGTCCACCACGAACACCAGCGTGGCGTTGGGCTTGATGTCGCCCTGGCCCGAGGCGCCGTAGCCCATGTCCGGCGGGATCACCAGCTCGACGCGGCTGCCGACCTTCTGGCCCTCCAGCCCCTGGTCCCAGCCCTTGATGACGCTGCCCGCGCCGATCGTCAGCGCGAACGGCTCACCGCGGTCGAAGCTGTTGTCGAAGGGCTTGTCCTCGTCCCACTCCTGGCCCAGGTAGTTGACCTTGGCCTCGTCGCCCTTCTTCAGCTTCGGGCCCTTGCCCTCGCTGATGACCACGACCTTCAGGTCCTTCGGCGGAGTGCCCACTCCCTTGGCGAGGGTCGGCTTCTCCCCGAACTTGGCACCGGCGGTGATCGCGGGCACCCCGTTCGTGCTCTCTACGGTGGCGGAGTCGGAGCCCTTGTCGTCACCGCACGCCGCTGTCGACAGCAGCAGGAGGGGGACGACCAGCAGGCCGGCAAGTCGGCGCACGTGTTCCTCAGATCTCTAACGGCACATCGGTCGCCGCCACTCTAAGGCGTAGCAAGGGCCCCGTACGAGGAAGCTACGGGGCCCCTGCGCCGCGACCCGGCCGCCCGGCCGGCCTACATCCCGGCGATCAGCTTCTCCACCCGGTCGTCCACCGACCGGAACGGGTCCTTGCACAGCACGGTGCGCTGCGCCTGGTCGTTGAGCTTCAGGTGCACCCAGTCGACCGTGAAGTCCCGGCGCTGCTCCTGGGCCCGGCGGATGAAGTCACCGCGCAGCCGCGCACGCGTGGTCTGCGGCGGCACCGACTTCCCTTCGAAGATCTTGATGTCGTTGCAGATCCGCGCGGCCTGGCCCTTCCGCTCCAACAGGTAGTACAGGCCCCTGCGGCGGTGGATGTCGTGGTACGCGAGGTCTATCTGCGCCACCCGCGGGTTGGACATGGTCATGTTGTGCTTGGCGCGGTACCGCTCGATGAGCTTGTACTTCATGACCCAGTCGATCTCGGTCTCGATCCGGTCGAGCTCCTCGGCCTCGATCGCGTCGAGGGTACGGCCCCACAGCTCCAGCACCTGCTCGACCGTGCCCGTACGGATCCCGCGGCGCTCGACGAAGTCGACCGCCTTGTCGAAGTACTCGCGCTGGATCTCCAGCGCCGAGGCCTCCCGGCCGCTCGCCAGCCGGACCTTGCGCTGACCGGTGATGTCGTGGCTGACCTCGCGGATCGCCCGGATCGGGTTCTCCAGCGTGAGGTCGCGCATCACCGTGCCCGCCTCGATCATCCGCAGCACCAGGTCCGTCGCGCCGACCTTCAGCAGCATCGTCGTCTCGGACATGTTCGAGTCGCCCACGATGACGTGGAGCCGGCGGTACCGCTCGGCGTCCGCGTGCGGCTCGTCGCGGGTGTTGATGATGGGCCGGGACCGCGTCGTCGCGGAGCTGACGCCCTCCCAGATGTGCTCGGCCCGCTGGCTCACGCAGTACACGGCGCCGCGCGGGGTCTGCAGCACCTTGCCCGCGCCGCAGATGAGCTGCCGCGTCACCAGGAACGGGATGAGAATGTCCGCGAGCCGCGAGAATTCCCCGTGCCGCGCCACCAGATAGTTCTCGTGGCAGCCGTACGAGTTCCCCGCCGAGTCCGTGTTGTTCTTGAACAGGTAAACGTCGCCCGCGATTCCCTCCTCGTGCAGGCGGCGCTCTGCGTCGACGAGCAGGCCTTCGAGAATGCGCTCGCCCGCCTTGTCGTGGGTGACCAGTTCGGTCACGTTGTCGCATTCGGGAGTTGCGTATTCCGGATGCGAACCCACATCGAGATACAGGCGGGCGCCGTTCCGCAGGAAGACATTGCTGCTGCGGCCCCATGACACGACACGGCGGAAGAGGTAGCGCGCCACTTCGTCAGGAGACAGTCGGCGCTGTCCCCTGAACGTGCACGTGACGCCGTACTCGTTCTCCAGCCCGAAAATGCGGCGGTCCATGTCTGAACATTACGCCTTCAGCCGTGCTCGCAAACCGGGTTCGGCGGCGGCGTTCCGATCATTTTCGGATCAGCCCGCGGAAACGCCCGCCTCCGGGCCCACCACGGCCTCCTCCGTACCCCGGCCCGCGGGCGAGCCCGCCACGCGCCGCGCCCGCCCCGGACCGCACAGCACCCGCTGAGTGCCCATCAGGACCAGGAACGCCGCGCCGCCTCCGGCCACCGCCACGCCGAAGCTCGCCGCCGTGCCCGCGAGTTCCACCACCGGACCCGCCGCCGCCGTACCGATCGCCGCGCCCACCCCGAAGAAGGTCACCAGCCACGAGAAGGCCTCCGTCACCGTGCCCGCCGGCGCGTGCCGGTCCACCACGACGAAGGCACAGGCCAGCGACGGCGCCAGGAACACGCCCGCCAGCGCCGACAGGGCCGCCATCGGCACCGGACCCGGCGTCAGCAGCAGCGGCACGTACCCCAGCGCCAGCAGCCCCACCAGCACCGTCAGCCGCCGCTCCGCGGACCCGGCCCACTGCCGCGCCCCGTACGCCACACCGCCGACCAGCGCGCCGAGACCCAGCGCGGCCATCAGCCAGCCGTACACCGCCTGGCCGCCGTGGTCGTCGGCGTACGCGACGCCCGCGACGCTGATCGAACCCAGCGCCGACCCCACGAAGAAGAACGCCGCCAGCAGGGCCAGCAGCCCGCGCGAGCGCAGGGCCCCGAGCCAGTGCGCCTCCCGCGGCTCCGAGCGCCACCTCCGGGCCGGCTCGGACGTCACCACGGCCAGCGCCCCCAGCACGCCCAGCACGTTGATCACCATCAGCGCGGCCGCCGGGGACCAGACCGCGACCATCAGCGTCACCAGCAGCGGACCGACCGTGTACATGATCTCCTGGGCCACCGCGTCCATCGCGTACGCGGCGTGCACCTTGTCCTCACGGCCGCCCAGCACGCTCGGCCACAGCGCCCGCAGACCGCCCTCCAGCGGCGGCGTGAACAGACCCGCGACGATCGCCGCCGCGTACGCCAGCACCAGCGAGCCGGTCCCCGAGAGCGCCAGCACCCCCATCGCGAGCGCGGAGACCACGGCGGCCGGCAGCTGGATGCGTGGCTGCCCGTACACGTCCACGGCGCGGCCCAGCAGCGGCTGCCCGGCGGCCGTGGCCAGGCCGTAGGCGGCCGCCAGGGCGCCGGCCAGGGTGTAGCTGCCGCCCTCGGCGCGGATGAACAGCACGATCGCGATGTTCGCCGTGGCCGTGGGCAGCCGGCCGACCAGCGTCCCCGCCAGCAGCCGTGCCGCGTGCCGCGTCCTGAGGAGTTCCGCGTATCCCGCGGCCATGTGTGCGTCCCTTCCGCCGGGAACACCCCCGGGGTTTTACGTATAACGTCTCCCGTTATACGTACCATGACGACAGCCGCGGGTCCACCTCGCGCACCCACCACCAGGCACGACGGAGGCACGACGTGACGAGGCCCACCAGCCGGGACGTGGCCGCCCACGCCGGCGTCTCCCAGGCCACCGTCTCCCTCGTCCTCGGAGACAAGTGGACCGGACGCGTCTCCCGCCGCACCGCCGACCTCGTCCGCGCCGCCGCCGAGGAACTCGGCTACCGCCCCAACCTCGCCGCCCGCAGCCTCCGCCTCGGCAGCACCCGCACCGCGCTCCTCGTCGTCCCCGCCCTCACCAACGAGTTCTTCGCCCGCGTCTACACCGGCGCCGCGGCCGTCGCCGCCGAACACGGCTTCGGCGTCGTCCTCTACCCCTCGCCCGACGGCACCGGCCCCGCCCGCGACCCCTTCGCCTCAGCCCGCGCCGCCCTCGACGGCGTCATCGCCTCCTCCATGGCCGCCGGAGCCCTCGAAGCCATCAAAGGCGCCGACCTCCCCCTCGTCATGCTCGACAGCGACCCCGCCGACGGCGCCGCCGCCCACGTCAACCTCGCCATCGCCGACGGCGTACGCCAGGCCGCCGGACACCTCCTCGGCCTCGGCCACCGGCACCTCCTCCACCTCGCCTCCACGGTCGACACCTGGACCTTCCGGGTCCGCGCCCGCACCCTCGCCGACACCCTCCGCGACACCCCCGGCACCCGGCTGCGCACCACCCACGCCCCGCTCACCGTCGACGCCGCCCGGGCCGCCGTCGAGGCGGCCCTCACCACCGCGGGCCCCGACCGGCCGACCGCCGTCCTGTGCGACGACGACATCCTCGCCGCCGGCGCCTGCAAGGCCGCCCGCCGCCTCGGCCTGCGCATCCCCGACGACCTCTCCGTCACCGGCTTCGACGACCTCTCCCTCGCCACCGCCGTCGAACCCGAACTCACCACCGTCCGCCTCCCCGCCGAACAGGTCGGCCAGGAAGGCATGCGCGCCCTCCTCTCCGTCCTCGAAGGCCGCCCCCGGGAGACCCCCGAACTCCCCGTCGAGCTCGTCGTGCGCGGCTCCACCGCCCCGCCCCCGGCCCGCTGACCGACCGCGCGCACCCGGCCCGGCCCCGGCCCCGGCTCCGGACACGACGAAGCCCCGGCCGCCCATCGCGACCGGGGCTCCCCCGCACTCACACCACGCGGACCACCGCGCCTACTCGGCGTCCTCCGGGTCCTCGTCCTTGGACACCGCGTCCGCCTGCACCTCGGCGGTCACCTCCGGCTCCAGCAGCCGCGCCAGCTGCCGGCCCCGGATCCGCTTGAACTTCCGCTGCTGGGTCCGCGTACGGTCCAGCACCGCCACCTCCAGCCGGTCCGCCGGGATCTCCCGGTCCGCGCCGTTGGCCTGGTTCGACAGCGCCTGCACCGCCAGCTTCAGCGCCTCCGGCAGCGTCATCCCGTCACGGTGACGCTGGTCGAGGTAGCTGCTGATCTGCTCGGCGTTGCCGCCGACCGCGACCGAGCCGTGCTCGTCCACGATCGAGCCGTCGTGCGGCAGCCGGTAGATCTGGTCGCCCGCGGCGGTGGTGCCCACCTCGGCGACGACCAGCTCCACCTCGTACGGCTTCTCCGCCGCGCTCGAGAAGATCGTGCCCAGCGTCTGCGCGTAGACGTTGGCCAGCCCGCGGGCCGTCACGTCGTCACGGTCGTAGGTGTACCCGCGGAGGTCGGCGTAGCGCACGCCGCCGATGCGCAGGTTCTCGTACTCGTTGTACTTTCCGGCGGCCGCGAAGCCGATCCGGTCGTAGATCTCGCTGAACTTGTGCAGCGCGCGGGACGGGTTCTCACCGACGAACACAATGCCGTCGGCGTACTGCAGCACGACAAGGCTGCGGCCGCGGGCGATGCCCTTGCGGGCGTACTCCGCCCGGTCGGCCATGGCCTGCTGGGGTGACACATAGAACGGCGTCGACACCGGCTATCCGTCCCTTCCTTCTCAGTGACGAAATCAGTGACGAATGGTCAGAGCAGCGCGGCGCGCGGCCCGTCGGGCTCCTGGAGGCGACGGTCGGTCACCCGGCGGGCGACCTCCGAGGACTCCTGGTCGGTCAGGCGTCGGAAGCCCTCGTCAGTGATGACGGTGACGATCGGGTAGATGTTCCGGTACAGGTCCGGCCCACCGGTCGCCGAGTCGTCGTCGGCGGCGTCGTAGAGGGCCTGCACGACCAGCGTCGTGGCCTGGTCCTCCGTCAGGTCCTCGCGGTACAGCTTCTTCATGGAACCGCGGGCGAAGATCGAGCCGGAGCCGGTGGCGGCGTAGCCGTGCTCCTCGGAGCGGCCGCCGGTCACGTCGTAGGAGAAGATGCGGCCCTTCTCCTTGCCCTCGTCCCAGCCGGCGAACAGCGGCACCACGGCCAGGCCCTGCATGGCCATGCCGAGGTTGCTGCGGATCATCGTGGAGAGGCGGTTGGCCTTGCCCTCCAGGGAGAGGGTGGCGCCCTCGACCTTCTCGAAGTGCTCCAGCTCCAGCTGGAACAGCTTGACCATCTCGACGGCCAGGCCGGCCGTGCCCGCGATGCCCACCGCGGAGTACTCGTCGGCCGGGAAGACCTTCTCGATGTCGCGCTGGGCGATCATGTTGCCCATGGTGGCGCGGCGGTCACCGGCGAGGACGACGCCCCCGGGGAAGGTCGCGGCCACGATGGTCGTGCCGTGCGGGGCCTCGACGACCCCGTCCGGCAGCCGCCGGTTCCCCGGCAGCAGCTCCGGCGAGTGACTCCCCAGGAAGTCCATGAAGGACGAGGACCCCGGCGTCAGGAAGGCTGCCGGCAGACGCCCTGTGCTGTGAATGTTGGCTTCCACAGGTTTCCTTCCACGTATGCGGCTGCACGCCTTGTGACGTCCGGCCGATCCTTGAACTGGCCTATGCGGCATTGCAGCTGAAGCAGAGTTACGCCTCGGACCTTACCCGTCCGATGATCGCGATCAACATGATCCGGGATTGCATCGGGGCGGACGGTCCGTCCGGCGCGGTGGCCTCGTGGCGCCCTGGGGCAGCCACGCGCTCGCGGACGACTCCGCCCACCCCGACCTTGGATTCGAAGGCTACGCGGCCCAGACGGCCGCTACTCGCCACCCTTCTGAACGAAGGAGCGCACGAAGTCCTCGGCGTTCTCCTCGAGCACATCATCGATTTCGTCGAGGACGGAGTCGACGTCGTCCGAGAGCTTCTCCTGGCGCTCCTTGAGGTCGGAGCTCGCTTCCGCGGTCTGCTCCTCAACCTCTTCGGTGGAGCGCGTGGCCTTCTGCTGCCCGCCGCCGGTGTCCTTGGTCGCCATGTCTACCTCACCCCGCTACTCGGTTCGAGATCTCAAGATCAGACCCTGCTCAGACCCTACAAGGAGGGTCCGACTTTCGGTCCCGTACTTTTCGAAGGTCCGGGAGTCTCTTCCATGATTCCCGGACGCGCCGGCTTTCAGCCGCGATCGCGGCGGTCAGCCGCCCGACAGCACCCGGACCAGGTCCTCGGCCGTCCGGCAGCGGTCCAGCAGCTCCTTGACGTGGTTGCGGGTACCCCGCAGGGGTTCCAGGGTCGGCACCCGCTGGAGCGAGTCCCGCCCCGGCAGGTCGAAGATCACCGAGTCCCAGGAGGCCGCGGCGACGTCGTCCGCGTACTGCTCCAGGCAGCGGCCCCGGAAGTAGGCCCTGGTGTCCTCCGGGGGCTTGCTCTCGGCGCGTTCCACCGCGTCCTCGGTCAGGAGCCGCTTCATCTTCCCGCGGGCCACCAGGCGGTTGTACAGGCCCTTGTCGGGGCGCACGTCCGAGTACTGGAGGTCCACCAGGTGCAGCCGGGCGGCGTCCCAGTCGAGCCCGTCCCGGCGGCGGTAGCCCTCCAGGATCTCCCGCTTGGCGATCCAGTCGAGCTCGCCGGCCAGGCTCATGGGGTCGCTCTCCAGCCTGCCCAGCACGTCCTCCCACCGTGAGAGGACATCCTTGGTCTGCTCGTCCGCGTCGGAACCGAAACGCTCTTCGACGTACTTCCGTGCGAGCTCGTAGTACTCCATCTGGAGTTGTACGGCGGTCAGCGTGCGGCCGCTGCGCAGCGTGATCAGGTGGGTCAGCCCGGGGTCGTGGGAGACCTGGTGCAGGGTGCGCACCGGCTGGTCCACGGCGAGGTCCACCGCGATGAAGTTGTCCTCGATCATCGACAGGACCAGTGCGGTGGTGCCGAGCTTGAGGTAGGTGGAGATCTCCGAGAGGTTGGCGTCGCCGATGATCACGTGGAGGCGGCGGTACTTCTCGGCGTCGGCGTGGGGTTCGTCGCGGGTGTTGATGATGGGGCGCTTGAGGGTGGTCTCCAGGCCGACCTCGACCTCGAAGTAGTCCGCACGCTGGCTGATCTGGAAGCCGTGTTCGCGGCCGTCCTGGCCGATGCCGACGCGTCCGGCGCCGGTGACGACCTGGCGGCTGACGAAGAAGGGCGTGAGGTGCCGCACGATGTCCGAGAAGGGGGTCTCCCGCTTCATCAGGTAGTTCTCGTGCGTGCCGTAGGAGGCGCCCTTGTTGTCGGTGTTGTTCTTGTAGAGGTGGATCGGCTGGGCGCCGGGGAGCTGGGCGGCGCGTTCGGCGGCCTCGGCCATGATGCGTTCGCCGGCCTTGTCCCAGAGGACGGCGTCGCGGGGATTGGTGATCTCCGGCGAGCTGTACTCGGGGTGGGCGTGGTCGACGTAGAGCCGTGCTCCGTTGGTGAGGATGACGTTGGCGAGGCCGATGTCCTCGTCGGTGAGCTGGCTGCTGTCGGCGGCCTCGCGGGCGAGGTCGAAGCCGCGGGCGTCCCGCAGCGGGTTCTCCTCCTCGAAGTCCCAGCGGGCGCGTCGCGCCCGGTGCATCGCCGCCGCGTAGGCGTTGACGATCTGGGACGAGGTGAGCATGGCATTGGCGTTCGGGTGGCCGGGGACGGAGATCCCGTACTCCGTCTCGATCCCCATTACTCGCCGTACGGTCATGCGGCCCTCCTTGCCCGGCGGCGCTCCCCTCCGGGAGCGGCGCTCAAGTACCGCTGGTGCTCCGGTGCGTGTGCGGTGCCCGTCCCCGCACTGCGCGCCCGGCGGTATGGAAGAGCCTAGAGCGGCTCCGCGCTGGTGGGGAGATCATTTCAGTCATTGCCGGTGGTCCGTTTCGGGTCGCTGTGGGGGCTTCCCGGGCGGGAATGCAGTCGGCTGCGGGTGCCCTCGTGGAGGGCACCCGCAGCCGCCCTGATTTTCAGAGGTACTGACCGGTGTTGGCCACCGTGTCGATGGAGCGGCCGGTGTCCGCGCCCTGCTTTCCGGTGACGAGGGTGCGGATGAAGACGATCCGCTCGCCCTTCTTTCCGGAGATCCGGGCCCAGTCGTCCGGGTTGGTGGTGTTGGGCAGGTCCTCGTTCTCCTTGAACTCGTCCACGCACGCCTGGAGGAGGTGGGAGACCCGGAGTCCCTTCTGGTTGTGGTCGAGGAAGTTCTTGATCGCCATCTTCTTCGCCCGGTCCACGATGTTCTGGATCATGGCTCCGGAGTTGAAGTCCTTGAAGTACAGGACTTCCTTGTCGCCGTTCGCGTACGTGACTTCGAGGAAGCGGTTCTCCTCGGACTCGGCGTACATCTGCTCGACGACGGTCTGGATCATGCTGGCGACCGCGACCTGGGGCGATCCCTGGTGCTCGGACAGGTCGTCCGCGTGCAGGGGCAGGGAGGCCTTGAGGTACTTGGCGAAGATGTCCTTGGCCGCTTCGGCGTCCGGACGCTCGATCTTGATCTTCACGTCGAGCCGGCCGGGGCGCAGGATGGCCGGGTCGATCATGTCCTCGCGGTTGGAGGCGCCGATGACGATGACGTTCTCCAGGCCTTCGACGCCGTCGATCTCGGCGAGCAGCTGCGGGACGATGGTGTTCTCCACGTCCGAGCTGACGCCGGATCCGCGGGTGCGGAAGAGCGATTCCATCTCGTCGAAGAAGACGATGACGGGGGTGCCCTCGCTGGCCTTCTCGCGGGCCCGCTGGAAGACCAGGCGGATGTGCCGCTCGGTCTCGCCGACGTACTTGTTGAGGAGTTCGGGGCCCTTGATGTTCAGGAAGTAGGACTTCCCGGCGGGCTGGCCGGAGACCTCGGCGACCTTCTTGGCAAGGGAGTTGGCGACGGCCTTGGCGATGAGCGTCTTGCCGCAGCCGGGGGGCCCGTACAGCAGGACGCCCTTGGGCGGCCGCAGTTCGTGCTCCTTGAAGAGGTCGGGGTAGAGGTAGGGGAGCTCGACTGCGTCGCGGATCAGCTCGATCTGGTTGCCCAGGCCGCCGATCTTGTCGTAGTCGATGTCCGGGACCTCTTCGAGGACGAGTTCCTCGACCTCGCTCTTGGGGACGACCTCGTAGACGTAGCCGGAGCGGGCTTCGAGCAGGAGGGCGTCTCCGGGACGCAGGACGGCGTCCAGCAGCGGCTCGGCGAGCCTGACCACCCTCTCCTCGTCGGTGTGGCCGACGACCAGGGCGCGCTCGCCGTCCTCCAGGACTTCCTTGAGGGTGACGATGTCCCCGGCCCGCTCGAATTCCATGGCCTCGACCACGTTGAGCGCTTCGTTGAGCATGACCTCCTGGCCGCGCCTGAGGTCGTCAGGCTCGACGCTGGGGCTGACGTTCACGCGGAGTTTCCGGCCTCCGGTGAAGATGTCGACGGTGCCGTCCTCGTTGGCTTGCAGGAAGACACCGAAACCGGCCGGCGGCTGTGCGAGCCGGTCGACTTCCTCCTTGAGCGCGACGATCTGGTCGCGGGCCTCACGGAGCGTATTGGCGAGCCGCTCATTCTGAGCGGAAACGCCCGCCAGATTCGTCTGCAGCTCGACGATCCGCTCTTCGAGAATCCTCGTGTGTCGCGGAGAGTCGGCGAGCTTGCGGCGCAGGACGGCGATTTCCTGCTCGAGATAGGCGACCTGGCCGGCGGGGTCGTCGGACCCCCGCCCCGGCCGGATGCCGCGGTTGATGTCGTCGTCGTGGGCTGCCACGGTCCTCACCTCCTCCAAGGGGAGCTGGACGCTTCCTGACCCTACCTGGGCTGGTGGTGATTGAAACCCCTAGATCACAAAGACGGTAGGGGCGTGTCCGATCTTCACCCTTGCGTACTCCCTCACGCCAAGGAAATACCCACCCATCAACATCTGAAAGCGGCCGGTTGTAAGGTCGAAGTGTTCAACACCCGTCAGGGCTGGCGCGACTTGCGTCAGGTTGGATCAGAGCGCGCAGGGAAGAGCGGGAGATATGACCGTGCAGCACGAGGTGCCCACGGGGGCGGCCGGCGAGAGCCAGGAGCCCCTGGAGGTCTGGATCGATCAGGACCTGTGCACCGGGGACGGGATCTGCGCGCAGTACGCGCCGGAGGTCTTCGAGCTCGACATCGACGGGCTGGCGTACGTGAAGAGCGCCGACGACGAGCTGCTCCAGGAGGCCGGTGCGACCACGCCGGTTCCGCTGCCGCTGCTCCGGGACGTGGTGGACTCGGCCAAGGAGTGCCCCGGCGACTGCATCCACGTGCGTCGGGTTTCCGACGGCGTCGAGGTCTACGGCCCCGACGCGGAGTGACGGATCACACACCGTCCGGCGTGGCCGGGACCGTGCGCTCCTCCTCCAGGAACTTGCCTCCCGCCCAGCGCCATTCGGTGCGCCGGTGTACGTCGGGGCAGCAGCGGGGAACCTCCGGGGAGGAGTAGCCGATCAGGTCGGCGCGGACGGTTCCGCCGGTGACCGCGAGGGCGGTCACGCTGCGGCGCCGGGCGGGTGCGAGGAGTGTGGCCACGACGCGGGGGCGGGCCGCGGGGGTGGTGTCGCGGGTCAGTACGTAGATCCCGTGCGGCGGGGTGCCGGAGCCGGCGTCGCAGCGTACGGCGGCGACGGTCTCGGGGCGGCCGTCGCCGTCGAGGTCCCCCTGGGCGCGGGCGGTGACCGTCTCGGGGGCTCCGTGGCAGTCGAGGGGGAAGTCGGTGCCGGCGGGGTCCGGTGCGGTCGCTGCGGGTCCCTGGGCGGCCTGGGGGCTGCCGGCGGCCCGGTCGGGCTGGAGCAGCCCGGCTGTGGCGACGACGGCGGCCATGGCGGCCGCGGTGGCGACCCAGTGGACCGGCCGGGTGCGTGAGTGCGCCAGTTCCGGGAGTACGGGGGTCTGCACGCGGGGTGTCTCCTGTGCGGTTCGCTGGCCGGGCTGAGGGGGAGCCAGCATCGTGCCACACCTCACACGGAGGCGGAACGGGCGGGTCCACGGGCAACGAAAAGGCGCCGTGGCGCAGTTCCCCCGGGGTCGGGGGAACTGCGCCACGGCGCGGGTGCGTTGTGCGGGGTCCCGGCGGGGCGTCAGCCGCGGCCGGAGCTCCCCCTAGTTTCGCTGGGAGGTACCCCCACCGGACTGGCTGCCGGGGCCCTCGTAGTCCTCGCCGTACGCGCCCTTGGCGGGGCGGCGGCGGCGCAGCGGGGGCTCGACGCCGTCGGCGAGGCGGCGGGCGGTGACGAGGAAGCCGGTGTGGCCGATCATCCGGTGGTCCGGGCGGACGGCGAGGCCCTCGACGTGCCAGTTGCGGATCATCGACTCCCACGGCTGCGGCTCGGCGAAGCAGCCGGCCTCGCGGATGGACTCGACGGTCCGGGCGAGCTGGGTGGTGGTGGCCACGTAGCAGCAGAGGATGCCGCCGGGGACGAGGGCCTTGGAGACGGCCTCCAGGCACTCCCAGGGGGCGAGCATGTCCAGGATGACGCGGTCGACGTCGGTGTCGGACAGGTTGTCCTGGAGGTCGCCGACGGTGAGCTGCCAGGCGGGGTGTGGGCCACCGAAGTAGCGCTCCACGTTCTCCTTGGCGATCTCGGCGAAGTCGGCCCGCCGCTCGTAGCTGTGCAGCATGCCCTGGTCGCCGATGGCGCGCAGCAGGAAGCTGCTGAGCGAGCCGGATCCCACTCCCGCTTCCACGACGCGTGCGCCGGGGAAGATGTCGGCGAAGGCCAGGATCTGGCCCGCGTCCTTGGGGTAGACCACGGCGGCGCCGCGGGGCATGGACAGGACGTAGTCGGGGAGCAGGGGGCGCAGCGCGAGGTACGCGACGTTCCCGGTGGTACGGACAACACTGCCCTCGGGAGCGCCGATCAGCTCGTCGTGCGGGAAGGAACCCTTGTGGGTGTGGAAGTTCTTCCCGGCTTCGAGCGTGAACGTGTAGTGGCGTCCCTTGGGGTCGGTGAGCTGGACCTGGTCCCCGACCTTGAAGGGCCCGCGACGGCGGGCGGCACCGGTCGGTTCGGACATGTGACCAGAGTACCGGGGTTATGCGGAGGGCCGTGCCATGGCCCGGACGAAGGCCTGCTCGACGTCGGTGGTGGCCAGGACGCCGTAGACGGCGCCGGTTTCCTCGACGACGAGGTACTCGGTGGCGGGGGTGGTGCGGAGGGCGTCGAGGAGCTCCTCGCCTTCGAGGGAGGCGGGCAGGCGCATGCCGTCGGTGAGGTCCTGGGCGAGGGTGCTGACGGTGACCCAGGGACGGCGGTGTTCGGGGACGGCGGCGATGGCGCTCTCGCGGACGAGGGCGGTGGGGTCGCCGTGGCCGTCGACGACGACGAGGGCGCGGGCGCCGGCCTCGTTGGCGCGGCGGAGGGCCTCGGAGAGGGGGGTGTCGGCGGGGACGGGGAGGGCGCGGCGGGTGAGGGTGCGGGCGCGGAGTTCGGGGAGGTGCTCGCGGAGGCGGGCCATGCGGAGGCTGTTGCCGGCTCCGGTCCAGATGATCGCGGCGAGGATGGCGGCGAGCAGGGCGTCCATGACGGTGTCCATGCCGACGGTGTCGGCGGGGGCGTTGCCGAGGAGGCCGGTCTGGGTGAGGACGGGGAGGCCGAGGAGGACGGCGACGGCGAGGGCGCGGCCGACCCAGGCGGCGGCGACGGTGCCGGCCATGGGCTTGCCGGTGATGCCCCAGACGACGGCGCGGAGCATGCGGCCGCCGTCGAGGGGGAGGCCGGGGAGGAGGTTGAAGGCGGCGACGATCAGGTTGGAGATCATCAGGCCGGCGAGGAGGACGCCGGGGACGGTGCCGGGGTCGACGGCCTGCATGCCGGCGTAGAAGAGGCCGGCGAGGGCGAGGGAGAGGAGCGGGCCGACGAAGGCGAGGACGAATTCGCGGCCGGGCGTCTCGCTCTCCTTCTCGATCTCGGAGACGCCGCCGAAGAACTGGAGCCGGATGCGGCGGACGGGGAGTTTGAAGCGCAGCGCGGCGACGGTGTGCGCGAGCTCGTGGACGAGGACGGAGCCGTAGAAGGCGATCGCGAAGAAGAGGGCGACCAGGTACCTGAGGAGTCCGAGGTCGGGCAGGACGCGGTCGAGCTGGCCGCCGAAGACCCAGGTGATGAGGGCGGCGACGAGGAACCAGCTGGGCGAGACGTACACGGGCACGCCGAAGGGGCGGCCCATCGGGAGGCCGCCGCCGGGTCCGGGGCGGCGCTGTCCGCGGTCTCCGTCGTCCCCGGCTGTGTCGCTGTCGGCCACGGCTGCCCTTCTGTCGGATGGTGATGCTTCGATCATGCAGTGTGAGGGGGTTCGTCGTCGATGGTATGCGCGGGGCGGGCTCCGTCGCCGCGGGGGCGCCCCGCCGGCGGGGTCCTTCTGTCGGTGCGGGGCCGTACTGTTCTGTGTCATGACGACTCCTCCCGGGCCTGTGCAGGCCGAGCCCGAGGCCGCGCGGCCCACGTCGCTCTCCCCGTCCCGGGCGAGCGACTTCATGCAGTGCCCGCTGCTGTACCGGTTCCGGGTGATCGACCGGCTGCCGGAGAAGCCCAGTGAGGCTGCTACCCGGGGAACGCTGGTGCACGCCGTGCTGGAGCGGCTCTTCGACCATCCGGCGGCGGAGCGTACGGCGCCGAGGGCGAAGGCGCTGATCCCGGGGCAGTGGGACCGGCTGCTGGAGACGAAGCCGGAGCTGTCGGAGCTGTTCGCCGAGGACGAGGGCGGGGAGCGGCTGGCGCAGTGGCTGGGCGAGGCCGAGTCGCTGGTGGAGCGGTGGTTCACGCTGGAGGACCCGACGCGGCTGGAGCCGGTGGAGCGGGAGTTCTTCGTGGAGGCCGAGCTGGAGTCGGGGCTGCGGCTGCGCGGGATCATCGACCGGGTGGACGTGGCGCCGACGGGCGAGGTGCGGATCGTCGACTACAAGACGGGCAAGGCTCCGCGGGCCGAGTACGCGGACGGTGCGCTGTTCCAGATGAAGTTCTACGCGCTGGTGGTGTGGCGGCTGCGGCAGGTGCTGCCGCGCCGGCTGCAGCTGGTGTACCTGGGGAGCGGGGACGTGCTGACGTACGACCCGGTGATGGGCGACCTGGAGCGGGTGGAGCGGAAGCTGCTCGCGCTGTGGGAGGCGATCCGGGAGGCGACGGACTCGGGCGAGTGGCGGCCGCGGCCGACGAAGCTGTGCGGCTGGTGCGACCACCGGGCGGTGTGCCCCGAGTTCGGGGGGACTCCCCCGGTGTACCCGCTGCCGGTGGTGCGGCGGGACGGTGCGGAGGGTGCCGCGGGCGGGGCGGCGGCGGAGCGCCCGGCCGGGGAGTGATCCCGGGCGCAGGGCAGAATGGCACGGTCCAGCGAAAGCGCCGACTGCGAAGAGGTACTCCGTGGCGATCCGTGTCCTGTTGGTCGACGACCAGCCGCTGCTGCGCACCGGTTTCCGGATGATCCTGGAGGCGGAGGGGGACCTGGCGGTCGTGGGTGAGGCCGGGGACGGTCTGCAGGCCCTGGAGCAGGTGCGTGCGCTGCAGCCGGACGTGGTGCTGATGGACATCCGGATGCCGCGGATGGACGGGGTGGAGGCGACCCGGCAGATCACGGGTCCCGACCGGTCGGGTCCGGCGAAGGTGCTGGTGCTGACCACCTTCGACCTGGACGAGTACGTGGTGGAGGCGCTGCGGGCGGGGGCGAGCGGCTTCCTGCTGAAGGACGCGCCGGCGGCCGAGCTGGTGCAGGCGATCCGGGTGGTCGCGGCGGGTGAGGCGATGCTGGCGCCGAGCATCACGCGGCGGCTGCTGGACAAGTACGCGGGGCACCTGCCGTCGGGTGAGGAGCGGGTGCCGGACACGCTGGGCACGCTGACGGAGCGCGAGGTCGAGGTGCTGAAGCTGGTGGCGCGGGGGCTGTCGAACGCGGAGATCGCGGCGGACCTGTTCGTCAGCGAGACCACGGTGAAGACGCACGTGGGGCACGTGCTGACGAAGCTGGGGCTGCGGGACCGGGTGCAGGCGGCGGTGTACGCGTACGAGAGCGGGCTGGTCCGGCCGGGGGCCCAGTAGGACGCGGGGCCACCCGGCGCGGTCGCGGCAGGACACGACGCGGCAGGGCGTGGGCCGGCAGGACGCGACGGAGACCGGGCCCGCCGCAGGTGCGGTGGGCCCGGCCCTTCTGCCTGTCCCGGGCGGTGCTCCGGTCAGCCCTTGCTGATCTCCCAGAAGCGGAAGACGGTCGAGGCGTCGAGGGACCACTGGAGGCCCTGGACGTTCTCGCGCGCGACGGCGTACTGCTTGCCCTGCCAGAGCGGGAGGACCGGCAGCTCCTGGGCGACGATGTCCTGGAGCTTGGTGAAGTCGGCCTCGGTGGAGGCGCGGTCCGCGACGGCCGCGGTCTTCGGGATGATCGTGCCGGTGATGGTGTCGTTCTTGTAGTTGTTGCCGAGGACGTTGCCCTCGCCGAAGAACGGCTGGGTGAAGTTGTCGGGGTCCGGGTAGTCGGGCACCCAGCCCTTGACGTAGACGCCGTACTTGCCGGCGGCTATGTCCTTCTCGTACTGGGAGAACTCCACGGACTTCATGTCCGCCTCGAACAGCCCGCTGTCGGTGAGCTGCTTGGCGATGGTGGACATCTCCTGGTCGGTGGCGGGGCCGTAGCGGGACGGGGTCGACCAGAGGGTGATCTTGACCTTCTTGTCGATGCCGGCCTTGCGGAGGACCTGCTTGGCCTTGTCCGCCTGCGGGCTGCCGCCGTAGCGGTCGAAGAAGGGCGTGGTGTGGGCGGCGATGCCCGACGGGACGATCGAGTACAGGGGGCTGGCGGTGCCCTGGAACACGTCGCGGACGAGGGCGTCGCGGTCGACGAGGTAGGCGATGGCCTTGCGGACGGCGAGCTGGCCGGCGACCGGGTCGTCCATGTTGAAGACCAGGTGCTCGACCTCGGCGCCGGTGCCCTGGACGACGTCGATCTGCTGGGTGCCGGAGGCGGCGCCGAGCGCGGCGACGTCCTTGGCGGCCAGGCCGCGGAAGGCGAAGTCGACCTCGCCCTTCTCCAGGGCGGCCTTCAGGGCGGCCTGGTCGTTGTGGAAGAACTTCATGGTCATGCCGTTGTTCTTCGGCTTGGCCTCGCCGGAGTAGGCGCTGTTGACCACGAACTTGGCGCCCTTGTCGTCGAAGGACTCCAGCGAGTAGACGCCCGAGCCGACGGCCTTGCCGTCGGTGCGGAGCTTGTCCGCCGGGTACTCGCGGTGGTCGACGATCGAGCCCGCGCCCGACGCGATCTTGCTGGGGAAGGTCGCGTCGGGGGTCTTGAGCTTGAAGACGACGGTCTTGGCGTCCGGCGTCTCGATGCTGTCGATCGAGGCGAGCATGACGGCGGGGCCGTTCTCGTCGTTGATCTTCAGCGTGCGCTCGAAGGAGAACTTCACGTCCTCGGCGGTGAGGTCGTTGCCGTTGCTGAACTTCAGGCCGGAGCGCAGGGTGCAGCGGTAGACCTTGCTGCCGCTCTCGAAGGCGCAGCTCTGCGCGGCGTCCGGCTGCGGGGTGGTGCTGCCCTTGGGGAAGCTGAGCAGGGACTGGAAGACGTTGTTGAACAGCAGCCAGGAGCCCGGGTCGTAACCCGAGGCCGGGTCCGTGGCCTGGACGTCGTCGGAGATTCCCATGACGACGGTCGTGCCGTCGCCCTCGGAAGCGCCTTCCTGCGCACCGCAACCGCTGAGCAGGGCGGCTGCGGTCGCCGCTCCGAGCGGGGCCGCCAACCACTGGTTACGTCGTTTCACGGAACGTGCCTCACTGTCTTGACTGTGTGTCTTCCGGCCCGCGACGTCCGCTGCCGGTCGTTGGGGTGGGTCAGCCGCTGACGCCGCGGCCGAGCTCCCACAGCTGAAGGTCGGAGATGGAGTTGACGGACCACTCCACCCCGGTGATGCCGTCGCGGGCGGCGACGTACTGCTTGGCCTGCCACAGGGGCAGGACCGGCACGTCCTCGGCGACGATGTCCTGGATCTGGGCGAGCGCCGGGGCGGCGTCGGTACGGTCGCCGGCACGCCGCGACTCGGGCAGGAGCTTGCCGCGGACCGTGGAGTTGGCGTAGGCGGTGCCGAGGAAGTTGTCCTTCTCCAGGAAGGGGCCGACGAAATTGTCGGCGTCCTGGAAGTCGGGGAACCAGCCGAGGCCGTAGGCGGCGAACTCGCCCTTCTTCTGGGCGGGGCGGTACGTGGACCACGGGGTGCCCTGGACCGTCACGTCGAACAGCCTGCTGTCGTTCAGCTGGGACTTGAGGGTCTCGAACTCCACCGCGGTGCCGTCGCCGTAGTGGTCGGTCGTGTAGTGGAGGGTGAGCTTGACCGGGGTCTTCACGCCGGCGTCGCGCAGCAGGCGGGCCGCGGCGGCGGTGTCGCCGTCCCCGTACTTGTTGTAGAAGGAGTTGACGTGGCCGCCGATGCTGGAGGGGACCAGCGAGTACAGCGGGAGGGCGGACTTCCCGTACGCCTTGTTGATCAGCTCGTTGCGGTCGACGAGGGCGGCGACCGCCTGGCGCACGGCTTTCTGGTCGACGGGCTTGGCCTCGGTGTTGAAGGCGAGGTAGCGGATCTCCAGGCCGGGCATCGGGACGAGCTTGACGCCCTTCTTCGGGCTGGTGGACATCTGCTCGATCTGGTCCGGGGAGAGGGTGCGGGACATCAGGTGGATGTCGCCGTCCTCCAGCGCCCGGCCCATGGCGGCGGAGTCCTCGAAGGTGCGCAGCTCGACCTTGCCGTTCTGCGGCTTGAGGTCGCCCTGGTAGTTCTCGTTCTTCGTGAAGACCGCGCGGACCAGCCGGTTGTCCTTGACCTCGGCCTTCATGGTGTACGGGCCGGAGCCGTCGACCTCGAAGCCCTCGCGCAGCTTGCGGGCGTCGTAGTCCTTGCTGTTGACGATGGCCGCGGCCGGGGTCGACAGCTTGTACGGGAAGGTCGCGTCGGGCGCCTTGAGGTGGAAGACGACCTGGTCCTCGCCCTTGGTCTCGACCGTGTCGAGGGTGGAGAGGAGGCCGACGGGGCCGTTCTCGTCCTTGATGCCGAGGACGCGGTCGATGGAGAACTTGACGTCCTCGGCGGTCAGCGCGTCGCCGTTGGCGAACTTCAGGCCGGGGCGCAGGGTGCAGCGGTAGCTCTCGTTGCCCTGGTCGGTGAAGCGGCACTCGGAGGCGGCCTCGGGGACCGGCTGGCCGCCGCCGCGCGGGACGTGCATCAGCGTCTGGAGGGTCTGGCGGAGGATGTTCCAGGCACCCGCGTCGTAGGCGTAGGCGGGGTCGAGCGGTGCGGGCGCGTAGTCGGCGGCCTCGTACCGGTCGGTGGTGCCGACGACGATGGCTCCGTCGCCCGCTCCTCCTCCCGTCGCGCTGCCGCACGCGGCGAGCGCGGGGGTGAGCAGAGCGGCCGCGGCCGTCAGCACCAGGGTCTTGCGGTTCATCCTCGAAAATCTCCCTCAACCGGCACTTGGTCAAAGCTGTGGTGAGGGCACTTCGCGGCGGCCGCCCGTTCGGGGCGGAACGATCGGGCCGGTGTGATGACGATCGGTCCACGCGGTCCGGCACAGGGGTGTGTGCGGAAGGACCACGGAAGGGGTGCGGCGAAGTGCCCGCGATGACGATAGTGGCCCCGGGTGGTCTGGCTGGAACTGGCCGGACTTGGGGTGTAATCGCACTGTGATGGGTGCGTATCCACTCCGTAGGGCCCGCTCCCCGGTGAAACGGTTCAGGAGCTGATCAATCCGGACACATGGGAACGGTCCAGACCCCCTCAGGGCACCCCAGCGGGACCAAATCGGGTGACAAAGGTCACCTCGTCAACTCGCGGACCGACCGTGGAATTTCGGCCTCCGCATCCCTTGACGGCGGGGCCGTCAGTTCAGGCGGGCCATGAGGGACCGGAGGAAGCTCAGGTCGACGTCCTCCAGCGAGGAGACCACGGTCCGGCCGGGGGCGGGCGCGATGGCCGCGACGGACGGTACGGCGACCACGCGGCAGCCGGCGGCCTCGGCGGCGGCCACGCCGGTGGCGGTGTCCTCGATGACGGCGCACCGGGAGGGGTGGGCGCCCAGCCGGGTGGCGGCCCTGAGGTACGGGTCGGGGTGCGGCTTGGTACGGGCGACCTCGTCGCCGGCGACGCTGAAGGCGAACCGGTCGGGGCCCAGCGAGAGCATGATCCGGTCGATGACCCGGCGGTGCGAGGCGGAGACCAGGGCGGTGGGCACGTTGTTGCGGGCCAGCTCGGCCAGCAGCCGCTCGGCGCCCGGCATCAGCGGCACGTGGTCGGCGATGCGGGCCTCGAAGCGCTCGTTCAGCAGCACGGTCAGCTCGGCCAGCGTGATCTCGGCGCCGGTGGCCTGGATCAGGTAGCCGGCGCTGCGGCTCATGGGTCCGCCGACGACGATGTCCCGCCAGGACTCGTCGAGGCGGTGGCCCAGCTCGGCGAAGACGGCGACCTCGGCGTCCCACCAGAAGCCCTCGGTGTCGACGAGCGTGCCGTCCATGTCGAGCAGCACCGCCTGGAGGGCCGATCCGTCGGCGGTCCGGGCGGCGGAGGCGGGAACCGTGCTGGTCATACGGACTCCAAGGGACGAGAAGGCCGGTCACCTCTTCCCGCGGGCGTGCCCGGAGGAACAGGCGACCGGCCTGTGTGGGACCGACAAGTGTACGTCGTGTCCCGCTATCGCGCGTTGAAGTACTTCGCTTCGGGGTGGTGGATGACGATGGCGTCGGTGGACTGCTCGGGGTGGAGCTGGAACTCCTCGGAGAGGTGGACGCCGATCCGCTCGGGCTCCAGCAGGTCCGCGATCTTGGCGCGGTCCTCCAGGTCGGGGCAGGCACCGTAGCCCAGGGAGAAGCGGGCTCCGCGGTACTTCAGGTCGAACATGTCCTCGACGCGGGAGGGGTCCTCGGCGGCGAATCCCAGCTCGGCGCGGACCCGCGCGTGCCAGTACTCGGCCAGCGCCTCCGCCAGCTGCACGGACAGCCCGTGCAGCTCCATGTACTCACGGTAGGCGTCCGCCGCGAACAGCCGGGCGGTCTCCTCGCCGATCTTCGAACCGACGGTGACCACCTGGAGGCCCACCACGTCGACCTCGCCGGACTCCTCCGGGCGGAAGAAGTCCGCCAGGCAGAGGCGGCGGCCGCGGCGCTGCCGGGGGAAGGTGAAGCGGGTGCGCTCCGAGCCGTCCTCGTGCAGCAGGATCAGGTCGTCGCCCTTGGAGACGCAGGGGAAGTAGCCGTACACGACGGCGGCTTCCAGCAGGTTGTCCGTGTGCAGGCGGTCGAGGAGGCCGCGCAGCCGCGGGCGGCCCTCGGCCTCGACCAGCTCCTCGTACGTCGGGCCGCCGGCGCGGGCCTGCTTCAGGCCCCACTGGCCCTTGAAGAGGGCGCCCTCGTCCAGCCAGGACGCGTAGTCCTTCAGGCCGATGCCCTTGATCACCCGGGTGCCCCAGAACGGCGGCTCGGGGACCGGGTTGTCGGTGGCCACGTCGGAGCGGACGGTGCCCTCGGGCTCGGCCGCCTCCGGGAGGGCGGTCTCGCGCCTGGGCACGCGGCGCTGCTTGAGCTCGGGCAGGGTGGCGCCGGGGACGCCCCGCTTGACCGCGACGAGGGCGTCCATGAGGCGCAGGCCCTCGAAGGCGTCGCGGGCGTAGCGGACCTCGCCCTCGTAGATCTCGTGCAGGTCCTGCTCGACGTACGCGCGGGTGAGGGCGGCGCCGCCGAGGATCACCGGGTAGGTGGCGGCCAGCTTGCGCTGGTTCAGCTCCTCCAGGTTCTCCTTCATGATCACGGTGGACTTCACGAGCAGGCCGGACATGCCGATGACGTCGGCCCGGTGCTCCTCGGCGGCGTCGAGGATCGCCGAGACGGGCTGCTTGATGCCCAGGTTGACGACGTTGTAGCCGTTGTTGGAGAGGATGATGTCGACGAGGTTCTTGCCGATGTCGTGGACGTCGCCGCGGACGGTGGCGAGGACGATGGTGCCCTTGCCCTCGGCGTCCGACTTCTCCATGTGCGGCTCCAGGTGGGCCACCGCGGTCTTCATCACCTCGGCGGACTGGAGCACGAACGGCAGCTGCATCTGGCCCGAGCCGAACAGCTCGCCGACGACCTTCATGCCCTCCAGGAGGGTGTCGTTGACGATGTCGAGGGCCGGGCGGGACTGCAGTGCCTCGTCGAGATCGGCCTCCAGGCCGTTCTTCTCGCCGTCGATGATCCGCCGCCGGAGGCGCTCCTCCAGCGGGAGTGCCAGGAGTTCCTCGGCCTTGCCGGCCTTGAGGGACTTGGTGTTGACGCCCTCGAAGAGCTCCATGAGCTTCTGGAGGGGGTCGTAGCCCTCGGCGCGGCGGTCGTAGATCAGGTCGAGGGCGGTGGTGACCTGCTCCTCGTCGAAGCGGGCGATCGGCAGGATCTTGGAGGCGTGCACGATCGCCGAGTCCAGGCCGGCCTTGACGCACTCGTCGAGGAAGACCGAGTTCAGCAGGATCCGGGCGGCCGGGTTGAGGCCGAAGGAGATGTTGGACAGGCCGAGCGTGGTCTGGACGTCCGGGTGACGGCGCTTGAGCTCGCGGATGGCCTCGATGGTGGCGATGCCGTCGCCGCGGGACTCCTCCTGGCCGGTGCAGATGGTGAAGGTGAGGCAGTCGATGAGGATGTCGGACTCGTTGATGCCCCAGTTGCCGGTCAGGTCGGCGATCAGCCGCTCGGCGATGGCGACCTTGTGCTCGACGCTGCGGGCCTGGCCCTCTTCGTCGATGGTGAGGGCGATCAGCGCGGCGCCGTGCTCCTGGGCCAGCCGGGTGACCTGGGCGAAGCGGGACTGGGGGCCGTCGCCGTCCTCGTAGTTGACCGAGTTGATCACGGCCCGGCCGCCCAGCTTCTCCAGGCCGGCCTTGATGACGGCGACCTCGGTGGAGTCCAGGACGATGGGCAGGGTGGAGGCGGTGGCGAAGCGGCCGGCCAGCTCGGCCATGTCGGCGACGCCGTCGCGGCCGACGTAGTCGACGCACAGGTCCAGCATGTGCGCGCCCTCGCGGATCTGGTCGCGCGCCATCTCGACGCAGTCGTCCCAGCGGCCGTCCAGCATGGCCTCGCGGAACTTCTTCGAGCCGTTGGCGTTCGTCCGCTCGCCGATCGCCATGTACGCGGTGTCCTGGCGGAAGGGGACGGTCTGGTACAGCGAGGAGGCGCCGGGCTCGGGACGCGGGTCGCGGACGGCGGGGCTGAGGCCGCGGACGCGCTCGACGACCTGGCGCAGGTGCTCGGGGGTGGTGCCGCAGCAGCCGCCGATCAGCGACAGGCCGTACTCGCGGACGAAGGACTCCTGGGCGTCGGCCAGCTCGCTCGGCGAGAGCGGGTAGTGGGCGCCGTCCTTGGTGAGGACCGGCAGGCCGGCGTTCGGCATGCAGGACAGCGGGATGCGCGCGTTGCGGGCGAGGTAGCGCAGGTGCTCGCTCATCTCCGCGGGGCCGGTGGCGCAGTTCAGGCCGATCATGTCGATGCCCAGCGGCTCCAGGGAGGTCAGCGCGGCGCCGATCTCCGAGCCCAGCAGCATGGTGCCCGTCGTCTCGACGGTGACGGAACAGATGACCGGCACGTTCACGCCGAGTGCGTCGAGGGCGCGCCGGGCCGCGATCACGGAGGCCTTGGTCTGGAGCAGGTCCTGGGTGGTCTCGATGAGCAGGGCGTCGGCGCCGCCGGCGAGCAGTCCCTCCGCGTTGGCCTGGTAGGCGTCGCGGATGGTGTCGTACCCGATGTGGCCGAGGGTGGGGAGCTTGGTGCCGGGGCCGACGGAGCCGAGGACCCAGCGCTGCTGCCCGGTGGAGGCGGTGAAGGCGTCGGCGGTCTCGCGGGCGATCCGGGCGCCGGCCTCCGACAGCTCGTGCACCCGTTCGGGGATGTCGTACTCGGCCAGGGCGGAGTGGTTGGCGCCGAAGGTGTTGGTCTCGACACAGTCGACGCCGGCGGCGAAGTAGGCCTCGTGGACCGAGCGGACGATGTCCGGGCGGGTGACGTTGAGGATCTCGTTGCAGCCTTCGAGGTTCTGGAAGTCCTCGAGGGAGGGGTCCTGCGCCTGGAGCATCGTTCCCATGGCGCCGTCGGCGACGACCACGCGGGAGGCCAGCGCCTCTCGGAGGGCGTCGGCCCGGGTCTGGGTGTCTGCGGGCGGGTTCGGCAACGAGGCCATGGTTGAGCTCCCTGGGGTGCGACGGCTGTCGGCTTTACACCCTTCTGACAAGGGCGTACGCGGTCAGGGTAACCGCGTATCTCGTCCCCCGGGTGGGGCGTCCCACGGAGCGGACGGCATCCTGTGCGCGGGACTGGCCTGTTCGGCGCGCTATTGACAGACTTTCCCAACAGTGCACGAGGTCGGCATCGACCGATAGTGTTCGTCATTGTCGAACCAGATTTGTACGCAGGCTTCAGGAGGCTGCCGATGGCACGGAACATCCAGTCGCTCGAAAGGGCTGCTGCGATGCTGCGACTGCTGGCGGGCGGCGAGCGGCGGCTCGGGCTCTCGGACGTGGCCTCCGCGCTGGGGCTCGCCAAGGGCACCGCCCACGGCATCCTGCGCACCCTCCAGGCGGAGGGCTTCGTGGAGCAGGATCCGGCCTCGGGCCGCTACCAGCTGGGCGCGGAGCTGCTGCGGCTGGGCAACAGCTACCTCGACGTGCACGAGCTGCGCGCCCGCGCGCTGGTGTGGACGGACGACCTGGCCCGCGCGAGCGGGGAGAGCGTCTACGTGGGGGTGCTGCACCAGCAGGGGGTGCTGATCATGCACCACGTGTTCCGGCCCGACGACAGCCGCCAGGTGCTGGAGGTGGGGGCGATGCAGCCACTGCACTCCACGGCGCTGGGCAAGGTGCTGTCGGCGTACGACCCGGTGGCGCACAGCGAGGCCCTGGAGGTCGAGCGGGAGGCGTTCACCCCCCGTACGGTCACGGACCCGGCCGGGTTCGAGGAGGTGCTGGACCTGACGCGGGCCCGCGGCTGGGCGGCCGACGTCGAGGAGACCTGGGAGGGCATCGCCTCGATCGCCGCGCCGATCCACGACCGCCGGCGGATGCCGGTGGGCGCGATCGCGGTGGCCGGCGCGGTCGAGCGGGTGTGCGGTCCGGCGGGCGAGGTGCGGCCGGACCTGATCGCCGCGGTACGGGACTGCGCGCGGTCCGTCTCGCGGGACCTGGGCGCAGGACGGTTCTGAGCCACCCGACTCCCCCACCCCTTCCGACCTGGGCGAACGAGGGCCGGTGCGTCACGCACCGGCCCTTTGTGCTGCGTACACCTGCACGGTTTCGGGCGTCTTACCCCGTGGTAACGATCCGGAACTTTGGCTTCGCCGACTCTTGACGTGCTCTTCACACGGGCGGAAAACTGCCGTTCATCGGTCGGCATTGTCGAACACCTACCGGCAATACGCGCTAGGGTGTGGCAAGGCCAGGGCCGAAAACGCACTCACCGAGTGCGCGGAAGGCCGGCGGGACCCGGCTTTCCGCCAACCCCCTGGACGTAGGCAAAGGAGTCGCGGGTGTCCAGCTCCGACATCTTCATCGGCGAGACCATCGGTACCGCCCTGCTCACTCTGCTCGGCGGAGGCGTCTGCGCCGCCGTGACTCTCAAGAGCTCCAAGGCGCGCAACGCCGGCTGGCTCGCCATCACCTTCGGCTGGGGCTTCGCGGTGCTGATCGCCGCGTACGTCTCCGCCCCGCTCTCCGGCGCCCACCTGAACCCGGCGGTCACCGTCGGCATCGCCATCCAGAGCGGCGACTGGGCCGACACCGGCGTCTACCTCGCCGGCCAGCTGCTCGGCGCCATGATCGGCGCGGCCCTGATGTGGGTCACCTACTACGGCCAGTTCCGCGCCCACCTCACGGACCCGGAGCTCAAGGCCGACCTGAGCCAGCCGGCCGGCCCGGTCCTCGGCGTCTTCTCCACCGGCCCCGAGATCCGCAACGTCGTCCAGAACCTGGTCACCGAGATCATCGGCACCGCGGTGCTGGTCCTGGCGATCCTCACGCAGGGCCTCCAGGACAACGGCAAGGGCCTCGGCGTCATCGGCGTCCTGATCACGTCGTTCGTGGTCGTCGGCATCGGCCTCTCGCTCGGCGGCCCGACCGGCTACGCCATCAACCCGGTGCGCGACCTCGGCCCCCGTATCGTCCACGCCCTCCTGCCGCTGCCCAACAAGGGCGGCTCGGACTGGGGATACTCCTGGATCCCGGTCGTCGGCCCGCTCGTCGGTGCCGCCGTCGCCGGCGGTCTGTACAAGATCGCGTTCGTCTGATTCGTCTGTACAGCAAGAGCTGCACGAACCACCTTCGCCTCCCTCTCACGAGTTGCCAGGAGCAGACTCCATGACCACGAGCACCGGCCCGTTCATCGCCGCGATCGACCAGGGCACCACGTCCTCCCGCTGCATCGTCTTCGACCGCGACGGCCGCATCGTCTCCGTCGACCAGAAGGAGCACGAGCAGATCTTCCCGAAGCCGGGCTGGGTGGAGCACGACGCCACCGAGATCTGGGCCAACGTCCAGGAAGTCGTCGCGGGCGCCATCGACAAGGCCGGCATCACCGCCGCCGACGTCAAGGCCGTCGGCATCACCAACCAGCGCGAGACCACGGTCCTGTGGGACAAGAACACCGGCGAGCCGGTCCACAACGCGCTGGTCTGGCAGGACACCCGCACCGACGCCCTCTGCAAGGAGCTCGGCCGCAACGTCGGCCAGGACCGCTTCCGCCGCGAGACGGGCCTCCCGCTGGCCTCGTACTTCTCCGGCCCCAAGGTCCGCTGGCTGCTCGACAACGTCGAGGGCCTGCGCGAGCGCGCCGAGGCGGGCGACATCCTCTTCGGCACCATGGACACCTGGGTCATCTGGAACCTGACCGGCGGCGTCGACGGCGGCCGGCACGTCACCGACGTCACCAACGCCTCCCGCACCCTGCTCATGAACCTGCACGAGCTGTCCTGGGACGAGCGCATCCTGCAGTCCATCGACATCCCGGCCGCGGTCCTCCCCGAGATCCGCTCCTCGGCCGAGGTCTACGGCGAGGTCAAGGACGGCGTCCTGGCGGGCGTGCCGGTCGCCTCGGCGCTCGGCGACCAGCAGGCGGCCCTGTTCGGCCAGACCTGCTTCTCCGAGGGCGAGGCCAAGTCCACGTACGGCACCGGCACCTTCATGCTCATGAACACCGGTGACAAGATCATCAACTCCTACAGCGGCCTGCTGACCACCGTCGGCTACCAGATCGGCGACGAGAAGCCGGTCTACGCCCTGGAGGGCTCGATCGCCGTCACCGGCTCGCTGGTGCAGTGGATGCGCGACCAGATGGGCCTGATCAAGTCCGCGGCCGAGATCGAGACCCTGGCCTCCTCCGTCGACGACAACGGCGGCGCCTACTTCGTGCCCGCGTTCTCCGGCCTGTTCGCCCCGTACTGGCGCTCCGACGCCCGCGGTGTGATCGCCGGCCTCACCCGGTACGTCACCAAGGCGCACATCGCCCGCGCCGTGCTGGAGGCCACCGCCTGGCAGACCCGCGAGATCACCGACGCCATGACCAAGGACTCCGGCGTCGAGCTGTCGGCGCTCAAGGTCGACGGCGGTATGACCTCCAACAACCTGCTGATGCAGACGCTCTCGGACTTCCTGGACGCCCCCGTGGTGCGCCCGATGGTCGCCGAGACCACCTGCCTCGGCGCCGCCTACGCCGCCGGCCTGGCCGTCGGCTTCTGGCCCGACACCGACGCGCTGCGCGCGAACTGGCGCCGGGCCGCCGAGTGGACCCCGCGGATGCCCGCCGACCAGCGGGACCGCGAGTACAAGAACTGGCTCAAGGCCGTCGAGCGGACCATGGGCTGGATCGACGAGGACGAGGACAACTGAGCCCCGGCTCAGGAGTCGACGCCGACGCTTAAGAGCTGACGAGGAGTAAGAGATGAGCAGCCTGCAGACCCTTCCCGCCCTGGGGACGCACCAGAGCGCCGGAGCCAACGCGAGCCGCGCCGAGACCAGAGAGCAGCTGGCGAAGGCCACGTACGACCTCCTGGTCATCGGTGGCGGGATCCTGGGCACCTCGGTGGCCTGGCACGCCGCCCAGACGGGTCTGCGGGTCGCCATGGTGGACGCCGGCGACTTCGCCGGCGCCACCTCCTCGGCCTCCTCCAAGCTCGTCCACGGCGGTCTGCGCTACCTGCAGACCGGCGCGGTCAAGCTGGTCGCCGAGAACCACCACGAGCGCCGGGTGCTGGCCAAGGACGTGGCCCCGCACCTGGTCAACCCGCTCACCTTCCACCTGCCCGTCTACAAGGGCGGGCCGGTGGGCGCGGCCAAGCTGGGCGCGGGCGTCTTCGCGTACTCCGCCCTCTCGGCCTTCGGCGACGGCATGGGCAAGGTCATATCCCCCGCCCGTGCCGCCGCCGAGAACCCCGCCCTGCGCACCGACGACCTCAAGGCCGTGGCCGTCTACTACGACCACCAGATGAACGACTCCCGCGTGGCGGTCATGACGGTCCGCGCGGCCGTCGAGTCCGGCGCGGTCGTCCTCAACCACGCCGAGGTCACCGGCCTGCGCATGACGCAGGGCCGGGTCTCCGGCGCCGAGCTGAAGGACCGTCTGGACGGCACCGAGTTCGGCGTCGACGCCCGCGTCGTGCTCAACGCCACCGGCCCGTGGGTGGACCACCTGCGGCGCATGGAGGACAAGCACTCCATGCCGTCGATCCGGCTCTCCAAGGGCGCGCACATCGTGATGAAGCGCAAGTCGCCGTGGAAGGCCGCCATGGCCACCCCGATCGACAAGTACCGCATCACGTTCGCCCTCCCGTGGGAGGACCAGCTGCTCCTCGGCACCACCGACGAGGTGTACGAGGGCGACCCGGCGGACGTGCGCGCCACCGAGAAGGACATCCAGCAGATCCTGGACGAGGCCGCCTTCTCCGTGAAGGACGCCGACCTGGACCGCTCGCTGATGACGTACGCCTTCGCCGGCCTGCGGGTGCTGCCCGGCGGCCCCGGCGGGGTCGAGAAGGCCAAGCGCGAGACCGTGGTCTCCGAGGGCAAGGGCGGCATGCTGTCCGTGGCCGGCGGCAAGTGGACCACGTACCGGCACATCGGCCGCGTGGTCATGGACAAGCTCGCGAAGCTGCCCGGCGGGGCGCTGGCCGAGGACATGGAGCCGGTGAAGTCGCTGGTGCGCCGGGTGCCGCTGCCCGGTGTCGCCAACCCCAACGCGGTGGCCCACCGGCTGCTGGTGGACCGCGAGCCCGGCATGCGGATGGACCCGCTCACGGCCCGCCACCTGGCCACCCACTACGGCTCGCTGGCCTTCGACATCGCCCGCATGGTCAACGAGAGCCCGGAGCTGGGCGAGCGCATCCACGAGGACGGCCCGGAGATCTGGGCGCAGGTCGCCTACGCCCGCGACTTCGAGTGGGCCCAGACCGTGGACGACGTGCTCCGCCGGCGTACGACGGTGACGATCCGCGGCCTGGACGACGAGGCCGTGCGCGGTCGCGTCGAGGAGATGCTCCGCCACGGGGTGTGACATCGCGGTGTGACATGTGACGGGGCGGCTTCCGGGAGGAAGCCGCCCCGTCCGGCATTGATGGGCCCCGCCCCGCCATGGGATCATTTGTACGAAAGGACGACCAGGGGGGATGCGAAGGGGGCGGCCATGTCCGCCATCAAGGAAAGCATCGAGATCTCCCGGCCTCCCGAGGAGGTCTTCTCCTACCTCACCGACCTGTCGCACCTGACCGAGTGGCAGGAGAGCGCCATCGCCGTGCAGCCGGCCTCCGGCCCCCTGCACGTGGGCGAGCGGGTGGAGGTCAGGCGCCGGATCGGCAAGCGCGAGATCCAGACGGTGATGGAGGTCACCGAGGTGGATCCGCCCAGGAGTTGGCATCTGCACGGCGACGAGGGCCCCATCCGGGCCGACTTCCACGGCACCGTCGAGGCCCTCGACGACGGCACCCGCTCACGGGTGACGCTCGACCTGGACCTGCACGGCCACGGCAAGGGCAGGGTGCTGGTCCCGCTCGTCGTCAGGCCCCACGCCCGCAAGGAGGTTCCGCGCAACGAACGGACCCTGAAGGGGCTGCTGGAGCGGGGATCGGCGTGAAACGGGGCGGTTGCGGGCCTGTGGGCCGGGGCAGCTCCAAGCCGTAGGCTGATGCCCGTACACAAGGAAACTTCGGAAGGAGACCTGGGTGATCGAGCTTGAGGGCGTGCCCGAGCTGATCGACCCGGTCATGGTGGCCGCGTTCGAGGGCTGGAACGACGCGGGTGACGCCGCCTCCGGTGCGGTGGCGCACCTGGACCGGGAATGGAAGGGCGAGGTGTTCGCGGCGCTCGACGCCGAGGACTACTACGACTTCCAGGTCAACCGTCCCACGGTCTGGCTGGACGGCGGGGTACGGAAGATCACCTGGCCCACGACACGGCTCTCCGTGGTGCGCGTGGGCGGGGCCAAACCGCGGGACCTGGTGCTGGTCCGCGGCATCGAACCGTCCATGCGCTGGCGGTCGTTCTGCAACGAACTCCTCGGCTTCGCCCATGAGCTGGGCGTCGAGATGGTCGTGATCCTGGGGGCCCTGCTGGGCGACACCCCGCACACCCGGCCGGTGCCGGTCAGCGGGGTCACCTCGGATCCCGACCTGGCGCGCGCGATGGACCTGGAGGAGACCCGGTACGAGGGCCCGACCGGCATCGTCGGCGTGCTCCAGGAGGCCTGTACGCACGCGGGAGTTCCGGCGGTGTCGCTGTGGGCGGCGGTGCCGCACTACGTGTCGCAGCCCCCCAACCCCAAAGCGACGCTGGCCCTGTTGAACCGGCTGGAGGACCTGATCGACCTCCGCATCCCGCTGGGCGAGCTCCCGGAGGACGCGCGGGCGTGGCAGCTGGGCGTGGACCAACTGGCCGCCGAGGACAGCGAGGTGGCGGAGTACGTCCAGACGCTGGAGGAGGCCCGGGACACGGCGGACCTGCCGGAGGCCTCGGGCGACGCCATCGCCCGCGAGTTCGAGCGGTACCTGCGGCGGCGCGACCCCGCGCCCGGGGGCGCGGTGGGTCATGCGACGGAGTCGGGGGACGCCTCGTACCTGCGCGACACGTCGAGCGGGCGGACCCGGCCGAAGCCGAAGCCGGAGGCCGGCGGGGAGCCGGAGGACGGCACGGAGCCGGACGCGCCGGAGGCGTAGTCCCCCGGGAACACCCCGGCCCCGGCCGGACCGCGCGAGCGGTCCGGCCGGGGCCGGGTCGTGTGCGGCAGGCCGCGGGCTACAGCGCGACGCCCAGCAGCGCGTCGACGGTGCGGGACACCACGCCCGGGGCGGAGCCCTCGGAGCCGCCGGCGGACTCCTGGAGCGCCACCCAGCGGTCGACTGCCGCGAGGGCCGCCGGGGCGTTCAGGTCGTCGGAGAGGGCCTCGCGGACCTCCTCGACCAGTGCGTCGGCCGAGGGGCCGTCCGGCCAGGACACGGCCGCGCGCCAGCGCGCCAGGCGCGCCTCGGCGTCGGCGAGCACCTGGTCGGTCCACTCCCAGTCCTCGCGGTAGTGGTGGGCCAGCAGGGCGAGCCGGATGGCGCCCGGGTCGACCCCGTCGCGCCGCAGCTTCGAGACGAAGACCAGGTTGCCCTTGGACTTCGACATCTTCTCGCCGTGCAGCGCGACCATGCCCGCGTGCACGTAGGCCTTGGCCATCGGGAACTCGCCGGTGAGCACCTGGGCGTGCGAGGCGCCCATCTCGTGGTGCGGGAAGGCCAGGTCGGAGCCGCCGCCCTGGATGTCGAAGCCCATGCCCAGGTGGTCCAGGGCGATGGCGACGCACTCGATGTGCCAGCCGGGGCGGCCGCGCCCCAGCGTGCCGCCGTCCCAGCTGGGCTCGCCCTCGCGGGCGGCCATCCACAGCATCGGGTCGAGCGGGTTCTTCTTGCCCGGGCGGTCCGGGTCGCCGCCGCGCTCCGCGGAGAGCAGCCGCATCGCCTCGGCGTCGAGGTTCGAGACCTTGCCGAACTGCGGGTCGGACTCGACGGAGAAGTAGACGTCGCCTTCGAGCTCGTACGCGGCGCCCGCGTCCCGGAGCCGCTCGACGAGCGGGACGATGCCGGGTATGGCCTCGACGGCGCCGATGTAGTGCTGCGGCGGGAGCATCCGCAGGGCGGTCATGTCCTCGCGGAACAGGGCGGTCTCGCGCTCGGCGAGTTCGGTCCAGTCGTGGCCGTCGCGCTCGGCCCGCTCCAGCAGCGGGTCGTCGACGTCCGTCACGTTCTGGACGTAGTGGACCTGCCGCTTGGTGTCGAGCCACACGCGCTGCACGAGGTCGAACGCGTTGTAGGTCGCCGCATGACCGATGTGGGTCGCGTCGTACGGGGTGATGCCGCAGACGTAGATGCGGGCGACGGGACCGGGGTCGAGGGTGATCTTCCCCTGGGTCGCGGTGTCGTGGATCTGGAGGTCGCGGCCCTTGCCGGGCAGGGCGGGAACCTCAGAAGCGGGCCAGGCATGCATGCCTTGAGCCTAACCGGACACCTGTTCCGGAAACGAACGGGATCCGGGCGGTTGGCCGAATAGGCGCTCTTGCGCCTGCCCCGCCCCTGTGCATTGCCCGTTTGGGGAGGTCAGACCGGTGGCCAGGGGATCGCCGGCCACTGTCCGCTCGGCTTGGGGTGCCGTCCGGTGGCGGTCAGCCGGCCCACTCGGTCCCGTACGGCGGCCAGCTCGGCGGCCGTGATCAGTTCGGCCAGTCGGGTGGCGAGGGGGGCTCCCGCGGCGAGCTCCGCGGCGAGCCGGTCCAGGACGGCCAGGGCCTCGTCGGTGAGGGGCTCGTCCGCCCAGCCCCACAGCAGGGTGCGCAGCTTGTCCTCGGTGTTGAAGGTGACGCCGTGGTCGATGCCGTAGAGCCGCCCGCCGGGACCGGGCAGCAGGTGGCCGCCCTTCCGGTCGCCGTTGTTGATCACGGCGTCGAGGACGGCGAGGCGGCGCAGCCGTTCGTCGTCGGCGTGGACGAGGAGGGCGGTGCGGCCCTCTCCGACGTCGGCGAAGCCCACGGCCTTCCAGCCCTCGCCGGGCTCCTCTCCCTCGACGAGGGCCAGCAGGGCCTCCTCGGGCGCGTCCGGGCCGGCGTCGATCCACTGCTGGACCATGCCCTCGCCGTAGGGGCCGTCGCGCAGCACGGTGGGCGGGACCAGGCCCCAGCCGGTGGCCTCGGAGACCAGGTAGGCCGCGACCTCCCGGCGGGCCAGGTTCCCGTCGGGGAAGTCCCACAGCGGGCGCTCCCCCGCGACGGGCTTGTACACGCACGGTGACGTTGTACCGTCACGCGTGACATCGCACAGCAACACCGCGTTCGACGCCTCGCGGATCCGTCCGCGCACGGTCAGTTCACCGAGGGCGAGCAGCTCCTCGGTCGCGGTCCGTCCCGCTTCCCCGGCGGCGGGCACGCTCGGCTCCACCGTCACGCTCCGCGGCGGTACCCGTTCTGGCGCGGGCATACGTGTCCCTCCGGGTCCAGCGGCAGGCTGCACAGGGGGCACGGCGGCCGCCCGGCGTTGACCACGTCCAGGGCCCGCTTGGCGAAGGCGCGGGCCTGCGCCCCGGTGAGCCGCACCCGCAGCATGGGCGGGCCGTTCTCCTCGTCCTGGAGCAGCCGCTCCTCGGCCTCGGCGAGGTCCTCCTCCGAGTCCGCGTCGAGCTCGACCAGAGCCTGCGCCTCGACGATCATCCGCTGCTCCTCGCCGTCCCAGGCCAGCGCCATGGTGCCGACGCGGAACTCCTCGTCCACCGGCACGTCCAGCGGCGCGGTGTCGGCCGCCTCCGCGGGGGCCACGGCCGGGACGGGAGCGTTGCCGCCGGTGCGCCGGACGACCTCGTCCAGCAGCTCGTCCATCCGCTCGGCCAGCGCGGCGACCTGGGTCTTCTCCAGGGAGACGCTGGTGACCCGGGGGCCGGCGGAGGCCTGGAGGAAGAACGTACGGCGTCCAGGCAGACCGACCGTGCCGGCCACGAAGCGGTCCGGCGGGTCGTAGAGGAACACCTGACGGGGCACGTCCAGTCTCCAGATTCATCGGCGCCGACAGCGCAGGGCGGGCAGAGCATGTTTCAGGTTCATCCACCCTACTGCGCCGGTGGATCAACCCGCGCCCGCACCGCCCCCCACCACCGCGTTCCCGCCATCACCGGCCTCCGTCCCGCCCTCGGGGGACGGCTCGCGGGGCACGAGCGAGGCGAAGTCGCCGGTGTCGCCCAGCCGGAGCAGGAAGGGCCGGGTCCGGGTGTAGCGGATCACGGTGACGGAACAGGGCTCGACGGAGACCCGCTGGAACAGGTCGAGGTGCAGGCCGAGCGCGTCCGCCACAAGGGACTTGATGACGTCTCCGTGGGAGCACATCAGGTACAGGGCGTCCGGGCCGTGCTCGGCCTCGATGCGGGTGTTCCACTCGCGCACCGCCTCCGCCGACCGGTAGTGCATGGTGCGCATGGATTCGCCGCCCGGGAACACGGCGGCGGACGGGTGCTGCTGGACCACCTTCATCAGGGGCTCGTCGGCCAGTTCGGCGAGCTTGCGGCCCGACCAGTCGCCGTAGTCGCACTCCCCGATCCGCTCCTCGGTGTGCAGCGGCAGCTCCGGCCGCGCGGCCAGCAGCGGGGCCAGGGTCTCCCGGCAGCGCTGGAGCGGGCTGGTCACCGCCGCGGCCAGCGGCAGGCCCGCCAGCCGGCCCGGCAGGGCCGCCGCCTGCGCGGCCCCGTGCTCGTCGAGGGCGATGCCGGGGGTCAATCCGGCCAGTACGCCGGAGGTGTTCGCGGTCGAGCGTCCGTGCCGCACCAGGATCAAGGTCGCCATGGCCCCCAGCGTAGGCGCTGGCGTGCGCCCCGGGCGGGGCCGGGGAAGAATGCCCGAATGATTGTGGACAGCGCGATTTACCGGGACGGGAAGCGGGTGGCCGGGCCGGCGGACCTCTCCGACGCCCTCGAGGAGGCACGGGCCGCCGGCGACGCCTTCCTCTGGGTGGGCATGCACGAGCCCACGGAGAAGGAGTTCGACCACGTCAGCAGCGAGTTCGGCCTGCACCCCCTCGCCGTCGAGGACGCTCTGACCGCACATCAGCGGCCCAAGCTGGAGGTCTACGACGACTCGCTGTTCGTCGTCCTCAAGCCGGTGCTGTACGACGTGCGGCGGGACACCGTCACCACCGGCGAGCTGATGGTCTTCGTCGGCGACTCCTTCGTGGTCACCGTCCGGCACGGCCGGGGCGGCGCGCTGGCCCCCGTACGCAGCCGCCTGGAGCGGGAGTCGGACGTGCTGCGGCACGGGCCGACGGCCGTGCTGTACGCCGTCAGCGACATGGTGGTCGACCACTACATCGAGGTGGCGGCCGAGCTCCAGGCCGACCTGGAGGAGCTGGAGGCCGAGGTGTTCCAGCCGGACGGCGGGGACCCCAGGAACACCGCCGCGCGGATCTACGGCTTCAAGCGCCAGGTCCTGGAGTTCCGGCGGGCCACCGCCCCGCTGGCCCAGCCGATGGCCCGGCTGGCGGGCCCTGGGGTGCCCTTCGTGCACGAGCACTCCCGGCCGTTCTTCCGGGACGTCGCCGACCACCTCACCAAGGCCAACGAGTACGTCGAGGGCCTGGACCGGCTGCTGAGCGACGCCCTCTCGGCACACCTCGCCCAGATGGGCGTGCGCCAGAACGACGACATGCGGAAGATCTCCGCGTGGGCGGCCATGGCCGCGGTGCCGACGATGGTGGCCGGGATCTACGGCATGAACTTCGCCCACATGCCCG
The DNA here is from genome assembly GCF_044540325.1 of Streptomyces sp. NPDC086023. Lineage (NCBI taxonomy): Bacteria > Bacillati > Actinomycetota > Actinomycetes > Kitasatosporales > Streptomycetaceae > Streptomyces > Streptomyces sp. NPDC086023. The sequence goes on from NZ_JBITRX010000008.1 coordinate 341,266, forward strand.
AGCTGGGCTGGCGCCTCGGCTATCCCGGGGTGCTGTTGCTGATGGGCCTGACCGTGTGGGGGCTCTACCGGCTCTTCAAGCGCCGCGGCTGGCTGTAGACCCGGCCCTCTCCGGGTCAAACCCGTCGGGGCCGGACTCGGACCCATGGGGGTCGGGCCGGTCCAGGTCAAACCGGCCCGGCCGGGATCGGACCGGTCCGGGTCAGACCGGTTCGGGCACCGGGGTGACCGGCCCGCCGAGCGCGTCGCGCCGCTCCGGCATGGCCAGGCCGACCGCCCGGTGCCAGCCCGCGAAGCGCTCGTACGCGTACATGCCCCGGATGCCGGCGGCCAGCGCGGCCGACTTCGCCTTCGGCCACTTCAGGATCCGGCCCATGTGCTCCATCACTGCCAGGCTGACGTCGCGGTAGATGACGATCTCCGCGAGCGCGCTCTCGCGCAGCACCCGCTGGATCGTGCGGCCGTACCCCTCGTGGTTCAGCCGGAGCAGCTCCTCGTGGCAGTACGCGAGGTGGTTGTCCTCGTCGTTGCTGATCATCCGGATGGCCCGGCCGACCTCGGGGTGGTCCCCGAAGTACTTCCTGAGCATCACCATCTGGTCCGCGGCCCGCTGCTCGGTGACCCGGCTGTGCGAGAGGTACACGACGATGTCCTCCTCGGTCAGCCGCTCCTGCGCGCGCAGCCTCGCATGGGCCAGGCCGATGCCGTTCTTCTCCAGCAGCATCGTGTAGTCCGTCTCGGGCGGCACCGGCACCGGCTCCAGGCCGCGCTTCCTCAGCAGCTGCTGGAAGATCCGGCCGTGCTTGTCCTCGTCGGCGCCGTGCCGGGTGATCTTCGGGGCCATGTCCGCCATGCCCGTCGGCACGAGTGCGGCGATCCGGGCGTTCTCCCAGCCGCCCTGCGTCTCCCCGCTGGCCGCGATGGAGCAGAAGAGCCGGTAGGACTCGTCGTTGTCGATGATCTCCTGGAACAGGCTTCGGGCCGAGAGCATGACTGCCACCTCTTTCGCGGTCACCCCCGGCCTCCGAGTCAACTGCCGACAGGGTGCGCGGGCAACCGGGTGCCGGACGGACTCGGCCGAACGGAGGACGCGCCCGGCGGGGCCCGGCCGAGGTGCGGGGCCCGGATGGCCCGTAACCACCCGGGCCCCTGGCGCGTTGTTCGCGGTGACGGCCGTGGCGGGGAAGACCCCCGAGCCCCCACCACGGCCGCGGCTCTCTTCCGGACCGGGTACGCGCCCTCCGCCCCGGCCCCGTCACACGCCCTCCACCTCCGGCCGCCGGCGCCGACCGCCTCTCGCGGCCGCGGTGGCGGCCGTCGCCGCCAGGGCCTGTCGGAGGGGCAGGCGGGAGCATGACGAGAGGACCTAGTGACCTGGTTTTGAGGTCGGGGCTCGCCTCGTGAGTCGTGTTCTGTTTCAGATCCTGGGGTTCGCCTGACGTGACGGGCTTGGGGCCGGTG